>CAYMCF010000086.1:0-2568 GCA_964388975.1 uncultured Candidatus Saccharibacteria bacterium | reverse complement strand
CAGGAAGACTATCCAACTATAGGCATAAGCATCAACTTGAAAACGGTATTAGACCGTATTATAAGCATAAATCTCCTTTAGCCTAATCTAACTCCCACTCCACAAACTCATAAATTACAAGCCTACTGACTGCTATGTGCCCCATTATATAGCAAAAATCTTCAAAATAACAAGCATCAGCACGATATTTCACAACAAAAAATACAAAAACGAACAGATTTATGAATCCCAGCAGGGAAGCAAGCGCACTGGTGTGGTTTGCGGCTGCAATCACTTCATCGAGCGCAAATTATATGTATAACGGCAAGAACTACCGTCCGCCGCATGATATTCGGAACAGCCATAAAAAGCTCCGTAGCTACCACAGTGGAAGCATAATTTGCCCGTTTTGCACTTTGGGCAAGTTTGCCAACTGAGCATTTTGTTGGCAAAGTTCTCATGTAAATCATTCACAAATTCAGAAAGCTTATCACCCAATGTCAAAATACAAGTTTTTACTCGCGCTCGCGTCAGTGCCACATAGTAGACTCGACGTTCTTCGGCAAAAGGATATTCTTCTTCCGTATTATTGAGCAGCCGAATAATCGGCAAATCCGTAATGCGGCTCGGAAAACCTTTCACGGTATTTTTATTATTCAACAGAAAAACATAATCTGCCTCTAGCCCTTTTGAACCATGTACGGTATGGAAAGTAATCTCTAGATCTGGCCGCGGCAGGTAAGAAATTTTATCATCACCTCGTTTTACTTCAAAAAGTTTCTGTTGACGAATCATTTCCAAATCAGAATTATATCGCCCCAGCAAAAATACCGTACTTTGCTCCGGCAGCGTTTCTAGGCGACCGCACAAATTATACGCTGCGCCATCCTCTTGGTCGCTGCAAACTTCTTCCAGCGCAAATTCCGCTTCGGACGTGGCGCTTTTGATACTTTTGGTCAGCTGATGCGGGTTCTGCATGATAAATTTACCACTGGCTTCGGCCAAGCTCTGCCCAAATCGATAAGTCGTTTGGATGTAGCTTGTATCAGTTGGTCCCCAATATTTGGCAAAGTTCAAAATATAATCAATCCGCGCGCCAGCGTAACCATTAATGCCTTGCCAATCGTCACCCACGCAAAACAAATCAAAATCTTTTACCTCGCGTAGAGCCTTAATTAGTTTATACCGATCATCAGAAAGATCCTGATACTCATCAATAATCACATATTTATACTGATGACAATATTGCCCTTGTTCCACTTTTTTGCGCGACTGGATAATCATATCCACAAAATCAATCCCGTCTTCTGCTGCCAAACGTTGCGCATAGGCCGCAAACACTGGCTCCAATAATTCCAGAATATCAGCATTTTCGCTGCTATTTTTGTCGGTCAGATTTTCCATTTTCGCTTCCGCTACAGTCATTTCTTTGGTTTTGAGAATATCGATTAGGTTAATTAATAAATCACACAGTTTACCAAAACGCGAATCGGGATCTTTTTGGATTTGCTGCCAGAGTGCAAGAATTTGTTTCGCCTGCACCTGACAGTCGACTTCTACGCCATGCTCTTGCAGACGCTCTTCTAGCCGTTCCGATAAGACATCGTCAATTTTTTCGTAGCCGTAGCATTCGATCAAAATAGTACCATTAGCGCGGTGCGTGGCGCGTTTCCATTCCATACTTTGCTGATAAGTTTCCGTAGCAGTCTTGCCATCACGCCCAGAAAACCATACCGGCACTTCACCCTGATGATTAATACCAAAATATTCAATATAAATACCATACTCCGGCAAATAAAAATCCGGATGATATTGCGCGTGAGTTTCGTCACTAGTGTCGACTTCGTAGGCACGCTCGTATTCGTACTTAATACCATGCCGAGTGAGATAATTGGCAATCTCTAGCTCACCATAACTTTTGACATTTTCACCCATCATCGTTAGCATAGGGTGATCATTTTTGTAAAGCAGAAACTCTTCTTTGCTAATAAAATCAAACTCGGTTTTGTCGGGGCAATAGCTAAGATAGCGTCGCAAAGTTTCTTTATACTTGCGGTCATTCTGTTGCTTTTCTAAAATTACTTGGCCTACGAATTGTTTCTTCTTACGTTCGCTCTTTACCCAAGGTGGAATGCTAAGAGTTTTGCCAATAATCCGATAACCCAAGCCATGAAAAGTAAATACATCAATGCCCGAGCCAGCTTCGGCCTGGATTTTCCGGCGCATTTCGTTGGCGTTTTCTCGATTGTAAACCAAAGCGCAAATCTCTTCTGGGCGGGCTTTGCCGGTAGCCAAAAGGTATTTCACTCGCCCTACGATGGTCGTAGTTTTGCCGGTGCCAGCACCAGCGATCACCAAATGGTTATGAGCATCATGCTGAATACACGCCAGCTGTTCCGCATCCAATTGATGCCCACCTACCGTAGTATAATCTGATAAAACTGGTTGCATGATACTCATTTTGCCACTCCCTTTACCTCATACTTCCATTATAGCACACTTTGTTCAAAAAGTCAAGATTTTGAACACTAAATGGTCTTGTTCCATAATTCAAAATGCTGGACAGTCTATACTCGTCTATGGCCATAT
>CAYMCF010000085.1:0-2651 GCA_964388975.1 uncultured Candidatus Saccharibacteria bacterium | reverse complement strand
AGACAGAATTGACGATTTCTTATTGGAGTAAGGTTCCTAAATTTGGTACTGGTACCGGTGAAGTTAAGAGTGAAGACTTTATCAAGAACTATGTTGTTGGTATAAATGGTACTGCTGACGATTTTGCGGATCCTTCGTTAGGCTCGTATACAATTGTGCAAGAGTCAATTCCTGCTACGGGCTCCTTCACGCCGACATACGGTGGCAAGGACGGTAAAAGTGCAACAATTTATTATTTTACTAGTGCAAGCTGTGATGGTGAAACTATTAAGGGTTCAAAAGGTTCGCGTCAGTATGCGCTGATGTATAAGCTCGAAGGTAGTGGCGTCTATTGTCAAGATAACGCCGGCTAGAGTAATCAGCTAACTTGCAAAGCTATCAAAGTAGCTCCTCGCGCGGGAGCTACTTTTCGCACAATTCATTCTACAGAATTTCTATAATTGTTATTTTACGGAACAAGTTATTTATGATTTAGAAATCTTGCAAAACTTAAACATTTTATGGTAAGATAAGTATATATGGATCAAGTTTTAGAAGTTTTGATTTTGGTGATGATGTTTATCTTGGGGGCAGTGTTTGGCTCGTTTGCGTGTTGCCAAGCTTGGCGTTGGCATTATCGCATAGTTAAGAAAAAGGATCTTGGTCAATGGTCGGTATGTCTGCATTGCAAGAAGCGCATTAAGTGGTACGATAATATCCCGATTATTTCTTGGCTAGTTTTGCGTGGGCGTTGCCGTAATTGCCATGCCAAGATTGGCGTGGGGGATTTCTTATCCGAGATTAGCATGGCGATCGCATTTTTCATGCTGAGCTGGGCTTATCTTTTGCCAATTATTGATAACTGGCCCACTTTGGAGCAAAACCCACAGTTTCTAGCGGCACAATTAGGAGCTTTTGTGCTTACGCTCATCATGTTAGTAGTCTTGATGATTTTGGCAGTTTACGATGCGCGCTGGGGGGAGTTACCGGTAGTATTATTAATCTTGGCGATTATTTTTGGCTTGGCAATCTTTGTACTCAAAATGTGCTTAATCGAGATGAGCGATGATGGGATTTTATCCAAAGGTTTACTCAGCGCTTTGGCGGGAGTGGCGATATTATCTGGGACTTGTTTCCTAATTTACAAGTTCTCCAAAGAGCGTTTGATGGGTGGCGGAGATTGGATATTGGCTTTAGCGCTAGCTTTGGCTTTGGCAGACTGGTGGCTAGCTTTGTGGACGATTTTCTTAGCCAACTTGTTGGGGGATTTCGTTTCCGTCCCCAGCGCCATCAAAAGTGGTAAACATGTGGTGCATTTTGGCCCGTTTCTAGTAGCGGCGTTTGTGATTGTGCTCGTTCTTGGCAATTGCTTGCCATTGCTTATCAGTTCACTATAGACCTTTGCGAATAGCAGCCTATTACTACGTCAAAGTTTCCAGTGCGCGCTCTCCGTATGTATAATACGGTTCGCTTGCGCGCTTCAACTTTTCCTTGTACTAGACCACTCTTCGCGAAGGTACTGATGAAGTCGTTTATCTTATTCCGTCTCACTATGAAACTTCTCGTGCACTTCTTTGAGATGTGGGTCGGTGACGTGAGTGTAAATTTGCGTAGTAGAAATATCCGCATGCCCCAACATAGTCTGGACGGAGCGGATGTCGGCACCGTTCATGAGCAAATCAGTAGCAAAACTATGCCGCAGGGTATGTGGTGAGACATGCTTAGTGATGCCAGCGAGCTTGGCATACTTTTGTACGATTCGCTCCACCGAGCGCGGCGTGAGTCGGCGAAAGTTGCCAGAAGTATCTACTGCATTGAGGTTTTTGCTGTTGTTCAGGAAGAGTGGCGGCAGGGAATCAGTGCGAGCGTTGAGATAATTTTGCACCCAGTCAGCGGCGGCTTCGGAAATAAAAATTGGGCGGTCTTTGCTGCCTTTGCCGCGCACGATAAATTCACGTCGCTCTAAGTTAATCGAATCGCGATTTAGCTTGACTAATTCCGATACGCGTAGGCCACCAGAAAAAAGCAGTTCGATAATCGCGCGGTCACGCAAGCCGGTTTCATTATCAGTGTCAATGGCATTCAGCAAATCTTCCACTTCGTCATAATGCAAAAAAGTCACTTGTTTGCGCACTACATGCGGCAGTTCCACCAGGGAAGGGTCAAGCGATTTAATGCCACGCTTAGCTAAGTATTTTAGGAAACCTCGCAAAGCAATTAGATGATAGGCTTGAGTAATTGCTTCGAGATTTTCTCCGTAGCGATCTACCTCGCGGTTTAGTTGCAACCGAAATTTGCGAATTAACTCTGGTGTGATGTCTTCGGGCGTAAAATCGGAAAGATCGGTATCGGCATTTTGTTTGACGCGTAAGTTTGGCTCGGCTTCAAAAATATTCAAGGCTAAATTCTGGAAACGCAAGAGATAACGTTCGTAGTTTTCGGCAGTTTTGCGCGAACGGCCTTTTTCTACTTCAAGATGTTCGATAAAGTCGCCAATCAGTTCAGTAATATACATAAGTATATTATAACATATTTTAGCAAAAAAATTTTGGTATCTCAAACTCTATTTTTGTAACAAAAAAGCGTAGCCAAAATTTCGCTGCGCATAAGATATGCTTGGTGACCTGGGCGGGAGTTGAACCCACAACCTTCTCCTTAGGACGGAGCTGCTC
>CAYMCF010000084.1:0-2667 GCA_964388975.1 uncultured Candidatus Saccharibacteria bacterium | reverse complement strand
GGTCAAAATCACGACCCGAAGGGGTTCGATTTTGAGAGCTCCACCGGAACTCGTTCAGAAAATAAAGGAGCGATAAAGTCCAACTAATGATGGATTGAGTTCTGCATATCTTTTTGATGCTAAAATGCTTCCTCTATTACTAATATATTATATATGCAAAAATGGCTCTACTTGGAAAAACTAGCAGAAAGTTAAATAAACCTAAGGAGGGCAATGATGCAAAGAAGCCATAATATTAAGTTTAAGCTATATAGGCTATCGAAGATGATACCTATATTTTGTATGTTAACTTTCTTAGGTATACTTAGTTATGCTTTTAGCGTCGGTACGGTATTTGACTATGCAGAATCTGCTTCTGCTCTTGACCCAGGGGATACTGCAACTAATGCTGCTCCAGCTGCATCCATTAAGATTACCAAGAATAATGGTAAATATGGTGCTGACCAAAATAGTGCTACTTTAGTGACTAGTTCTGGTATGGCTTATCGCAGTCATGATGTCTCCGTTAGTGCAGCAGACATTATGAACTACAGCTTAGTAATTTCTTATGCTGACGGTAGTGATGGCTTAAGGCTAGATAACAGTAACGTAGTCTTGCCTGGTGCAGCCGGTAAAACTCCTACCGAGATGAACAACAATACTTGGGGCTGGTCTTGGGGAGAGGTTAATGCTGATGAGACGACGATGCAGTATTATACGATGCCTAAGCTTGGTAGCATAGCCGATAGTCTTGAAGATGGTTTACTCGCTGCCAAAAATACCTACAGTGAAGATTTTACCAAGAAATTAGTCTTCGCAGCCAAGTTTGGTGATGATGCTACTTCTGGGCATTATCGAACTAATGTAATGCTTTCCCTCACTGCTTCTCCACAGCAAGTTACCACTACGCTAAAAGATCTTTTCCAGCTCCAACAAATCACTCCCGAGATTTGCGCTTCTACTAATATTGGTGAAGTAGCCTATTTGCAGGATAACCGAGGCGGAGGTTATGATAATGAAGGTAAGCCCAATACTAAAACTTATATGGTGAAGAAACTTAGCGACGGTAATTGTTGGATGACGCAGAACTTGAACCTGGTAGATACAGCTATTAACTCCACTAATTCTAATGTGAAAGATGAATATAAAATTCCAGCATCCGAGCTATGGAGTGAACCAGCTGTGGACAATTTTCAAAAACAAGAAGGCGCATATTATCGCACAGACTACGGTTTAAACGGGGCTCATTATTCTTGGTTAACCGCTACTGCAGGTACTACCGCAGTAGGTGATAATAATGCTATTTATGATATTTGTCCCAAAGGTTGGCGTTTACCGACTGGAGGATCTTCTGGGGAATTTAAAACCTTATACGATCAGGGTAGCAGTGTGGTCGGAGATTTTACCCCAAGCAGCAATTCTGGCTATTATCTTGGCAATAAAACCTTAAGTATCGGTGGTATCGCTGTAGACGGTTCTGCCTTCTTTCCTGCTGCTGGCGATGTCACGAAAGGTCGTTTTACTGGAGTTGGCTCTAGTGGTCACTACTGGTCTGGTACCGCTTATTATTCTACAGCTGCTTACGCATTATCCTTGAGCGCTAGTGGAGCTTTTCCAACTATTAACGGAGGCCGCTATCCTGGCTACTCTGTGCGCTGTGTCGCTAAAAAGCACATCAGCGCTATCGAAACCATGCAGGAAATGACTCCCGAAGTCTGTATGGATACAGAAATTGGCTACACCAAAGCTCTCAAAGATTCGCGTGGTGGCGGATATAGTAATGCTGATACTGAGAATAGCTATTACGTGAAGAAACTTAGTGATGGGAATTGTTGGATGCTACAAAATCTCAAGCTTGACGAAACCGATCTCAGTAATGCTACCGGCTCTACCAAACTCACTCCAGCTAATTCCAATGTTACTTCGGACTTCGACCTAGCTGGCTCAAAAATTACTTCTTTGACAACAAATAATGCCAATCAGTTCGGCAGTGGCGCGGGGTATTATAAAGCACAAATCTATAATCCCAGCGAGACTGTCAGCAACCGTCAAAAAGGCTTCGGTGCTTATTATTCTTGGCAGGCCGCAAATGCTGGTACATCAGTCGAAAGCGGAGAAGCTACCAGTAGTATTTGTCCGAAAGGCTGGCAATTACCTACATCTAATAAAAGCAGTGGACAAACTGGCTATAATTATAGCTTTAATGGTATTACCTCCATCAAATCCGCTTGGATCGATTCTTATCCAAATGCTACTTATCCGGATAGCATTTTAGGTTTTTCTAATGCTCAAGGTTACGTCTTTGGCAATACGAAAACCAACATTAATGGTAGTACTGTTGATGGTTCTGCTTTCTTTCCGGCTGCCGGTTTTGTCGGCAGTGGCTCCCTCGACACTGTCGGCTCCTTCGGCTATTACTGGTCTAGTACGGCCTACAGTAGCACCGACGCTTACGACCTGGGCTTCAATAGCGGCTATGTGGATCCGTCCAACAACGGCAGCCGCTACCTCGGCTTCTCTGTGCGCTGTGTCGTGCCGGCTTCCTAATTTTCCCAGCCCCTCAGTAATTCAGTATTTAGCATTTCAGCACTTCAGCTCTCCACTCCTCAGCCTTCATCTCCTCAGCTCCAAAGCTGGGTCTAATACCGTTTTCTAGTTGTTTTACACCCCTGTTCTTCTAGAGAGTAA
>CAYMCF010000083.1:0-2913 GCA_964388975.1 uncultured Candidatus Saccharibacteria bacterium | reverse complement strand
TTCTACACTGTTCAAAATATTTGTTCGATTTTTACGCGGGAAAAATCTGAACACAAAATCTACCGCCAGCTTTTTCGGGCTTTTTAAGGCATTATACTTAAAACCATTATAGGCTGGCGAATCAAACTGCGAAAACGCTGCTACTACCCCGCCTAGCATCGCTTCGGAACGGCCTTTACTAGCCGAACTAGCCACAATCCGGATCAGTGTTTCAAAGCCGGGATTCTTGGTTTTTTCCTCAATGGCGGCAATTTCCTGCTGCTGGAGGTTAGTTAAAGTAGCAGGCTTGTCTTCAGACTTTTCGTGCGCTTCTGGGGGCTCCCAAAAAGCTTTGGCAATATCCTGCGCGGTGAGGCTAAGTTCGTATAAAATTTTTGAACCGCCTTTAAAATTTTTATGCCCTCTAGCAATACTTTTTACTCGTTCTTGTGAATTTTTTACCCAACTACCATCCGTTGGTCTGAGTAAAATTTGTAAGCCTAAGCCCTCACCTTCCTTAGTGACTGCCATAGCATTAAGCAAAGCCAAGCTCGCATCACGCTGGCTGTCTTCGTAAGTACTAATCGGGTAAACATAATCTTTCTTGAGAGTCAATTCCCCGCCTGCAATCTGATCTACTGTGACATCCTTAGCAAAAATACTATCCGGCTCCACCTCTTCTAGGCGCGCCGAAGGATAAGCCGAAGTCACTGCCTGCTTAATTGTCTCCGTCAAAACTGCTGGCACCATAGCGTAATATTTAATAAAACCATTACTAGCAATGATCTCGAAAGTCATGTGGCGCTGCCCGTAGACTTGGCTATCAAAGCCTTTTTTGAGTGTAGAGGAAATAATCGAATACATCACCTGCGCCTGGCTGAGTGCTTCGTTGGTGACATCGCGCTCATCACGCCCGCCCGCCTGTATGTCGTCGGTAGAGGGCGGCAAATGAATCAACATCGGTACTAATTTCAGGCTACGCTCATAATCTTTGGCCTTACGTTGACTATGAATGCGCACTGCCACTAGTACCCCCGCCACTAATAAAGCTGCACATATAATAATCATGATTACCAGCGGATCCATTAGTTCCAGCTCCCCAGGATGCGATTAAATACGTCTTTGAGGAAATTCGTTCGACTCTGCATAAGTAATCGATCAAGCTGCCCAGGATGATAATTATTATCCGAAATCAATTTATCTACTGCCGCTACCGTTTCATTAGTGATACGCTTGCGGTTACGATCCATCAAATTCTTAGTATACTGGCCGTTTTGCCCTTGTTCACTAGCCAGAATATAGCGCTCTGCTTCCTGACGCTCCTTGGCCTGAGTCTTGCTCTCTACGCCGATGAGATCTTCGCTATTAGTTTTTGCGGCTTCAGCATAGCCATTGTCAATCTCCGCCATCCGCTGCACCCGCTCGTTGTCCAGAATATCCCGCTGCACTTCAGCAGGATTCTGCTCCGGGTTAAAGGTGATAATTCGATTCCCCAGTCCACCAGCCTGCTCGCGGCTCATCGGTTGAGTAGGATTATAACCGTTCAGTGAATTCCCTTGGCTGTCTGGTACGCCATTCGCATTCTCCAAGCCTAGCGCCTTAGCCTTACTCGCGCTAAGCTCCGCCGCGGTTAAATCGGTAGCGAGGTCAATATCTTTTGAAAATTCCTTTGCATTCAGCTTGTTCTGTCCAACTTCACTACCATTCATGAATTCATTATAGCATAAGTGTAATCAATTTTGTACACAATTTTTATACATTTTCTAAAATGCTAAATAACTGCTTTAATAGCTCCTGATCCAGCCTTACTTACTTTTATTTACCAAAAAACAAGCCAAAAAGACCACGATCGCTACTAGCGTAGCTGTAAACGGGCTAAGGCTACCCAGCGACCGAATTAATAGTAACATAATAGGCCCAAAAGCAATAATCGCGGCATAGAGATAACCCTTATGATTCATTTGCTTATCGCTGAGCTTAAAAAATAGCTTCACCAGCATCAGTGCTATACCTAGCACTAATACATAGCAAGCTAAGAAAAAAACTAACACCCCTAACGGACCATTATCCGTCGGGGTGGTAAAATTGAGCATCAGCATGATAATAACTGCTGCAATCAGACTCATGACTGGAATCAGATGTTTTGGCATAACCTTATTATAACATAAATCTACCACCTCAAAATAATTACGCTAAGTAATAATACCTACCGAACTCACTATTTATTGGCAGCATCCTTTAATACTTACCTTGCACAGACTCGCGATATCCCCCGCCGATTACTACATGCACCGAAAAACTGTTTTGCTGCCTTTATGTCACTGCTACGTGAAATAAATCACTTTAAGCCTGCGACACTTGCCATCTTGATATTTATACACCTCTGATTCAAAAAGAAGAAAGAATATACTGCTATCTGCTATTTTTTGACAAACTTCCCTACATCGTGGCAGTTAGATTTGTCGTTTCATCAAGAAACTGAGCATATCGTGATGCCCTATCCTGATAAAAATTATGTCTGGGAAGAAGATGGGCGAGTTATCTGGCATTTACAAACATTGTTACTTTAGGCCACAACTCAGCCCCATCTTCTTAGTTGACCGCTCCACGATATCGTGGAACATCCGGGCAGCTAGTTTTAATGCTGTTTGCTCTATTTCTATACAAAGTACTAGCAAACTAGCTCTAGCTAAAAATACTTTAGGAACTGTATTCCCTTTCTCGCTCAGGACCATGGGCTAATCTACACTATGAATAGACCAGTAGACCATCATTCCTCAGCTTAAAAGTGAATACTTTTCCATACGGTTCTCTGCATCCCTGCCTTTAAGCTAGGCTTAAAAGTTTTAAGCTAAAACGCTTTACAGCTCCCCGCTGGCGTTCCGCAAGCTTTAGGTAACTCCTAGAAAGTGTAATTTATGGCTAGAAATTACC
>CAYMCF010000082.1:0-3040 GCA_964388975.1 uncultured Candidatus Saccharibacteria bacterium | reverse complement strand
GGTGGCGGCATGATTTTCCTGAATAATCATGTTTAGGGATTTCGTGGCTCACTTCTGTGGAAGTGTCGCATAAGATTTTACCCACCTTGTATATACTACAGGGAAAACATCGTCACCAGGGTCTCAAGTAGGCTAAAAAGTACTTGAGTGTAATGGTCTGTGGTAAGTCTATTGCAGGAGTAGGTTTATCAGAAACTATTAGAATAAATGGTTTATTAGGTAAGAGGTATGAAACAACGCATCCGAGTCGCAGGTATAGTCCAGAACGGGCGAGAAATCTTAATCATGAAGAAGGCGCAAGGGCGAGTGGATGCTGCGCCGACCTGGGAACTGCCTACTGGCAAGATTAAATTTGGTGAACAGCCCGAAGAGGCTATGGACCGGATGCTAGAGGAGTATCTGGGGGTAGAAGTAGCAGAGAAAATCGAGCTGAAAGATGTGATTACTTTTCTAGCGCCGCAAGGCTCTAGCCAGCTAAGTAATCTCTATATTATCTATACGGTGCAGTTTGCTAAGGATACTAAGATTACTCCGCAAGAGCGCTATACGGCGTATAAGTACATCAAGCCAGATGAGCTAGCTGGCTACCATTTGGACGAAGCCAGCCTGACGGCGCTGGAGATTGAGACCGACCATACCGACCGCGCCGCTAATTACAAGAGCGTAGCCAATAGCGCTACGGTCTATGTGGACGGTTGCAGTCGCGGCAATCCTGGCCCGGCCGGGGTGGGCTATCATATCGTGGGACCGAGTGGGGAAGTACTGGCTTGCGGTGGGGAATTTATTGGCTTCGCGACTTCGCGGGTGGCAGAGTACTATGCTTTGAAGACTGGCTGCGAGAAGGCGATTGAGCTGGGGCTAAAATCGGTGCGGTTTGTAGGGGACAACCTGATGATGATTAACCAAATGAATGGCATCTATAAGCTGAAGAATCGCGATATCTTGACGATTTATGAAGATATTCGGGAATTGCTGAAGAATTTTGAAGCCTGCGCCTTTGTGCATGTAGCACGTGAGCAGAATGCAAAGGCTGATATGCAGGCGAACGAGGCAGTGGACCGGCATTTTAGATAGGTTGGACCCCTTTTAAAAAGGTGTTCAACCGCCAAAATTTAAGTTTGATTTTTTACCAAAAAGCGCGGTTTCTGGTAAAAAATGAATTTTGCTATACACAAAAATAAGTCCTTATGGTACAATGGAATTGTTATCTAGTACAATTGTGAAGTGAACGGTATGTTTAGTTCAACAGTAATGTTGGCATCACGAGGTGTCTGACTGTTGAGCGTGTACCGTTCTGCAATTGGACTAGATAACACCCTCGTGGTGCCATTTTTGTTATGGTAAAAAGCGAGAAACTAGCATGTTTTTGCGTATTTTTGAATGTGCAAGGTTTTTGTAGGCTTTAATAACAAAATATGGCCCTTTCGAGGTAATTATTCTAAACGGAGGGCAATGATGCTAAGAATGCATAAAAGTAATATTAAGGTATTTGGAATTATAAGTTGTTTATGCTTATTAAGTGTAAGTTATGTAGGTTTAAGTTTTTATTCCATTCCAGAAAAAGTTAATGCTGCCGGAGAATATAAGGAATGGCGGAAACTAGAAAATATTACCTATATGCAGGAAATGACCATAGACATTTGCAATAATTCTGAAGTTGGCGATCATAAAGCCTTGATAGACAAACGGGGTGGCGGCTATGATAATAATGGTATTGCTGAAAGTTATGTTGTACAAAAGCTGAGTGATAATCACTGCTGGATGGTACAGAATCTGGATCTGACCGCTGAAAAGTTACAGGCAAAAACTGGGTCTACTAAGCTGACTGGTGCTAATTCGAATGTGACTGCTGATTTTGATATGGCTGAGTCAACTATTGGTACGCTTAATAATGGTGACGAATCGCAATTTGGGGCAAATGTGGAATATAATAAGGTCGCCCAGGTCTATAGTCCAGGAGAAAGCGCAAATAGATGGCAAAAAGGTTATGGTGCATATTATAATTATTATGCCGCCACTGCTGGAACTAGTAAGGATGTGGCGGCTGGTAGCTATGGGAAAGTGACTGGTAGTATATGCCCTAAGGGCTGGTTGTTGCCTGCAGATGGTGAACGGGTTGAAGATTACTATAGCTTTAAGACTTTATTAAATCGTGGGAGCAGTCACCAGACATACTATAGTAATTCCGTCTTAGGGCTGAATAATGCTACAGGATACTTGATTGGTAGTGGTTTCTTTGCAGGAGCTGGCTACGTTTTAAATGGAGGGCTAGGTAGTGTTGGCAGTGATGGCTATTACGGCGCTGCTATGTATTGGTCTAGCACTACCTATGGCGGCGGTGAGTCTGCTATGGTCCTAAATAATACTGAGGTAGGAAGCGTGCGTTGCTATGAAGGAATATCGGTGCGATGTATTGCTAATCCCAACATTCGCTCCATTGATCCAGCTCGCCAAGCGACAACTGATGTCAACGTCCAAGTTGGTCCTACTATCACCATCGACGCCGCTAAAGGCATGAGTGGGGAAGTAGATTACACTAAGATTCTGGAAGGGAATATCTCTGCTACGGTATCTAGTAATCTTGAATACATTCTGATGCTTTCCGCTGATGAACCGGCTCTAGTAAACACTGTCGATAGTACCAAGACTATTTCGCCGGTGCTGAGCATGAACACCGTACTCGAGAAGGGCGTCACCGGCTGGGGCATCTGGACTGGTAATGGTACCACTGCAGAAACCCGCATTTACGAGCCGATTACCACCGTAGAAAAAGCCTATCATTATGATACTTCTCCAGCTGAAGACAGTATTGGTACGGTTTGCACTTTTGGTGTGGGAATTGCAGTTTCTCCTAGTATCCCTAATGGCACTTATTCTACAGTAGTGACAGTTACCGCCGCGAATGCGTAAAAAGAGCGACTCAGCAATTTCCTGGTTGTAGAAAATGAAATTTTATGCTATTATAGTAATAAGTCTGAAAGACAACCGCTTGGAAGTCCAAGAGGAAAGTCCGGGCAGCACATGGCATGGCAGTCGCTAA
>CAYMCF010000081.1:0-3118 GCA_964388975.1 uncultured Candidatus Saccharibacteria bacterium | reverse complement strand
CTGGTGGCTGCTAGTAGTAAGAGGGCTATGCCCGTCCAGAGTAAAGCCCCCGGCTTAGCCGGGGGATATTTACTATACACTTCGTCTTCAAACGTACTCTCCGGTTAAAACCGGAGGTTTATAGGACTAAGAAAGCCCCCACCGAAGTGGGGGTGCAGGGCTAAATTATTGCTTATTGAGATCGGCTACGGAGCCTTTGGCGATATCGAAGATTCGCGCAATCAAGCTGAGCTTGCTAGCTGGGAAGCGTTCCCAGACGCTACTGTCTTTGGTGCTAGTTAAGCGAATTTCCGCGCCAGCGCTATCGAGAGCAGCTTCATCTCTGACCGCTACACACAAGCCGAACTTAGTGATAGCGATTCTGGATAGGCTAGCTAAACATTGCAGGTCACTCAGGGTAAAGTTAGTTTTCTGCTCGGTGCTAGAATCGGGCTGCTCCTCATGGCGCCACTTCGAGCTGGTCACGACTGCGTAGATTAACTCCAACAGTCTCTTGACTACGAGTATGTCCTCAGTTCCAACGATGACATTGTTGATCTCGTAAGGGTCGCTCAATTTGAGCAACTCTTGCTTGATGTCGCCCGTAGCAAGTGATTCAATTTTGAGGTCGAGTCGCCTAGCCAGCTCGCAAACCTTCATTAAGGCTTCCAACTGACAAATTTTGATGGTTCCATCAGGGATATAGGATTCAGGCAGCATAATAGCATATCTCCTCTCTGATTTTTGAGTAGTGTAAGACTATTTGTAAAAATAATCTTAATTCTACTCAAAAATAATGGGGAAGCATAGATTGTATCTAAGGCAATAATTAACCATAAGTTGCGTAAACCACACTACAGATAGCGCCCGCAGTGAGGCCTATATCTCTATTGTAGCACAGATTGGTAAAAATGTCAATAGCAAAAGCATAAAAAATTTGTAAGTCTAGTCTTGTGAGGGCGGGGTGGGGATGGTATAATGGAAATGTCTTAAACTAATAATCAGAAGTTTGTATGGTGCTAATTTTTACATCAGTAATGGCATCATGAGGAACTATGTAAAGAATGGCAACATTTGGAGCTGGTTATTGGTTTAAGACACCCCTCGTGGTGCCATTTTTGTTATGGTAAAAAGCGAGAAACTGGCATGTTTTTGCGTATTTTTGAATGTGCAAGTTTTTTGTGCTTTTTAATAGCAAAATGGCTCCCGAGGAAAATATTCTAAACGGAGGGCAATGATGCTAAAGCTATACAATAGAAAATTTAAGATAATCGGATCTGCGATTTGCTTGTGTTTATTAAGCATGAGTTATGTAGGGTTAAGTTTTTATTCCATTCCAGAAAAAGTCAGTGCGGCAACAGAAATTGAAGAATGGCGGAGAATAGAAGATATTAGCACTATGCAAGAAATGACTACGGAGATTTGTAATAATACTGATACTGGCTACGGTAAAAAGCTGCAAGATGTACGGGATGGTAGTGAATACTATGTACAGAAACTAGAGGATGGTAACTGCTGGATGCTGCAAAACCTCAAGCTCACTAAAGAGGGAATTGAAGCTAAGGGTAACTCTGCAACACTCTCAAGCAATGATTCTAATGTAGCAGAAGATAGCACCTTCTCCATGCCAACCACTATCACCACTTTGACCACCACTTTAGGTAATCGGGATTTCTCCTTTGACAAAGGTTATAATACTGCCCAGGTCTATAATGGTGGCAATAAGGATTCTAATTGGAAAGAGGGCTATGGCGCCTACTATTCCTGGTTTGCTGCTACCGCCGGAACTGGTAACGCTTCCGTAACTACTCAAGGGCAAGATGTAAACTCCAGTATCTGCCCCAAGGGTTGGCGGTTACCGACTTCATATAAAACCGATACCAGTGTGCCAGAATATAAGTATAGCTTCAATCAATTAGTCATAGACCCACTTACCGGTAACCCATATGCAACGAGTAATGATGCTAATTACAAAGCCAATGCTTGGAAAGCTGCCAATTACACTAATACGACCCTAGGTCTCACTAACGCTTCTGGTGCGGTCTTTAGTGATGGTTTCTTCCCGGCTGCCGGTCGTGTCGCCGATGGCTCCTTCAGCAGCGTCGGCTCCCTCGGCGTCTACTGGTCTAGTACGGCCTATAATAGCACCGGCGCTTACGACCTGACCTTCGGTAGCAGCAGTGTGAAACCGTCCGATACCTGGAGTCGCTCCTACGGTTTCTCTGTGCGCTGTGTCGCCAACCCCGCCATCCACAGTGTCAACGTCCCCACTACCGATACTTGGAAGAATAATCTCTCCGTCCACGTTGGCCCTACTATTAGTATTGATGCGGTAAGTGATCTAGAAGGAGAAGTAGACTATACTAAAGTACTAGAAGATAATATCACTGCTACGGTATCTAGTAATAATACTTATCAACTATTACTCTCTGCCGAACAAACTTCCTTGCTTGATACTACACAACCGGATAATACTGGTATCCCTCCCGTAGCTACTACGGTTACTACTCCAGCTTTACCGATTACCGCTGGTATTAGTGCTTGGGGTATCTATGATGGTTTAGATAGCGATAATACTACTAAACTCTACAAAGCTATTACTACTACACCAAAAGTTTATTATAATGCTTCTATGCCTACAGAAGATAACCTATCTACTATCCATACTTTTGGCGTAGGTATAGCCGTATCTCCGAGTATCCCCAATGGGACTTATTCTACCAGTGTGACTGTTACTGCCGCGAATGCGTAAAAACTTATAATTAGCAAATAATCATAGTAAACCATCAATTCTCGCTTTTCTCGTTAAACTAAAAGAACCGCATAATATCAAGAATCATAAAACCTAATCAGAATCTTTCTAAAAGCCGCGTTTAACGAAAAAGTGGAATTGGTGGTTTTGTACATCATGCCATCAAAAGCTTAATGTATACCTCATTGCTAATTTCATGAGATTTACATCCCAATGGGTTTACTTTCCGCTCTATCCCTGTTACACTAGAGGTAGAGCGGAAATGTACTTTGACATGAGAAAACTAAAGTAAAGGTCGAAAATATAAACCAAACCTTTAGCTTTCATTTAGAAGCTAGGAAGTGAGGTCTATATGAAGATTAAGTCAATTGAAGTAGCCCGCCAAGA
>CAYMCF010000080.1:0-3358 GCA_964388975.1 uncultured Candidatus Saccharibacteria bacterium | reverse complement strand
TTGGAAGAAGTAGAGCAGTGTCGTTGGAAGTGGCCTTCGCCACCGCACGCTACAAGTCCAATCGGAACCACCAAACTTTCCTTTTGGAAGAAGTAGAGCAGTGTCGTTGGAAGTGGCCTTCGCCACCGCACGCTACAAGTCCAATCGGAACCACCAAACTTTCCTTTTGGAAGAAGTAGAGCAGTGTCGTTGGAAGTGGCCTTCGCCACCGCACGCTACAAATCTAATCGGAATTAAAAAATAATATTCAGGTTTAGCCATGTCATAGAATCACCTCATTAATATAGTAGTATGTATTAACGAGGTATTTTTATTGTAATTGGAGGTATATGATGCAAGATGAAGTTTTTAAGATTATTGATCAAGAAAAGATTCGCCAAAGTGAGGGATTGGAACTGATCCCCAGCGAGAACTATGTCTCAGAAGCAGTTTTACGGGCCATGGGTTCGGTTTTAACTAATAAATACAGCGAGGGCTACCCGGGCAAACGTTATTATGGTGGTAACCAATACATTGACCAAATCGAACAGCTCGCGATTGATCGCGCCAAACAGTTATTCCAAGCTGATCATGCTAATGTCCAGCCGCACTCTGGCGCTAATGCCAATGAAGCAGTTTATTTTGCGTGGTGCAAGCCGGGAGACACTATCCTCGCCATGTCCTTACCAGCCGGTGGGCATCTCACTCATGGTTCGCCCGTCACACGCAGTGCCAAAATTTATCATTTTGTGGGCTATGGCGTTACCGCAGACGGAGATATTAATTATGACGAGCTCGAGCAGCTAGCGCTCCAGCACCAGCCAAAGCTGATTCTGGTAGGCTACTCGGCTTTTATGAAGATTCCCGATTTTGACCGCGTAGCGGAAATTGCCCGCAAAGTCGCCGAGCAAAGCGACCACGAAGTATTACTAATGGCCGACATGGCTCATGTGGCCGGGCTGATTGCCGGCGGTGTCCATCCTAATCCACTCCAGCATGGCTTCCAGGTGATGACCACTACCACGCACAAAACTTTGCGTGGCCCGCGTGGCGGATTAATTCTCTCTATGGGTAAAGTTAGCAATCCTCTGCGCAAGACTAAGCATACTTTAGCTAATATCCCCACTTTGATTGACCGCGCCGTCTTCCCCGGCACCCAGGGCGGCCCGCTTGAGCATATCATTGCCGCCAAAGCTGTGGCTTTCGGGGAAGATTTGCAGCCCAGCTTCCACACTTACGCTCAGCAAATTGTCAAAAATGCCCAAGCTCTGGCCGCCGAATTGCAAAAGCTAGGCTTTCAGCTGCAGGGTAATGGTACTGATAACCACCTAATCTTAGCAAATGTACAAGCCAGCTTTGGCTTTGATGGCAAGCTCTACGAGGTCGCGCTAGACAAAATCGGTCTCACTCTAAACGCCAATTCTCTCCCCAGCGATCAAGGCGGTTCCTTCCGTCCTTCCGGCGTGCGTTTGGGCACACCCGCCATTACCACTCGCGGCCTTAGAGAGCCAGAAATGCGCCAAATTGCCCAATGGATGCTGCAAGTGGCAAAAATCTGCATCCAAGCCGGCAGCGAGAAAGCTCTCAATAACTACAATACAGAGCTAGATTCCCTACGCAGCGAAGTACGCGACCTCGCGCTCCAGTTCCCAGTGCCAGGGATCTAATATTATCCTTGCGATGTCAAGCCAGTTTTTCTTGGTACTACACCTCTAGTGTAGCGCACAAAACTCTTGACAAAAACCATAAGCTGTGCTACAATGATAATAAGCCTCTAGCTAGGCTCTGTCTGTAGTGGCTTCTGTCACTAGATAGGGCTAAGTTGATAGAGAAGTTCGTACTTTAAAATCTGTTATTGCAAAAATAGCAAGCTCTTAGATAAAGCATGGTAATACGCACTAAGAACGTCTCTAGAATTATCCTATCCTGGGCAGCAGTAAAATTATCAAAGTAATTTGACCGTTTTGCTGCTGCCTAGGAAGCAGCTTGCGCTGGAGGAAACTCCAAATCAAGCGCGTTGGCGAAAGCCGAAGAAAGGACAAATCATGAAACGTTTTGCCAAACTCGAAGAGGTCTCGAAAATTCTTCATGAGTTCACCGGCGTTACCCCGAAAATCACCCAGCCCGACAACAACCAAGCTTACACCGCCCTGTTTGATAGCCCGAACTTCGTGCCGCTGTCGATCTCAATGGATGGACGGTGGGTACTGGACGAACATCGTTTACTGCGTTGTCCGTTGCAGCTGGTACAATCAGAAGCTTTCTCCATCGATACGGGAATGCCCATAGGAGTGTATTTTACCATGGGCGAGCTGAGTTTCAGCAATGCCGACTATTCACATGGCAATTACCCTCGCTTTACGGTTAAAGCTGCCGACTGCAAAGCTGCATCTTATTTTTTAGTCCTGATGTGCCAGGATGCCACCAATGACGCTCATAAAGGTCATACTGGCTGGCAGCCATTGCCGCTTCTGACAGCTGATGATCGCGAAAACCATTCAGCTCACTGTCCGCCCGCCTGGCAGGCTACTTCTGCTATTTCTAGCCGGCATTACTGGGAAGCTTATCTGCTCCCGGTCGGCTACTGCCGGCCATCCATCAAAGACGGAGAGTGCCCCTACACCGACCACAGCAACAACACCATACCAGACCTTTCCCCGATCCTTGCCAATGCCATTCGTCAAAACCGCCAATACTTCCTTGACAAATACAATGAATTACTCCAGGAAGCGGAGGCTACTTTCGACCAAAGGCATGACACCTTGGTGCGAGATGAGCAAATTGACCGTCAAAGCCAGCTGAACATTTGTAATAGCCTGAATCAACACATCGATCGGCTGCGGGAGGAAACTTTCTTCACTGATCTAGAGTACTTCCATCCCTATGGTACTAGGCTCACAGCAGGCAACCGCATCTATGGTACGGCAGACGCCTGGGAGGCAATTCGCGATTGGCAAGACCGGATTAATAAGTATAAAAAATTCTTGCCGCAATTTCACGATCTCTTTTGCAAGGTTCATGACCTGGGCGGCTGGATGAATACCAACATCCTAGATTACGTTGAAGTTTGTATCTACCTGCCGGAATTCGATCCCCAGGAAAAGGGCAGCGTCACCCGGCGTTTCCGCTATAGCGAACGCGGTGTAGCAGCCTTGAAGCGCTGGCTGGAACAGCTCTCAGTCTAATCAAACATCTGTATTTTTGCAATGATTAACACTGCGCCCCGGCTTCGGCCGGGGCTTCTTTTGAATAATGTTTACAGATTAGGGCGTTTTTCTTAGCCAAACCTTCCCTTTTGGGGAGTTTTGTGCTATACTGTAAGCAGATGGGGTGGTAGCTCACCTGGTAGAGCGCAGCATTCGCATTGCTGAGGTAGGGC
>CAYMCF010000079.1:0-3581 GCA_964388975.1 uncultured Candidatus Saccharibacteria bacterium | reverse complement strand
TACAGAACCCGGCTTATTTAAGGCTTAAAACTCACCCTACGGGGTGAGTTTTGCGGGTTTCGGTCTAAAAAAGGGAATAAAAACGTCTCTAGCCAAAAAACTAACCCCACTTTACTTAAAAGTGAGGTTAGCAAAAATTGTGTTCAGCTAGAACTATTTTTTGATCAAGCCCTTTTTCTTCAATGTACGCAAAGTAGAAGTAGCTACATTTACGCGTACCTTTTTACCGTCAATGACGAGGGTTTTCTTTTGTACATTCGGCTTAAAGACTTTACGAGTCTTACGCTGTGAAAACGATACGTTGTGACCGTACATTTTGCCTTTGCCAGTGATTTCGCAGACTGCCATTACTTCGTCTCCTTCACAGTATTAACGATTGCTTTGAAAGCTTCTGGCTGACTAACGGCCAACTCGGCCAAAATCTTGCGGTCGATAGTAGTACCATTCTTCTTCAAACCAGCCATCAATTGCGAGTAGGAAAGACCTAGCTCGCGTGAAGCGTTATTAATACGAGTGATCCACAAAGCCCGTAGATCGCGCTTACGATTGCGACGATCGCGGTAAGAGTACCGCAACGACTTAATCACACCTTGTTTCGCTAAGCGAAAACTGCGGGTGCGGTAGTGTTGCATACCCTTTGCGGAGTTTAGAATCTTCTTATGTTTGGCCCGAGCTGGGACGCCACGCTTTACTCTCATTGATTAAACTCCTAATGCTGTCTTAACGTTTTTCTTAATTTTGCCGTTCACAAAAGCAGCAGTTTTCATGTTGCGCTTGCGAGCTTTGGACTTTTTGGCAAGAATATGGTTGCCATAGGCGCGTTCGCGGGCAATCTTACCGGAGCCGGTAATCTTAATCCGCTTAGCAGTGCCTTTATGCGTTTTTAACTTTGGCATATAGGTTTTCCTTTAGTTAAATACACAAGCACTTAGCAGTCTATACGTATGAGTGCTAATGCTTTGTGAGGTTAATATTGATAAAGTGCGATCAGAGAGCCATGGAAGTAGGAAATTACTTCTTTCGTACTCCAACTGATAGGTTGCGCCCCGCAAATTGAGTTTTACCCTCTTGGACAATCTCGGTTTCTTCGGCGATTTTGGCTAGAACTTTGTCAAGCATGGCTTGGCCAAGCTCTTTGTGCGCCATTTCGCGGCCCCGGAAGACAATCATGATCTTCACGCGGTCACCATCATCTAAGAAACTTTTAATCTTGCGAACCTTGATATTAAGGTCGTTGTCGCTAATCTTGAGGCCAATTTTCATTGTTTTTAGCTCGGACTGTTTTTCACGAGCTTTTTTACGATTCTTGGCATCTTCTTTCATTTTCTGGTATTGATATTTACCCCAGTCAATGATCTTAACGACGGGCGGGTCAGCGTTGGCGGCAATTTCCACCAAGTCTACGCCTTGTTCTCGGGCAATCTTCTGGGCTTCGCGGCTAGACATGATGCCAAGCTGCTCTCCATTAGTACCTATTACGCGAACTTGTGGGTAACGAATTTCTCCGTTGAGTTTGGTGCGTGATGACTTACTAATGGCTATCTTCCTTTCGATTACATTTGAACTTATCTTCATTATATCAAAATCTCCCCATAAAACAAGAGGGAATTAGGGTGATTTTGGGCATAAAATCCGGAATATTGAAGTTTTTCTTAAAACAACCTTAAATTTGCTGTGGCAAAATGGCTAAAAACGCTTAATTTTGCTAAAAAGTATGCTTAAAATCTGTATTCACGCCAAAATTTTTGTACTCAGATAGTACCTAATTGATTTGCTGGCGCAAGCTCAAAGCTTCAGAAATGTGTTCAGGCTCTACCTCTGTTTTTCCGATCAAATCAGCAATAGTTTGGGCGACTTTGATGACGCGAAAATAGGCACGCGCAGACAAGTCTAGACTTTCGGCGGCGCTGCTTAGGAGCTTTTCACCTGTTTTAGTAATTTTAACATAATCAGATATATCCTTGGCGCTAAGATCGCTGTTGTAAAAGTTATCACGCTTGTAGCGCTGAGCCTGGCGCCGTTGAGCTTCGATAATGAGATGCTGAGTACGGCTCTGCTCGCTTTCTATATCTGTTTGTGTATTTTTGACATTTTTAGCTTCAGAGCGAGCAGATTTTAGAGGTACTTCCTCATCTGTTCTAGTATTTTTGACAATGATAGGTTTAGCTAAAAGGTCTTTACTGTCGACTTTCTCAACGTTAATCGTGAGGTCGATGCGGTCGAGAATTGGCCCAGAGAGTCGCTTCTTGTAGAGGCGAATCTGGTTGGTTGTACAGGTGCATTCATGCTGTGGGTCTCCTAGGTAGCCGCAGGGGCAAGGGTTCATAGTAGCAATCAGGATGAAGTTGGCAGGATAGGTGACATGCTGGCTGGCACGAGAGATCGTAATCTCGCGGTCTTCGAGCGGTTGACGCAGGGTTTCTAGTACGTGGCGGGGAAACTCAGGAATTTCGTCTAAGAATAGAATGCCATGGTGCGCCAAAGAGATTTCTCCAGGGGTAGCATTGGCTCCACCGCCGATAATGGCGACGGCACTAGCGGTGTGATGTGGTGCTCGGAAAGGGCGGGTGCTAATAATTTGATCATTGGCGCCCCAGAGGGTATGGATTTTAGTAATAGCAATCTGTTCGGAAACAGATAGTGGTGGCAAGAGGCTGGCGGCTACTCGGGCCAGGAGAGTTTTGCCAGCACCAGGCGGTCCTGAGAGTAAGATGTTGTGCCGGCCAGCAATAGCAATAATGAGGGCGCGTTTGGCTAGTTCTTGCCCGCGTACGTCGTCTAAGGTCGGCGTATCTGTATAGGTATTTTTGATATGGACAGATGTGACATCTGGGGAGTTAACAATAGCTTTTACGCCTTTGAGGTGCAGCAATAGCTCAGATAAGCTTGATACCCCGATAACGGTGATGTCTGGCACTAATGAAGCCTGAGAAAGGTTAGCCTTAGGGAGGTAAATTTCGGTAAAGCCGGCTTGTTTGGCGGTTTCGATAATATTGATGATACCGCGGACGGGCTTAGTATAGCCGTCTAGTGATAGCTCCCCTACGAAGATTTTGCCTTCGGTGTCACTCTGTAGGAGTTGTTTTGACAGGATTAGGATAGCCAGCGCGATCGGTAGATCGAGATGGGCGCCATCCTTGGCAAGCTCAGCCGGAGCTAGGTTGATCGTGACCTTTTTGTCGGGAAAGGTGAGATCAGAGTTGGTAATGGCGGAGCGTACGCGTTCGCGGGCTTCAGAAACGGTTTTGTTGGCCATTCCGACAATATTGAAGGCAGGCAAACTCTTGGCAGTGCTACCCTCAACATCAATAATGCAGCCATCATAGCCATAGGGTATAGCGGAATTTATTTTTGCAATCATGACCCCAGTGTAGCAGAAAAATCTTCAAAATAACAAGCACTAGCATGAAACTTCGTTGGCGAAATACCCGCAGAAAATACGCCAACCTCTGAACAAGTATTTTTTACAACAACAGATATGTACAGATAAAGCTTGTATTTAGTCAAAAACTGTGCTAAACTAAAAATAGTTGGGGCTGACAAAGCTTAGACGGATTATTAACAGATACCAGGCACGACGA
>CAYMCF010000078.1:0-3644 GCA_964388975.1 uncultured Candidatus Saccharibacteria bacterium | reverse complement strand
ATACGCAACCTATCGTACAAGCATAACTAACAACACATTTTTGGTATTAGCCCCAATATTTTTGTAACGGGAGTTTCTCCGGTTGATTTTATGATGTCCGGAATGCGATCTCTTACTAGTTTATTGTATGCTCTTTCCATTAGTGGTTTTACTTGATAACTTTTTGTGTCTAGGACGATTTCTACTCTATCTTATTATATAATGCTTTTAATTATTTTAAAATGAGCTATCGACTATTTCTCATGGAACAATCTATCGCGTTAATGTGCTGTCCCGTTCTTACGGAAGATATTTAGACTTTTAGGGTAATTTATGTTTTAGCTACCTACCAATTCCCCACAAAGCAGACGAATGGATGATAACCTTTTAAGAATATTTTTAATAAGCTGGCAAATATGATATAGTGCGGATTCGCATAAAAAGAATCGCGACTATCCTAAAGCAAGCGGCTCTTTTTTGTATAGCGATATATATAAATTATTTGCTAATATCTTCCGTAATTAAAAGCAAGTCCTTGATTGATTTCTCAAGATCCTCTGTGGAGAACCTGGCATTATTGGAATTTTCTGGATGATGGATAATATTACGTATATATGTTGCTATAGTGGTGCCATATTCCGAAATATTACCGTCGGATTTTAGATGCTTATATTTCTTATTTATAGCAAAATTAGGATTCTTTTGACATAAATATTGATCAAAGTCTTTTGGTTTATAGTACTTCTCGTCTTCGCTAATGGCGTGCGCTTGGATGAAACCATAAAGCTCATCGTGAAATTCGCAAGAAACTACACCAAAGGCTTTGTAATTGATTTCTCCCCATGTGGGGCTAGATTTGCCAAACAGATTAAGCTCTGTACCAGCTTCTGCGCTATTCACTCCTTGATGTTTTGAGAAAGAGTATAATGTATGATTGCCACTTTTAAAACTTCGTAGCAGGTATGGTGAGTGTGTGGCGATGAATATTTGCGAAGATTGCGCTATTTTACCAAGAGCCTCTAGCAGACGGGACTGCGCTTCTGGATGCAAGAATGTCTCTGGCTCATCAAGGAAGAATATAAGCGGTTTTGCAATATTATCGTCAACTTTCGACGCAATCTCGGCATACACTTGAATAATTGCTAGAGCGAGTGCGCGTTGCATCCCAGTACCTTTTTCTGAGCTAGTTGTTTGGATTCCATCATCTGACAGATTAATCGTGCCAAACTTTAAAAAATCTGATAATTCTGGTAATGAAAAATTAAACTTAATCTCAGTATCACCGTATTGCTCACTCATCTTTTCTTTAAGTGTTTGTTCAATTGGTGCCAGTTGGTTCTGAATATCGCCAAACGCTTTAGTGTGCGCTTTTGCAAAATCTTCCCAGCTTTCGTTATTATTGTTGATGACGCTATTAATAATTCTGCCGCAAATTTTGGTTTTAGAAACGTCGGCGACATCTTCTATATTAATATCTGCCCACACAAATTGCGTTTCAAACAGTGCGCTAATAGTGTTATCTATCCCGACGGGATTTTCGTACTGATTAGTTTTTTGGTTAAAGACACGCACGTTCTTAATGGTAAGAGTTTTGGGCTTCTTGTTCTGCGTAATGTCGGTTTCTTCGCTGCTCCTTGCAATTTTGAGCACTTTCAATCCATCAGTTTCAATAATATACTGTTTATATTTGCTAAGACCTTCAGCCGAGTTTATAAGATTCTCCAAATCTTCTCCGGCCAGTTCCATTTCAACCGAGACGAATTCTTTAGTATTCAGACTTTTTGTAATGTACGGGTTAATTTCCTTACCTGATTGTATAAACTCTACGGCTCTAAAAAGTGATGTTTTGCCGCAATTATTATTGCCTACTAAAAAATTAATCCCATCTTTAAATGTGAATTCATGATCACCCCTAAACCCCCTGAAATTATGTAATTTGATTTTTGAAATATACATTATTCCTCCTTCACTATCTTATTATATTATGATCGTACTGCAATTTATATTCGATTTTGGCGATTTCCGCTATCAGTTCATCGAATTCCGGTCTTTCGCCGTAAATCATCCCAGCCATGGCGGTGTAGTCGCGTTCAAGCGGTCTTAGATTGTAATCTGGCGGGGTGAGGCGGAGCGTACCGAGCTTGGCAAGTTCGTAATGCGCCCACTTTTGCGGGTAAAATTTGGCTTTAAAATCAGCAACTTGATTTAGCAGGCTTGGATTTTGCAGAGCTTGATCTAAAATGCCTAGCTTCGCCATACGGTAGACATCGTAATGATGCCGCGATATTCTGGGTGGTAGAGGTGAATTCTCTGGCCGAAAGGCTTCGCGGTGCAAGATAGTAATCTTCTCCCAAAAAGTTCGCTCGGGAGTGGTGGTGCGAACAGAGACGGAAGCGTCGCTAAATTTATCTGGGTAGGCTTCGGCGATATACGGCCGAATGGTTGCGATTTGAGTGGGCGTCCAGGCGGCGAGGGCACCGATTTCGAGGCGGATGACATGCAGAATAGACTCATCGGCATAGTCGTTACCATAGCCAATAATAACCGTGTCGTCTTCAAAAAGGATTTGCAGATCTCGGTTAATTAACGCCGATAGCTCATCTTTAAGCACAGGAATAAAAGTTATCTGTAGGAATTCTGAAGTCTTGGCAAGGATTTCTTTGTCGAGTTTGTCCTGTTGGTTTGCGGAGCGATTTTCTAATGGTTCAGTTTTATCATAGCCGAGCACGCGCCAGTCCAAAATTAAGTCAATATCTTCGGAAAAGCGTTCAATTAGATTATAAGCCTTAGACAGGCTAGTGCCACCCTTGAAGGCGAGACCATCTTTCCACGGACTTTGCGTAAAAAGATAGTCTAGAATAACGCAGACCCAGAGATCTTTTTCAACGATTGCTTTGCTTAGGCCTTTGGCACTAGAGACCTCCTGGAATAGTGCATCGAGCTCGTTCTTGGGAAGATTAACTAAATCGTACATTTTCTACGCTTTGCAGATTTTCTTAATAATTTCGTAAATCCAGGCCGTAGTAGGCTTGGCCTCGGTAAGTAACCGAGCTTTTTCTGTGTCGGACAGCTTGCTAGAGAACTTAGTAATGGCATCTTCCGATATATTCTCTTCACCGAGTGCTTTGATAGCTTGAATGATAAGAGCGGTTTTCGTGGACATTCGGTTCAGCTCTTTATCGGCGCGATGAGTAAATTTAATCGTCGCATTGCCAATCTGATAATCTTTAGAGTCACCGCTACTAAGATATTCCCACTTGGCTGGAACTTGTGTGGAAATTCCGAGCAAATTCAGAGCGACATTACCACTTGGGATGATAGACCAGTTGTTTTTGCGGGCGATTGCCTCGGCGACAGCATTCATATCAGGCGAGACCTCTTGATTTAAGATCTTACTGTACATAGGCTTGTCGTAGATGCCAGGAAGAATACGGCGGATTTTACCTTCGTTCTCAAGACGGATGCAGATTTTGCGGGCGTTGTCGTAAGAAGCAGAGTCAGCAAAGTCCGAAACGACAAAAACATACCCGTCTGGCATTTTAAGTATTTCGTCTTCAATTTGTTCGTGGCTACTCATAATTATTCCTTTGCTGCTATTATACATTAAAACCTACGTTTTGTCCCAAAAAATAGGTAGATTTTGGGACAAAAGTTTGGTATAATAT
>CAYMCF010000077.1:0-3674 GCA_964388975.1 uncultured Candidatus Saccharibacteria bacterium | reverse complement strand
AGAAGCCGATTTTACAGAGGTGTTAAGTACTATTGCGCTTGCGCCTAAAATGTTATATTTTTACGGAAAATTGCCGGAAAATCGGCCAATTTCGGGCCTTTCCGAACATGCTATCCGGCCGAAAACGGTGGCGATTGTGGGCACGCGCAAACCTACCGAATATGGTGCGGCGGTTGCGAAAAAACTGGCCTATGATGTAGCCAAACGCGGTGCGATCGTGGTATCGGGGATGGCTTATGGGATTGATAGCATTGCACACCGCGGAGCTTTGGAGGCGGGCGGTATTACAGTGGCAGTACTGGGCACGCCGATTGATTATATCTACCCGCGGCAGCATCTGGGCTTAGCGGAAG
Organism: uncultured Candidatus Saccharibacteria bacterium; assembly: GCA_964388975.1. Classification (GTDB taxonomy): domain Bacteria; phylum Patescibacteriota; class Saccharimonadia; order Saccharimonadales; family Saccharimonadaceae; genus Nanosyncoccus. The sequence goes on along the minus strand of CAYMCF010000077.1, from coordinate 3,321 downwards.
AAATCGTGCGGACCGGCGGCTGCGTGCTGAGTGAATTGGCGCCAGGAGCGGAATTCCATGCTAAAACTAGTTTCTTGCAGCGTAATCGGCTGATTTCTGGCTTGGCCGATGCAGTAGTAGTGGTAGAGGCAGCGGAGCGGAGTGGCTCACTGAACACTGCCGCGCATGCTCTGGAGCAGGGGCGAGAAGTCTGGGCGGTGCCGGGTGATATTACTCGGCCACTCTCTAAGGGCTGCAACCGGCTGATTCGTCAGGGTGCTACGCCGCTTTTAGATGCGGAAGATCTACTTGATTCCCTCTTCCCTGCGCCAAAGCGGAAAGCGGCCAAAACTTCCCAGGCCCAGCTCCCGGTGGGTGATACACCGGCGGAGACGCAGATTTTGCAATGCCTAGCGCAAGGTATGACTAAGGGCGAAGCGATTATTGCAGCTACCGGCCTTGGCGCAGCGGAATTTAGCCAAAATCTTACCATGCTAGAGATTAAAAATCGCGTCCAGGCCTTAGGAATGAACAATTGGGCGCTAAAATAAGCAAATCTCTCTGCAAGACAGAGAATCTACGATCAATTATAGAGCATAAACTTTATTTCCAGAGTTTAGCATAAGAAAATCCCCCGTTTCTGTAGAAACGGGGGCGCGGGGATGGAACAATTTTAGGGATTAAAGGTGAAACGGGTCGTCAGGCTTATTGGGGTCGGGATCGGGCCCGCCGGAGCCGTCGTCGGAAGGCTCGAGCGCCTGGCGGTCGAGCATGAGGATGAGCTCTTCGTCCACGACTCTCAGGCAGCTGCGCGGGCAGGGCGGTGCGGAAATTTCCGCCTTCTCCCCATCGGGGCAGGCAAATTCCAGCGTATCGCCGTCCGGCGTAGTGAAGCGGTCGATATAACCGCTGCTGCTGCCAAGATTGAAGATGATTTCAAGCTGGGAGCCCTGAACCAGCTTGATCTCCGATTCGCGGTAGTGAGTGCCATACACCATCGTAAAAGGTGCTTCCATTTCGGCGTCCTCGGCGGCGTAAGCAATTACCGCGATGTCATTTTCACTGACACTGCGATAGCTCAGCATCACCGGTACCACCGATACGGTGCCTTTGTCGTTGCTACTCAGATAGGCTGCCGGCTTGCTCTCGTCCGGGCGCCACAGGCGCACCAAATTCAACTTGATATTGGGCTTGACGGGGGTCGTGCCGATAATGCACTCCTGTGCCGCACTCCAGGCGGAGATCAGGGTCTGGCGACTAAAAGCACCAGTGAAGGTGAGGGCGTTTGCGGAATACTCAGTCTTGTCTACCATGATTTTGTTCCTCCTAATGTTCGTAGATTGTAGATTTTGAGATTATCTAAGGGTCTATATCTCCATTGTAGCACACTTTGCACAAAAAGTCAATAGCTATGGCATATTTTTGAGTTATTTCATTGATATTTGCCACCAATTTAGTGTTTTTAGACCAGATTTAGTGGAAATTACGAGATTGACAGCTGATCAATCTTCTGGCTGATTTGCAGTAATAAAGGCGGGAGTGCCTCATGCTCAGCGGCAGTAAACTTCCCCAAGACAAAATCGATATCTCCAAGCTGCTGCCGTACTGGGGGGTTGTTAGTGCCGAGACGCAAGCGCGGAAAGCTTTCGGTGCTGAGCTGTTGGGTAATAGACTTGAGCCCGTTATTGCCGCCGCTGCTACCATGCTCGCGGTAGCGAATTTTGCCAAAATCAAGATCAAAATCATCACAAACTACTAAGATATCCGTAGTGGGGATTTTGTAAAAATGTGCAAAAGCCTGCACGCTCTGGCCAGAATTATTATAGAAATCTTGTGGCTTGATGAAGATTTTCTGGCCGTCTTTGCACCAAATTGCCCCAAATTTAGGCTTTTCCCAGGTGAGCTGATGAGTTTTGGCATAAAAATCCAGCGCCAAAAACCCAAAATTGTGGCGGGTAAAGTTGTATTCGTTGCCGGGGTTGCCTAGCCCCACGATTAGCTTCATAGGGTAATTATATCAGAAATCTTGCGGTTATTGCGAATTTTGGGACATAAAAATCTGATAAGTAACATAAAGCGCCAAGAAAACCAAGATTGACAAAAAGATAGTTATAACGGTCTTGAGTGCTTGACGATTGTTAGAATCGGTGGTGCCGGGCTTAAAGACGGATTTCTCGTGTAGGGAGCTGGTAGCGAGCTTGTAGATACCAAAAATAATCACAATTCCCAGCCCAATCCCCATGGCGATGATGATGCCGCTAGTGTTATCCATGAGATTATTGTAGCATAAAAAGTGCCAGCTGGGGAGTTTTACGGTAAAGTTCCTCGGCTTTGATACTTTTTTGAAGGCCAAAAGGTCTCACTTACTTAGAATGCCCACTTTTCTATTGACTTTTCTGGTCAGGTGTGATACAATAAAAAGATAGAACCTTAATTGTACATTATCATGAAGAGGAGGTAGCAGAATGGCTACTACACCTGATGCTCCAGTTTTTCCCGAAGTTTGCTTTTGGGAAGAGGTGCCTCATAATCGTATTGTTGACGGCCCCGACCGCATGGCGCTAGCTATGGCACTTATGTCGCCGGTAGGTGACAGCACGACACTTATGCTTATCCAGCTGCGTGATGATACGAATACAGCACATTATGCCACAGTGGATAAGATTTCTCGTGCAAATAGAGACGCTACGGGATTTTGGCTGTATGGCAAGGTTTACCGCCAGGTTAGACTCGGAGGAATCATCGAAAAGTTGCCTTATCAAGCTTTTTACACTGTAAAGTTGGGTATTCCTGATGTGGGCGTTTCTGCTGTTGGTGGCTGGATTAGAGTTGGCGAACGTGGTAAAGTTTACCGTAGCCGCGAACAAGCCGATTAGGTAGTTCCCCTTTTTTCGGTGCTGTGACAGCATTGGCACCTCTGCGGGTGTTTGTGGGTTGACACTTAGCAAAGTGCCGCCGCTGTCTTAGCATATTGCCTCCGGGGATACTTGCAGAAACCGATCGTTTGTGTGTCTGTAGGCATCCCATCCCACCCTTCTGGGGGTCAGCTTCGGCTGGCCCTCCTTTTTATGGCTGGAAGCTTTTGGCGGTCTTGGACATCATTTTGCGGGGTTAATGTAAGATTTTGTAGAAAAGGTATTGTTTATGGAAGATTTGTGGTATAATAGAGATGTTATTTAATCTAGTTTCGGAAATATAAGAAGTGTATTCTGTTGGTCATGTGAAATGGCGCTACGAGGCCCTTGTGACAAGCGGAAATATCTTCTTGGAACTAGGTTAAATAACACCCTCGTGGTGCCATTTTTGTTATGGTAAAAGTTAAGGTGATACACGCGTACTTTA
>CAYMCF010000076.1:0-3682 GCA_964388975.1 uncultured Candidatus Saccharibacteria bacterium | reverse complement strand
ATCTCTTAGGTTACCAAATGCGTAAACAAATGGGGATGGTTTAGGGATTCACGTAAAATAACCTTGACTTTTTTAATAAAGTGTGCTACAATAGTAGTATAGCACCTTAATAACTTAGTCAAAAATCGAGAATTTAGAGGTGCATAGAAAGGAGCCGCATATGGCTATTTACAAGGTCACGATCGAGAACTGTGAAATCCAGGAGATTGAAAAGCACGAAGCCGCCGCCGACAGCCCCGAAACCGCCAATCAAGAAGAGATCCATTTTTCTTACGATAAACGGGAAGCCAAGGCTGGCTCTTGGCGCATCTGTATCCTCCATGATGCTCCTGGGCGGATTATTGCCGAATATGATAGCAAGGACTCGGCATCTCCCCAGCGACTGTATTCCATCCTACGGGACGGCACCTTCATGCTGTCCGATTTCGACCAGCCTCGGCTGGTATGGTTGGAGGTAGCCGACATCAGGAGGCTGATGCAGCAAAAATTCGGGATTACCAGGATTATCTCGGAAAACCCCAACCAGACCTTCCGCGGTAACAGCTGCCTTCGCGATGGCCTGCGCTCTACTCGCAAGATCTTCTGCGTAATCACCGACGGCGATGCCGACATCACCTTCCCGGATGACAAAGACAATGTCTATGACCCCGATAATTTGGAAGATCGTTATTTCTACAGCGGCTTAGTAGCTTATGAGGTAAAGGACGCTACCTGGACAATAGTCTGTCGTGCGGATGAAGAGCCGACGTACGGATTCCGCCGTACGATCAACTTGTACAGCTCCGAAGAAAACCTCTATCTCCTGATTCCGGAGCTGGAAGAATACCTCGAGAGCGAGCAGTACAGCGACTTCGCAGATCTTCTGCTCGAGCAAGAAAATATCATGCAAAGCTGATTATGGGCTACGTTTTGACTAAGCGCAGCGTTTTCGGCTACCCTGCCAGACGCCACCCGCCCCCTCTGGGGCGGGTTTTCTTTAGGGTTTAGAGGATTGAGAATTTTCATGATTTCTTTCCCATTTTTATCGTTAAATCTACATTTGCCAAGAAAAGTGCCCCGCCATCATCAGCGGAGCACTTATTACCCCAGGGGTTAGCAAGCTGAAATCTCAGCCCTACGCGGCAGATCTTTCCTAGCCAGCTTAATCATCGTAGAGCATAGCCTACCTATCCGATTCAGTTAAAGCAGGCCTCTCCGCTTACGGTAGCGCGGCCGCGGCAAGACATCTGATATCGCCAGCCAGTCATCCATCACCAGATCGGTGCCATCCAGGAACAAACTCATACCAATCAATTCTGGCTGCCGGTACTGATACCATTCCAGCAATCTCAACACTCGGCCGTAAGTTTTGGAGAACATGACCGAATAATCCAGCTTACGGAAGGGCAGCTTCTTTACATCGATCGCCTGGCGTACCTGAAAAATTGCCTCTTGTGGCTGTAGCAGTTTCAGCCGGACTTCTTGGTCGACACGCGGCTGCCAGTAATACAGCTCTACCGCTTCCGGCAAAACTACTACTTTCCAAAGCAGCAAACGCTCCGGAAGGTTCTCGGTGGGCTCGGACGTCATATCCTGGGTCAAGATTTCCTTTTCTCGCCCCACTGCCAGCTCAAGCGCGCCAGACACCGTAATTTCCCGAAAATCCATCAGCGGCGGATCCACCGGCTTACGGCTCAGCCACCACAATTGCAGGTGGTTCGGCGTTTCATTAGCCGCAACACGCGCTTTCAGCTCATCCAGGTCGATTGCCAGCTCCAGGGGTAAAGGTTGAAACAGGAACGGCGGTGCATTTTCCGGCAGCCGCGGCAGCTTGGTGCGCGGGTTCTCAAAGCGGAGAATCATATTCTCCGTTGCAAATTCAAAGCTCTCCGCGATAACCGGAAATTCCGTCGCCGAAGTCCTCGCATAAGTGTTAGTTTGGGTTAGTTCCTGGAAAGGCAGCTTATCCTCAGTAGGCTTAGACTCTTGGCCACGATTCGGGTAAGAATTCTCAGACATGTAACAGTCCTCACTTTCTTGGGGTAAAATTTACAAAGTACGCCCCCTTATCCTTCTATTGTAGCACACATTGGCATTTTTGTCAATAGCATATTTGATATTTACTCCCAAATCCACAGAGAAAAGCCCCGGCATACCACCGGGGCGAGTTTAGGCTAATCTAGCATTTGCACCTGCTAGTTACGCCTAAAAGATAATTCATATTGCTTACTGTACTTTGCCATCTGGCAGCAGAGAGTAGTGATGGCTTTGACCATCGGCATCCACTGTCTGTACTACTGCCTGGGCATCATCGGGCTTGCTGCTCTCTGTAGCCAGCGGAATAATATAGTCAATGCGCTCCCTGCCTTCGGCCACTGCGTCAATTTTCCATTCGTCCTGTTTTTCCAAGAGCGACCATTTTTCAATCACTCCGTCAAGATAACTCGCAGCCAAACTATATTTTTGCGCCGGAAGCATGCCGGGGATGACTTCTTTGTAACCAACATAGTCAACGTTTGTGCTCAAGGTGTACCCTTTGCCGTTAATGCAATTGCTGGCAATCCAATAATAGGTTCGCCCCATCACATAGCGCGCTGCCGAATAGCCACCCCAGCCAACACCATCGTCTACCCTATCGCTGCCATCCCACTCTCCAGTGAGATAGGCTCGCACCTCCTTAACATACGGAGAATACTTGCGATCGATAAACGGGAACTGAATCTGGTCTAGCAAGGTCTGCCATTTTTGATCCAAAATTTCCTCGGCAGTAGACTCAGACTGCTCGCTAGTTTTAGGAAGCTGTAGCACGTTGACGGGCTCTGTTTTCTTCACGATTATCGTGACGTAAGAAATTTCCGATCCCCAGAAGTTAATCCAGACTTTCCGGTGCGTGCCATAAGACTCAATCTTAAATTTCATGGTTTCATAGCCGCCATATGGAGTCATTTTCGCCTGCAGTGGAAAGTCCCCTGCTCCACTCGCGTATAACGTAATCGGATGCCGGTCGGCCGCTTCCCGGCTGGAATAGCACTCAAAGCTCTTTCCAACCCGGTCGGTGTGACGAGTAATTTCAATCGCACCGTTAGCCACGTCTTGAGCAGTCTGACCACTAATCGCAACCGGCCTCTGGCAGACCGCGTTTTGATTGGTGAGCATAATTGCCTTCTGGGCTTCTGTGCTAGAGTCAGTGTTACTGCTCACATTGGCCGCCTGAGCCGTAGTGGTCAGCAGCATACTTGCCAGCATAGATACCGCCAGCAGCAGAGAAAGGATGCGTTTCTTCATAATATATATCCCCCATTTTACAAATATTTAAAAGGTCAGAGGTGCAACTCTGCCCTTTCAAGCACGATAATCTGAACGTCCCTTAGATATAATCTTTTGCCTAGTACCGTCTGCAATATAAATTTAAAGGCTAGTCTTAGCTTTACTTACCGATCAGCTCGTCATATCAATTATCTATGCATATCCGAGTTGATGATGTTTTGCGCCAAAAACTAGCCACGAAGGTGATATAACCTCACCCTATCCTTTCATTATAGCACACATGGTTATTTTTGTCAATAGGCGCACAGTCATAAGACTAGTGTTACAGTTGAGAGTTAAATGCAGGGGAAGCGGTCCTATCCAGCTCGTCTGTTAATAAAACCCATACAAGGCTCAACACCTTCGCAACATTTGGATAGGCGTTATACACTGTAGT
>CAYMCF010000075.1:0-3724 GCA_964388975.1 uncultured Candidatus Saccharibacteria bacterium | reverse complement strand
GCTATCTGGAGAATAAGAGGTAGATAACAACACATTTTTGGTATTAGCCCTAAAACTAGGTACACAAAGGAGAATATATGGACGACGAACTACAGCCAACCTCTACTGAGACTAATCGCTCAGAGCCACAAACTAAATCGCAGGCTGAACCACAAACTGAGTTACAGGATGAGGAGCAAGGCTCACAACCAATTACAACCGAGGCTGATTCAGCTCAACCGCAAGATTCTCAACCGGTTACGGCTAATGATACTACCGCTAACAATGCTGCCGCAACGGCCATTACCTCTCATAAACCGAAAAAATCCCATAAATGGTTAATGGTTATTACTATAGTTATACTTGCCGCCCTCGGCATCGGTGGTACTGTCTGGGCCCTAGTTCTTCACCAAAACAATACCAACGACGACCCGGGAGATCCACCCGTTAGCGATACTACGCCCAATCAGATTACAAATTTTGATTTAGCTTTTTTAGAAAATAATGAATCCAACCAGCTCTATAGCCCGCTCTCTATCAAATACGCCCTAGGCATGCTTGAGGCTGGTGCGGCCGGCAACTCTCAGCAACAAATTAGAGACGCTATTGGCTCGCTAACACCCCAAAAGTATCCAAATAACAAAAACATGTCTTTTGCAAATGCGCTTTTCATTAATAATAGCCTTCCAGATAATACGATTAAAAGTTCCTATATCCAGGATATCAGCGAACGATTTGGGGCGGAAATCTTGCGAGTTCCCTTTACTTCTGCAGCTTCAATTAATAGCTGGGTTAGCGACAAAACTTTTGGTCTTATCAAAGATCTCCTCACCGATGAAATGCTCAAACCAGCTGGTGGGCCAGAGCAATATTTTGCTTTGGTTAATGCGCTAGCGATTGATATAGAATGGATTAATAAAATTCAATCTCCCAATAAAGATTACTACGTCAGTTTCCCAAACATTAACTACAGTTCCTCGGTCGAGAGTCTCAGATTTACCGGTTTTACGAAGCTACCTTTTAATAATTCTACCCTAGAAGTTGATTCCCTGCGCCTTGCCGCCACTATTCATAAATATGATATTTTGAACGAGCTCGGCGTTGATAATATTCGCCAAACCGTCCTAGATGAGTACACTGACTGGTTAAACGACGAAGAAAACCCCTGCGCTGAAGGTTGGCCTGCTCCAGAGGTTTACGTCGAAGAATATCTCGAGAAGCTCGGCAATGGTGGCTATGAAACTGTTTCTAGCTCTACAGATTTCTCGCTCTATAATGATGACGAAATTAAAGTTTTTGCCAAAGATTTGCGGACCTATGATGATATCACTTTGCAATATGTAGGTATTATGCCCAAAACTGCCTCGCTCAAAGATTACATTCAAAACCTTACTACAAATAAGCTCGCATCGACCATTAACCAGCTCAAACCGCTTGCTCTTGAGAATTTTAAAGATGGCGTCGTGACGGATATTGTGGCTAATATCCCGGTTTTTAAGTTTCAGGATAAGCTAGATCTTGTGGGCACGCTGAAGAGTATTGGCATTACGGATGTTTTTAGCGATACGAAGGCTAACCTCTCTAATTTAGCTAATAATTCTACCGGCTTATACATTGGTCAGGCCATACATCAAACTACCGTAGATTTTAGCAACGATGGAATTAAGGCTTCGGCAGCTACGGCTATAGTTGGCGGTAACGGTGCGAGCGGGTGTGGCTTTAGCTACAGTTTTGACGTTCCAGTGGAAAGGATTGATCTAACTTTTGACAACCCATACCTTTTCTTAATCCGAGACAAAGATTCTGGAACCATTTGGTTCTTGGGGACTGTTTACGAACCAACTGCCTTCACTACGCCTAGCGGTCAATAATATTTAAGGAATGAAAGACTGAGCCTGTATTTGCTACGGGCTCAACCGTAGAATTATAACAATACGAGTAGAGGCGATTCGCAGTTGTACTTCATAAAGACTGCTCTCTGTCCGAATTACCTAAAAGAAAAAGTGTAAACACTTTCGGTCTGGTCAAACAATTTAGAAATACTTTTGATGCTCGCCCAATATTAATATCGTTATTTAATTACCATGACTTTTCTCGAACGCCGCAGCAACTGCATCATTAGATGGCACTAGTTCATCGGTACCATACTGCGTATTCATCGGGCATTTTTCAATCGTAACATTGCCTTGCTTATCGTCATATGCCCAAACCTTAATGGTACCATCATCATTACGTTGATATTTTTCGCTTCGGGTTATATCTAAAGGCGCGTTATTAGCTAAGCGCAAGATATGCATACTTGCTCTATCAATCTCGCCACCATCATGTGTCATACCTAACGCCATCATATTATTCAAATGATCATAGCTGTGCCCTTTATAGTGATAGTCTTCACGATACTGCTCTACGCCCTCTTTATCAAACTGACGTACCAGCTTTGAAACTGCACTAGAATATATACCAACTCCGGCATCATGGCGCGCAGCATAAGGTGTTATTTGCGTGGCAGAAGCAGCCGATTCTGTCATGATTAGGCTATCACCACTTTCCGAAATACTAAACTCAGTAATGGCTGCTCTACCTTCTAATTCAAGGCAGTTAGTATATCCTTCACTGTCTGTCAAATGATCACCCTGATACTGACCAAAGAAACTGGCCTTATATCGACGGTCATGACTATAATCAGAGTAGGCATTTTGAATTGTTAGCTTACCTCCTTCGCCTACCGCAAAATTGAAGTATCCTCGGTCATGTTCCCTGGCATCACCTTGCACATCTCTACTTTCTAAAGTCAACATTTTATCTTGTATGTCGCCACTTATAGCATCTGCCATTGTCAAGCCGTTCATAGTAATAATGTTATTTAATTCTCGATGAAAGGCTGGGTTTGACATGATTTGCTCATTTACCCCCATTTTTTCCAGTTGCTCACATAACTTTTTAACGTCTCTGAGCGACTCTGGAGTAACTTGCTTTTGTTCTGATTCTTCGTACTTTTGACTGGCAAATTGACTAAAGTCAGGCATTTTAGACAGTTCATCCCATTCAGTATGAATTTCTTCTTTTGACGGTCCGCCCATTGCATTAGGATTGGTTACCATTTTACCTCCAAGATTTTTTAATGATTAAACCGCTCCTTTAGCTCTTATTATCGTAAGAGCCCAAGGAACGCCCAGCGTCCTGAGCGTTCTAGTTCTCATTTTACAACCGAGGGATAACCCGAATTGGAACACATAGGCGTTCCTTTAGGGAGTTATCCAAAAACCGTAGCTTTCGCTACAAATCTCGGTTGCAATCGAACTAGAACTGACCTCATTGTATCACTTCTTGTCGAAAAAATAAAGACATGTGCGGGCTTTGGCTAAGTTGCTAAAGAAATGTAGGCAATGTAACTTCCTTTCTCTGGATATAAACTAAATCTTATATTACGCGAGCATGAGTTCCGTTGCAATAATCCAATCTTATCCGTTCTATAATGTAAATAACTACTTTAAATCATGTGGCTATTCTAAATTAGTTAACTAAACCGAAAGTTGGTACGATATGGTGGAATCGACCCTATCTATATTGGTATCTGCTCGTGATAAGTTTAATGGCGGCACGTTGGAAGACAAACGACACATCCTAAGTTTACTAGGTTCGGACCGCCCCGCAACAGATAGAAAAAGCCTCGAATGAGGCCAAATATCAATTCTGGTGCGAGTGGAGGTAGTCGAAACCTCATCTCAAGTTTGGAAAACTTGCA
>CAYMCF010000074.1:0-3746 GCA_964388975.1 uncultured Candidatus Saccharibacteria bacterium | reverse complement strand
GACAAGATTCGAACTTGCGAGGCTATTAACCTGCTGGTTTTCAAGACCAGTGCCTTCAACCACTCGGCCACCCTTCCGCTTTTATTTTAGCACACTCCTCTAGATAAAGCAAGGTTTTCTTCGCCCTTAAAGCTCTGCTATTGACAAACCGCTTATGCTGTGCTACAATTATACTAAGCCTCGCGTTAGGCTCTATCTGTAGTATCTAGCGTAATACTTATCTACCTACTCAGCGTTGGTATGCACTGCCGTCACATCATCTAGATCATCCAGTGCGTCCAGCAGCTTTTCTAGCTTCTCGGCATCGGCACCTTCGATCACCACGTTGCTGGTCGGCACGTAGCGCAGCTCCGCCAGCGTAACTTGCAGCCCAGCGTCCAGAAGTGCCTGGCGGACTTTCATAAGATCGCTCGGCGCCGTTAGAATAATCGAGCCTTCCTCAGCCTCATCCACATCTTCCGCCCCTGCGTCCAAAGCCTGCATCATCACATCTTCGCCCTTCTCGGCAATCTCAATCCAGCCTTTGCGCGCAAACTGGAACATCACCGAACCAGGATCGGCCATCCGGCCACCGTTTTTTGACAAAGTATTGCGGACTTCTGGCATAGTACGATTTTTATTATCAGTCGCCACTTCAATAATAATACCAACGCCGCCCGGGCCATAGCCTTCGTAAGTTTCCTCCAGCAACGCCGCCGCTGATTTGTCCGCCACCCGCGCAATCGCCCGTTCAATGTTCACCTTTGGCATATTAGCCTGGCGTGCCTTCTCTAGCACCATAGCTAGTGAAGGATTCATACTGGGGTCGGTGCCGGCCCGCGCTGCGATCGCGATTTGATTAGCAATCTTCGTAAATAAAGCTCCGCGTTTGGCGTCTACTACCGCTTTTTGGCGTTTAGTAGTTGCCCACTTACTATGTCCAGACATATTCTCTCCCTTATACAATTAATTTTTGCAAAAATAGTTTGATTATATTATACCACATTTATCCAAGATCTGGCTAAGTTATCAACCACAAAATGCAAACTTATCTACAAAAACCGCCAGGTATCTAATTCCACAAAAAATAGCTCCTACGAGCCTTTATCTGTGGTGCCCGAGACAGGGGTTGAACCTGCACTCACTTGCGTGAACTAGCACCTGAAGCTAGCGCGTCTGCCAATTCCGCCACTCGGGCAACAATCTTCCGTAACCTCTAGGCTACAATCTCACTATCAGCTCAGAAACTGTAAAAACAGCTTCCCTACTGATTTTCTTAATTATACCATATTCTCCTAGAGAAGATAAGTCTTGATTTTTTGCACTATCTGTGCTATGATAGAAGCATAGGCACATTCTGTATGCCTTCGGTTTGGTTTTTGTTGCACTATATTTTAAGGAGGTAGATAAAAATGTCCAACAAAAAGAACCGCATTGACAAGGTAGGGCTATTGCTGGCCGTTCTTGCTCTGATACTCGGAATCAGCGGATTCGTTTGGAGCTACCAGACGCAATACCATACAACCATGTTTACGGTACTTCTGCCTTTTGCCTGTATCCCAATCTTCTCTTGGCTTGATAATCCCTATGCCAACAAGACGACACCGACCAATGATGACAGCACAAAAGAGAGTCGCAACAACACAGCCCCTTAATAGCCTTAGCCCCGGCCTACTGGCCGGGGCATTTTCTAGCTCGAATCATTAACTTCTAACTTCCAGCCTAGAGGTTAATAACTCGCCCGCCCAAATTTGGCTACTGATGCAGCTTCGCCGCTGCCGGCAGCTTCGCATCCTTTAGTAATGACTCCAAATCTTTCTCTTCTAGAGTTTCATGCTCCAGTAACGCCGCCGCCAAGCGGTCCAGCACTGACTTATTTGCCCGTAATACTTCTTCGGCACGCTTAGCCGCTTCATCAGAGAGCTGTTTTACTTCTTGGTCGATCAGCTCGGCAGTCTTCTCGGAGTAGGGCTTACTCGTCGTAATGGTATAATAGCCAGTGCTTTGGTCTGGAAACACCAAATGCCGCGTCTGGCTGCCCATGCCCTCTTCTACAATCATTTCCTTGCTCAGCTCTGCCACATTGCGCAAATCCGAAGAAGCGCCAGTAGTCACTGCATCTTCACCGAAGACCAATTTCTCGGCAATCCGGCCGCCCATTGCCCGAGCAAGGATGTCCTTCAACTCATAAATACTCTTGTAGCTACGGTCTTCGGGAGGCAAAAACCATGTCACACCGCCAGTGCGCCCGCGCGGGATAATCGTTACTTTGTGCACCGGGTCAGAATCTGGCAAAACGTGCCCTACGATTGCATGTCCAGCTTCGTGATAAGCTGTTACCTGACGTTCGTGATCGTTCATCGCCTTGCTCTTGCGCTCTGGGCCAATCGCTACTCGCTCAAAAGCTTCGGTAAGGTCAGCGTTAGCCACCTCTTTATGACCACTACGTGCCGCAGTAATGGCAGCCTCGTTGGCAATATTTGCCAGATCCGCCCCTGAGCTACCAGCAGTCTTCGCGGCCAGCGCGTCTAAATCTACACTCTTTTCCATCGGTTTATTCTTGAAATGTACTTTCAAAATCTCTAGCCGGTCTTTACGCTCTGGCAAAGTTACATTCACATGCCGGTCAAACCGCCCCGGACGGAGCAAGGCCTTATCTAGCATATCCACGCGGTTGGTCGCGGCAATTACAATCACACCAGAATCATTGTCGAACCCATCCATCTCTACTAAGATTTGATTCAGGGTCTGCTCGTCCTCGCGCCCAGCGCCACCACGTGCGTCACGCTTGTGCGCTACCGCGTCAATCTCATCGATGAAGATAATCGAAGGAGCATTTTTCTTCGCCTTAGCAAAGAGGTCGCGCACTCGTGAGGCTCCTACACCCACGAACATTTCGGCAAACTCTGAGCCAGAAATACTAAAGAATGGCACCGAAGCTTCTCCGGCTACTGCACGTGCCATCAAGGTCTTGCCGGTACCAGGGTCCCCCGCCAAGAGTACGCCACGCGGAATCCGCGCCCCCAGCTTCTCATATTTTTTTGGCTCCTTGAGGAAATCCACAATCTCCGCTAAATCTTGCTTGGCGGCTTCGTTTCCCGCCACATCTGAGAATAGCACCTTCTTCTTGTCCGGGCCATAGAGCTTCGCTTTCGCTTTACCAAAGCCCATGTTTTGGTTGTTCATCGACTGCGCTTGGCGCATCATCGAGCTAAAGAAGAAGATAATGATAACGATCGGCAAACCAATAATCAAGATATCCAGTGCATAGTCCCAGAATCCAGATACTTCTTTGTATTCAATCTCCGGATATTTCTCTTGGCAAGCCGCCAGCTCAGAACCGTTCAGCGCAGCGCATTGATCAATTAACCCCTGCTCATAAAGAGTGCCAGAAGAGTCCTTGCGGGAAATCTGGGTGTATTTTTCCTCACCTTTTAGGGTAATCTTCAGGTCGCTGCCCTCCACAGTAATCTTCTTAATATTACCATTCTCATCATTAGCTCGCGCCAAGACATCTGAGAGCGGCACTTCCTCAATCGTCCCCTGCGGGGCCGTCAACGAAGTAAAAATCCCCACCAAAGCCAATATTACTAGCAAAAAACCCATCCAACGCAAAGCGTTACTGTTCTTTGACGACTTTTTCTTGGGTGTCGGTTGTGGCACAAAACCTCCTTATTTTCCTAAAATACCAGAAATAACTAAATTATACCTATGTGGTCAGGGTGATGAGACTTGAACTCACGACCTCGCAGTCCCGAACCGCGCGC
>CAYMCF010000073.1:0-3887 GCA_964388975.1 uncultured Candidatus Saccharibacteria bacterium | reverse complement strand
CCTACTTAATTATCTCAGAAATCTCTTAGGTTACCAAATGCGTAAACAAATGGGGGTGGTTTAGGGATTCACGTTTTTTTACGCCAAAATCTCCCCAGAGCTATCTAGGGAGATAGAGAACAAATAAAGGTTACAGGAGTACAGTATGCCTAGTTGCTATGGTGTGGCCGGGCTAGCCGTAACCGTCAAGTTGATCGAGTAAGAATCCGCCGCCAAATTTTGATTTGTAGAAATCCAGAACTCAAAATTATGAATAGTACTACCATCATCAGTGCCCTCTGAAGTAAAAAGCGTAGTTCCTGTATTTCCAATGCGCACATAAGTATTTGCCGGAGTATTTGGCCCGCGCATAGCCCAAGCGTTCACGCCTTCCACGAATTCCGCACCTTCTTTCAACGCTGGAATCACGCCACCACTCGTTGCGCCCTTCATATCGGTATCGCTACTAGTAGTTTTAAAATCGATATTATACCTGGTGTTTGCAGTCACCTTCGCGCCAATGATACCTGGCTCCAAAACCTCACCAGCCTCACCCGACATGTTCACGCCCTCGGCGCCAATTGACAAATCGAGCTGAATTACCGGGTTCACAATGGCAGTCACTGTTAACGTATCAGGGTTATCAGCATAGGTCGTGAGCGGCACGAGAGATGCTAGCCCGACCAGCGCACCCCCTCCCAGCAACGCAGCTTTTACTCGGTTTTTCATTATTTGTTTACTCCTGTTGAGTTTTTATTTAATACATTACCTTTATACTTATATTTGCATTATAGCAAAGTTTCTCACAAAACGCAAGTACTTTTACAAAGCTTCTGGTTGTTTCTGCTTGCGCTTACGGACTTTCAATACGATCCAGACGATCAAGCCCACAATCGCCAAAACGATCAAAATTGCCAGCCAAATCGGACAGATGAAAACTGTCTGCGTATAGGAATAGTTTTGGTCGAGGAAGGATATTTCCTGCTTGACGTTAAATAGACCTAGCTTCGGTGCATTGGTCCAAGTTAGCTTCACTGTACGCTGCGTACCCGGCAAGACTGTAGAAGTATTATAGCCCATCATCTGGCCTTGATCATTAATCGAATCGGCATTCACCACTTCACGATTGGAGAAAAAGTCGGTCACCGTCATGGTTTGCTTCACCCGGAAATCTACGTTACCGTTGTTCTTCACCGTTTCCGACGCCGAGAAATCGTGGCTAAACATAAACCCTGGCAGTGAATGCGCGACAAGCTCACCATCTTTGACGACGTCCGCACCATCCACATGGCCATAGATAATCGCTGCCAGCTGCCCTTGTACCTTTACTGCAGCATCTTCCTCTACGCCACTATCGCTCAGCAGCATAATCGCTGCGTATTGACCACCACCGGCTATACCTTCGGGGACCTTTACTGTAAAATTCACTTTCACCGACTGGCCTGGCTCCAAGTGGTAGGTATCTTTCTCTAGTGTAATCCAAGTATTAAGATGGGTATAAGCAGTATCGGCTTCAAAATCTGGAGTATAATCCTCTTCGTTAACATAGTATGGAGAAACTGAAGCATGTACATCAAAAGGTAGTCGCCCGATATTTGATACCCCTACGCTACTCTCGTAAGTTTTACCTGGCTCTAGCTCCAGCTCACGCTCAGAGGGGTTGAGCGACATCACAATGTCACCAGCTTCTAGTGCCGATACTGGCACGCTTCCGCCTAGCAATGCCATCGAACTCATTAAAATTGATAATACAGCAAGAATTTTCTTTAACATCTTAGCAGCCTAACCTTTGATTTTTCATTTGATATTACCTCCATCCACTCTCGCAGCTACGCTGAGAGCTTTTCTGCTTTGATTATAACAAAGCCAGAGAGGTTTGACAAGAGCTAGTAGCACAAAGATCGCTAGCTAGAAAACCTGCGGCTGCTTCTTGCGATGACGGCGTACCGCCAAGATAATCCAGAGAATCAATAATAAAACTAAACCAATAATTGCAAAAATCAGCCACAGTGGACAAAAAATCACAATACTGTTAGTCTCAATAGTTTCTTCCAGAATAATAATCTTCTGAGTCACTTGGTAAATACCAATCTTTGGAGTAATCTCCCAAGTAATTTTATCTTGACGCGAAGTGCCAGGCAAGACAATCGATTCATGTGCACCAATATTATTGCCGCGGTCATCCTTCATCTCCGAGTTCAACACCTCTTCACCGGTAAAAAGATCCTTAATTGTAACTGCGTGGTAAACTGTGAAATCGACATTGCCCGTATTATAAGCTGTTTCCGTAATCTCGAGCGGCCCACCTAAGGAAAAGTTCGGCACTGTCTGCTCAACAATTTCCCCTTCCGGATTCATACCTTCTCCCGCTA
The DNA here is from genome assembly GCA_964388975.1 of uncultured Candidatus Saccharibacteria bacterium. Lineage (GTDB taxonomy): Bacteria > Patescibacteriota > Saccharimonadia > Saccharimonadales > Saccharimonadaceae > Nanosyncoccus. Next base: position 1,536 of record CAYMCF010000073.1, on the reverse strand, counting down.
CCCGGCCATACAGGATCGCCGCCAGTTGCGAAGCTGTTCGCAACATTGCATTCGGATCGGCGCTATCTTCCGTATAGACCATAATGGCCGCATATTGACCGCCGCCCACCGCATCGGCCGGCACCTCAATATGGAATTTCACCTCGACGGTTTCGCCAGGCTCCGCATGATAAGCACTCTCAGCAAATTGAACCCAACTGGCTAAAGCCGTATAGCGGTTTACAAGTTCATAGTCGGGTGTATAATCATCACTATTTACCTGGAAAGGCGTAGCATGCACCGAGAAATCAATCGGAATCTTACCGGTATTCACAACATTGATCGAACCGTCGCGTACATCACCTGGATACAGAGCTAAAGTTTGCGTACTAGGGTAAAGCGAAATCGAAAAATCGTCCGCATTGTACGCCAAGGCGGGCTGGGCCAAACTGCCCAACCCGAAGATCATCGTCAATAATAAGAGAAACTTTTTGAACATTCGATTCTAGATATTAGCCACCGTTATCGTTACCGTAGAAGTATAAGTGCCTTGAGCCTGCGTTTTCGCCACGCCGACGCCAACAGTAAAGCTAGTCACGAGACCAGCCGCACCGGTTTTATTGGGGCTAGAAAACATGGGTTGAGTAGTTGCAATCGATTTATAAGTCGAATCATCTGCTCCCTTCTTTTTTACACCCCAAGAGCTGAAATTTGCACTAGGCGGAGTATTCTCTGCCATAAACGGAATCGTTACTTCTGTGCCAGTATCACTACTTGCTAACGGCGTGGCAATCATGGAAATCGTATAGCCAGAATTTGACAATACGCCCGCCGAAAGCGTACCAGTCTGCACTCCTGCAGGGGAAGCTAAAATCGTGCTGTCGGTCACGCCCTCTGGAACCTCAGTACCTTCAGCCCTATCAGCCTTAAAACTCACGCTATTTAATGTAATAGCCTTCTCTACGTTTAGCGAGAATTTAGTCTGAGCTTGCGCGCCAGTACTAGTGGCATTGTCACCATAGGCTGGGTTCGTGGAAGTAGACGGATCATCCGCATAACTCCCAGCCGCTGTGAGCGTGACCCCCAAACCAGTCAACAAACATCCCACAACGAAAATCTTGCGAATAGTTTTTTCCATTTTATTTTAATATCCTTTTAGTTTCTGTTATATATGACCTTATATACTTTTATCTTACTAAACTTTAGCAGTTTTGACAAGGACTTTTGTGAGTTTTTGTGAGCTTTTTGATTGTCGTAACAACTGGCCAGTTATACACAACATTATTAAATAAACTAACTCGAACCAGCACATACAAGATTAAAAATAGCCCAAGTAGGGCTGAAATTGATAAATGGTGCACCTGACTAGACTCGAACTAGCACAGCTCTAAATGGCCACTACCACCTCAAGGTAGCGTGTCTACCAATTCCACCACAGGTGCAACTATACTGTATATATTATACCAAAATATGCAAATACCGCAAGACTTTTCCTTGCGGTATGGCATTGTTGCATAATTCAAAATAAATACCCTATCATCCACTTTAATGCCATTT
>CAYMCF010000072.1:0-3958 GCA_964388975.1 uncultured Candidatus Saccharibacteria bacterium | reverse complement strand
GAAAGGAGAGAAATATGTCATTACAATCAACTGATCAAATCGCCGATCTTATCACTCGCATTCGCAACGCCATTATGGTAGGCAAAACCGAAATCCGGATCCCTACCAGCAAGCTAAAACTCGCTGTAGCTGAAAGCTTGATGGATGCTGGCTACATCGATAGCTGTGAAGTAGAAGCTGGTGAGCCGCGCGGCGTACTCCATGTGGTTATTAACCAAGAGGGTGCCCCGGCCCGCATCACCGAGATTAAGAAAGTTTCTAAGCCAGGCCGCCGGGTCTATACTAGCGTAGAGGATATCCCCACTATCAAATCTGGTCGTGGTGCGGTACTTATCTCTACTTCTAAAGGTATCATGACTGGCCGCGAAGCGAAGAAGCAGCATCTGGGCGGGGAAATCTTAGTAAAAGTTTATTAATGTCTTTGGCTGCAGGACTTTCCCCGCAAGGGGAGGCTCCTGCTGGTTGAAAGACTAATAGACTAAGGATTTCGCCAAGTTCACAAAAATGGCACCACGAGGGTTAAAAATATCTCCTAGCGATGGGAGATATTTTTAAGCGGAAAACTATTGTGCAACAACTTTTGTAGAGCTATTACTACCTCTATTGAATCGGTTCAAGGCTAACTATATGGCAACTTTTCATGGAAAAGCCCCCGCCAAAAGGCAGGGGCCATAAAATATACTAAAGAGTAAACTAATCTTCCTGTTGTTTCAACAGCTCCAATACCCGCATCTGCTCCAACTGGTCATCCAGCCGGCACAAATACACCGTAGTGTCAAAGGCTGCCTCGATATCCTGGACTGTCGACTCAAGAATCAAAGTCCAGTCGCCCGGGCAAACCACTACGATTTTACCGGTAAACTCCGCTACTGTATTCAGGGCAGATTCCGAAATATTATGCTGGGTGTCGGTCACGATGATGATACGATCGTAGCTGGCCGCATCTTCCAATGCATTCACCGCCGAATAGATATCTGTACCACCGCGATCTAACTCGGCATCCAAATATTCTTCAGCCCGAATAACTTTATAGCCATCCGCAAAGGCAATGATAATATCCGCCTTATTCGCTTTATCGACATAAGTGCCATAAACCGCAATATCTTCCATATACTCCATCACCGAGCCAGAAGCATCCATCAGGAATGCTACCTTATCACCATCCTCAGTATAATCTTCGATGGCGTAAGCAATCTCTCGGGTAGATATGAACGGTTTATCGCTAACATCTCGATAATAGGGAACGGCGTAACCATCATCCTCTACACCTGTAGCATCGCCGCTCGAAGTATCTTGGTCGCGAATCACGCGGTCTTCAATCGCGTTACCCGGATCTCGCAGAAGGTTGTCAACAACTCCTGGATCTATCTGCCCAGGAGACTGTAAGGCCTCATCAATTAAATTCGGATCAATCCGTTCCAAAACTTGTTCGGGGTGCTCTACCGGGCCAGCCGTTTGTGCTCCCGGAGGAGCAACATCGACAAAAGGATCTTTTTCGACAATCTCCACGCCATTTCGATAGGCTGCGTTAGTCTTGCCGTCGCCTAAAATACCATTAATCACTGCAATCGCGCGCGCCGGCAGCCAGCCGGTGAGAGTTTTTGAAGCTGGATCAGTGTAAAAGGACACCCAGATGTTATCCCAAAGAATATCGCCACCATCAACCGACCAATGCTCTGCTACCGGAACATATTGCGGATTATAGGCACGCCAGCCTTTTTCCAGACGCTGAGAATCGCTCAGCCTAGAAAATCCGCCAATATAGAGGTTGGCACCCATAGGTGTATAGCGATTGCCAATCGTGCCGAACGCTCCACTGCCGCCTAAGTCTGACGATGCGTAGTATCTAGTCCCTTCCGGGACCACAATCCTCGCGCCATAGAGCAGGGAAAGATCCAGCTCGGTATCGTCCAGTGGAGCCACCCGTACCGGCAACAGTTCAGCAGGCGTGTTCGCTTTTGGGGTAGCATCATTAGGATCGCTATCAGTCGCTTCTGTTACTTGTTCGCCTAGAGCCTGCGACGTGTCGGGTAAGCTTTCGACCGCCAGAGCAGCGTTTCCGCTGCACAACAAAACCATCAGCAGGCACCCCACACAGGCCATGTACCTCCAACTTTTCATTAGAAACCCTTCTTTCTGTTAAAATTCAACCCTGAATAATCTCACGACTTCAGACGTTGTTCTTAACATTGTACTACACTTAACTGATTTTGTCAAGTGTTGCCAAAAAGTACTCTCAGAAACGGAAGCGCCTTTCGTAATGTCGTAGCAAATGCTCAAACCAAACCAAGATTTTCTGGCAACAACAAAAAGGGCCGCCTTTTTCCAGACGACCCTTGTACTTAGAAGCAGAAAAAATTACTGATTTTTGGCTAGAAAACCTAGCTCCACCAGACGATCTCGAATAACCTCCATGCTTTTCTTGCCAATCCCGTCTATATCCTTCAAAGAAAAGACCGGGTTGTCGCCGGAGAAACACCGCACCAAGTCATCCACCGTTTCCACACGCCCAGGATAACGTAACAACCCTCTTACTCTTGTTGGTAGCCCTAGATACGCAATATGCGTACGCTCATCCATCGGCATGTCTTCCGGACGAATCACATAGTCATGCGAATACAGATACTCCTTAATTTCGCGGTCTGCTTTGCCATTCTCACAAATCAGGTAATCGTGGTAAACTCGCACCAAATCGGCTACGGTAGCTCCTCTTCTCAAATAAAAATGCTCCTGAATGGCGTTCTTTGCTTTTGGCGACAGGCTTGCATCTTCCGCCAAGATCTTGTCCAGCTGGTCGAGGTCAACACCTTCTCTTGCGGCACAGCGCACTTCTGGATAATCGCCACCAGCCAGGATCTTTCTGGCCTTTAAAGTTTTCCGGGCATAATGTAACGCCCAGCTAGACTTGCAGCCAGGACCCTCCGGATACAAATAGAACAGTACGTCCTCGCAGATGCGAATAACATGCTCAGGGACCAGTCCCTCATCTTGAACGCGTTGAACGCGGCTCTCGAACGGCTCGTCGCCTTTGATAAAATCATAGCTACTAAGCCGCTGCTCCGGCGTCACCTTGACACCAAAGACCGCAGCAATAAACAACTCTGCAAAGGGAATTGGGTCGGGCTGATCCGACGGCGGTACTTCCAAGCCGTACTGCATAAGTACTTTTCGGAGATACCACTTATCCATCTCGTTGATGCCCGCCGGTTGCCAGCGATCATTAAACAAGCTATTTTGGAGTATACCCAAGGTGTACACCTCATCCTCGATTAAACACTGAGCTTGCCGATATTTAAACTCCTTCACGTCTAGCACGCAAACTTCCTTGACGAGCGCGGGGAGATTTCGTACCGCTTGCGGGTTCGGGAAATGTCCAGCCAGATATGCCTTCCAGAACGGATGATGGAGTTTCCTCCAGCAGTCACGCAAAGTCTGCCAAAAGTCATCATAGCAACGCTGTTCTTGCCCGTACACGATCTCCTCAACCGGCTTCCTTTCAACGTAATATTCGTTCCAGCGATACGACATCCTCCACTCATCGCGTTTCAGAATATCCAGCGCTATGTGTGTTTTCTGTGAATCATTTAACCACGCCACTTCCTCCGGAAGCGGCAGATCAAATGTTCCCAAATCGTTCGGCTGCTTAATTAGTATTGGCTGAGCCGGAGTGGCCGGCGACGGCGCAGGATTTGCGCCTTTTGATTGCGTCTGGGTAGATGTGGCCCCTTGAGCCTTAGCAGACATGCTTCTCAGAAAATCCGTAAAAAATCCCATTTTTCTGCCTCCTTTTTAATGTGCCACCTCATGCGTGAGGTGGTTTTGTGTGCCAACTCATCAGAATAAGGTCTATCCTTTCATTATAGCACACATTTGCAAAAAAGTCAAGCATTTTAAGTATTTTTAGGTCTTGTTCCATAATCTCAGATAGCAGACAACAAAAAAGAATAGTGTTATGCTT
>CAYMCF010000071.1:0-4216 GCA_964388975.1 uncultured Candidatus Saccharibacteria bacterium | reverse complement strand
AGCGGATGTAGTTTTTGCGCATACGTCCACTCATGTGTGCAATGATATTATGACCATTCTCAAGCTCCACCCGAAACTGGGTGTTTGGCAACGCCTCAACAACCTTGCCGGTGAGTTTAATAACTTCTTTCTGACTTTTAGCGGCAGATTGAGTAGCCTTGTCAGACTGAGAAGTTTTCTTTTGACTAGCCATAAATTACATCTCCCATTGTATCACGAATTATCATCAGTGTAAAGAGTTTTTAACCCTATTTTAAGTAAAAGGTGAATATTTTTTGACGCTATTGCAGGGCAGCGCGAACAAACAAACGCTGAGAGTAAGTTTGGCTGCTTTCCCACCAATCTCCAGTACAAGTAATTAACGTTAAAGTATTGCTGACGCCACTAAGCGGAGTAAAGGCGGTGTTCATGTACTTATTGGCTTCATCGCCTAACTCTTTGGTAACGCTCTCGATAACTTTGTAATTGTAGATGCGGCCGTCACCCATCTCGATGCGAACGGTTTCGCCGATTGGTAACTTTGGTAGCGTGCGGAAGATGCCGTAGCCAAGATTGCCGCCATGGGCATTCATGATGGTGACACCGTTTTGACCAGGCAGGACTGACCCGGCGCCGGTATACCAGCCTACATCGTAAATATTATATGGAGTAGCCATTTCGCCCTGTCCTTTTAAGCCAATTTCGACAATGCGGGCATTGTGAATGCCAAGATAAGGAATGGAAAGATAACGTGGTTTATCCGCGGCTACAATGTATTCAATTACTTCTTGTTCAGTAGGCTTGGCGTCATCAACTTCTTCATTTTCACCGCCTTCGTTGACTTCAATTTTGACCGTAGTGTCACGCTCGGTGCCTTCCATGGCGGTCATATAGTGGTGTTCCCAAACTGCCACGCGGATGAAGAAGACGGCTAGAATGGTCAGAATAGCACCAAATACTAGATAAGCTGGGCGTACATGGACCTTACGGATAGCTGGCAGTTTTAGCTTCTTAGGAGCTGTATTTGAGGTATCTTTTTTGGTAAGATTTTTCTTAGAACTTTTGTTGGATTCTTTAATGTTTGATTCAGTAGTTGTTTCCACTTTTGCCGCACCCTTATTATGCTTAATAATTTTATTTGTACTCATCATAGGTAACCATTAAGGCTCGTGAGTTGAGCTGACGGATATTATCCAGTGCTACCGTAACAACGATTAGTAAACCAGTACCGGAAATAGAGAGGCCGATCGGATTGCCAATTACTAAGATGAAGATGTAATCTGTCACAAATGGTAGCATGGCAATGACGCCTAGCGCTAAGGCTCCGAACAAATTAAGCCGATTGATAGTCTTGCTAAGGTATTCGGCAGTTTGGGCGCCGGGGCGGATACCTTCGATGAAACCGCCTTGTTTCTGTAAATTGTCGGCAATTTCGTTGGTATTGAAAATAATGCTAGTATAGAAATAAGTAAACAATACTACTAAGATAAAGTATAAAGCTGGATAGAGAAACCACTGCGCGGTAATGCCATCTGGATAATAAGTGGCAAAGTTGCTAGCCGAAGGTGCGGTGAAGAGGGTGATTAAAGTATTGCCAATAGTTGCTTCGGGATTAATAGTCTGAATTAGCTGACCGATAATAGCTGGGAGTGATAAGAAAGCGGTAGCAAAGATCACAGGCACAACGCCGGCGGCAATGAGCTTAAACGGCAAGATAGACTTAATGTCACCATAGGCACTATTGCCATGCACTCGCTTAGCGTAGTTGACGGTAATGACACGCTGAGCTTCGTTGAGCTTAATCAAGAAGTAAATTACTATCAGCAGTACGATCGCAAAGCCCACTAATACCCAGAACACCAAAGGGTTGAATGGTAAATACACCCAGCCGAAGATAGATACGGTACCAGCCGAAGTATCGAATAGTGCAGATCCGAGGTTAGCCAAAGTAGTAGGCAGCTGAGAAATAATGCTGGCAAAGATGATAATGGAAATGCCGTTGCCAATGCCTTGCTCGGTAATTAGCTCGCCGAACCACATTAAGATCATAGAGCCAGCTACCATGGCGGTAACGGAGAGAATCCAATCAGCTGTAGTAGGAGTGTAAGCGATTGAGGTGTTTGCCGAAACTACTGACTGATAGAGGATAAAAATGTAAGCAATCGACTGGACAATGGCTAGCGGTACGGCTAAGATGCGGGTCCACTGGCTAATTTTGCGACGCCCAGCCTCGCCGTCTTGTGAAAGCTCCTCGAGGCGCGGAATGGCTTTGGTGACTAGCTGCACTACAATCGAAGCGGTAATGTAGGGAGAAATACCGACTAGTAAGATCGAAAAAGTAGTAAGACCACCACCAGAAACTAAATTGAGGAAACTGCCAAAATCTGATTTCTGGATTAAGTTCTGGACGGCTTCTTGGAAAGTGGCTGGCTCGCCCAAAGGCACTGGAATATGAGCTAAGAAACGATACACAATCAATAGCCCTAAAACAATTAGAATACGCTTCAGCATGTCTTTGTTTTTCAGTGATTTGAATATAGTCTTGAAATTCATACTTCCCTACTTTTACTCTGTCTATAGCCTACAGGCATTTTTCATATACCTCCTATTGTACCACAAAAATTAGCCCTGCGGAAGGGCTAATTTTATTAAATTGAGAACACCTATTCAGCTTTCTCAGCAATACGCTGCGGTACAGCCACCTTGGTGAAGCTGCCACCAGCTTTTTTGATGGCTTCAATAGCCGTCTTGCTGGCAAATTGGGTTTCCAAGTTAATCTTGGCGGTCAATTCGCCGCGTGAGATAATCTTGACCTTGGTGTAAGGGTTCTCAATCAAACCTTTATCGGCCAAGGTAAAGTTGTCAACTTTACCGGTGAGATCGTTTAGGCGGTCGGTATAGACTACAGTGGCCTTGTCATGCAAGCTCTTGAAACCTTTGAGTTTCGGAATAGCCTGCATAATTGCGCGTTGGCCGCCCATGAAGCCGGCTGGCATCTTGCGGTGACCAGTACGAGCCTTTTGACCCTTGGTACCACGACCAGCGGTTTTACCTTTGCCGGCAGCGATACCGCGGCCGAAACGTGTCGGGCGGGTATTGCGGTTTACTTCTAGATCATTGTACTTCATTACTTATCCTCCTTTTTGGCGGATGTCTTAGCCGTAGTCTTCTTGGTGGCTGGCTTCTTAGTAGGAGCTTTCTTGGCGTCAGCAGCCTTTTCGGCGCTAGCCTTCTTAGTACTAGCCGGCTGATCAGCCTTGGCCTTGCCTTGGTTGCCAACCCACTGTTCGCGCGGGAGCTGCTCTTTCAAGCCGTCGATCACTGCGTAGGCAATGTTGACTTTGTTAGTACTGCCGAGGCTCTTAGAAATCAAGTTCTTGATGCCAGTGAGGCCAATAATACTCCGGACTACACCGCCGGCAATAATACCGGTACCGGGAGCGGCCGGCTTCATGAGAATGTCGGCGCCAGTGGCACGAGTTTCGACTTCGTGGCAAATAGTTTCGCCATCCATATTGAACTCGATCATCGACTTTTTAGCCTTAGCCGTAGCCTTCTGGACGGCGCTGGTGACATCGCCACCTTTAGATACGCCGATACCGACTTTGTTCTTGTGATTCCCCATTACTACCAAAGCCTTGAAACGCATTCGGCGACCACCTTTGACGGTGCGGGAAACGCGGTCGATATTGATAGTAACAGTGTCAAACTCTTTGGGGGTGTTGTCGTTGTTGCGATTGCGATCACGACGGTTGTTGCGGCGTGGCATGGCTTTGCCGCTGATGTCTTTTTGTACCCGATTGGCGGCCATGCGGTCGTTCATCTTGAGGGTACCAGACTTATTGACCACCTGTGCGGTCTTATCTGAATCTGCCATTAGAACTCCAATCCTTCCTTGCGAGCGGCATCTGCCAAGGCAGACATCCGGCCAGCATATAATTTTGCACCACGATCGAATACGACAGTCTTGATATTGGCCTTTTGCGCCTTTTGGGCAATTTCTTGGCCAATTTTGGTGGCAAGCTCGGTCTTATTACCTTTAAGCTTGCTGCCCACAGTGGTAGCATAAGCCAAAGTAGACTTCTTGTCGTCGTCGATAATTTGGGCAGTGATGTGCTTATTGCTAATATGTACACTTAAGCGTGGACGCTCAGCAGTACCATGAATTTTGGCACGAGTGCGTTTTGCACGAAATAGACTATTCATTATTTCTTACCAGCCTTTCCTGCTTTGCGAA
>CAYMCF010000070.1:0-4463 GCA_964388975.1 uncultured Candidatus Saccharibacteria bacterium | reverse complement strand
AACACGATATGCGTATTTTTGTTAGCTATCTGTTAGGGGTTTAGGGATTCAGGTAAAAAAGTCTTGCTTTTTCTGGCAAAGTGTGCTATAATGGAATTAAGAAAGGGGAAACAGGAGTTTCACCCTAGGTTTTTCAAGTGAACGCTCCATTTCTCCGAAGCACTCGTATCTGGTGTGGCTTGGGTTGGGGCAGAAAGAATAAAGAGATGACTGCAGAGAAAATTCGTAATGTGGCGATTATTGCTCACGTTGACCATGGCAAGACGACTTTGGTGGATGGTTTACTGAAGCAATCCCATACTTTTCGGGATAATCAAGCCGAAATGTCCCAGACTTTGATTATGGACTCCATGGATCAGGAGCACGAGCGGGGGATTACTATTACTGCTAAGCAAACTTCAGTATATTACGGTGATTACAAGATTAACATTATTGATACGCCGGGCCATGCCGATTTTTCTGGCGAGGTGGAACGTACACTGAACATGGCGGATGGAGTTCTACTGATTGTAGATGCCCAGGAAGGCCCGATGCCACAGACGAAGTTCGTCCTGCAAAAAGCTTTGAGCCTGAAGCTAAAGCCGGTAGTGATTATTAATAAAATTGACAAGCCGGCAGCGCGGATTGATGAAGTGAAGGACGAAATCGCGGATCTTTTCTTGGAACTAGCTAGCGATGAATCGCAACTCAATTATCCGATTTATTATGCGATTGCGCGGGATGGTAAAGCTGGCAAGACTACGGCACTAGATGATGATTTGCATGTGATTTTCGAGTCGATTATTAACGATATTCCGGCGCCAAAAATTGACGAAGATGCTAGTAAGGGCGCGCAACTCTTGGTGGCAGCTTTGGCGGCGGATAATTATCTCGGCAAGTATGCGATTGGAAAGATCTTTCGCGGGAAGCTAAGGAAGGGCGAGAGCGTGAAAGTCTTGCATACTGATGTAGAGACGGGCGAGCTGCAAACTAGCAGCGCTAAGATTGACCGCGTCTTTACTTATAAGGGCTTGAGTAAAGAAGAAGTGCCCGAGGCTACCGCGGGGGACATTGTGGCGATTTCTGGTATTCAGCAGGCAAATATTGGCGATACGATTGCGACTGGCGATGCGCCGGAAGCTTTGCCGACCATTGAGCTTGAAGCGCCTACGCTGAGTATCTATATTGGGCCAAATACTTCACCACTGAAGGGGCAGGAGGGAGAGTTTACCACTTCGCGGCAAATTGCTGAGCGTCTAGAGAAAGAGCTGGAAACCAATATTGCGCTCAAAATTGTGCCGGATGGCTTAGGCTACAAAGTTTCTGGCCGCGGTGAGCTACACCTCTCAGTCTTGATTGAAACTATGCGGCGCGAAGGCTACGAGCTGGAGACGGGGCGCCCGGAGGTGGTTTACAAAGAAATTGATGGTAAAAAGTGTGAGCCGGTGGAAGAATTAATTATTGAAGTGGAGCCAGAGTTTGTGGGGGCGGTGTCGCAAGAATTGGGAGTACGCCGGGCGGAATTAGTTTCGCAAGAATTAACGTCCAGCGGCAGCACGCGCTTTACTTATCGCATTACGACGGCGGCCTTGATTGGTTTGCGTAATAATCTACTCACCGCTACCAAGGGTACAGCGATTATGTCGTCTTTGCCAGCCGGTTATCGCCCGGTGGAGGGCAAATACAAGCCAGAGCGTAATGGGGTTTTGATTGCATTTGAGGCGGGTACCAGTACGGCTTATGCGCTAGATGCGGCGCAGGCTCGCGGTATTCTTTTCATTCCGCCGCAGGTGCCGGTGTATCAGGGTATGATTATCGGCCTGAGTAATAAAAAAGAAGATGTTGATATTAACATCTGTAAGGAGAAGCAGCTGACGAACATGCGCACGCACGCTAGCGATGGTGCTATCCAGCTGACTCCACATACACAATATTCATTGGAGCAGTGCATTGACTTTTTGCTAGACGATGAATTATTGGAAGTGACGCCAAAGTCTCTCCGTCTGCGCAAGCGCCAACTTGACCCGATCAAGCGTAAGCGCGAGAATAAAGCTTAAACTAGAAAACTAGGAGGTACGGTGGAAGATTATTTGGTGGATACGCATTGCCATTTGCACGACCAAGAATGGTATACGCCGGCGCAAGCCGAGGAGATTTTAGCCGAAGCGCAGGCTTGTGGTGTGCGGCAAGTGATTGTGATTGGCACTGATCCTGAGGACTCGGTGCAGGCGCAGATTTTTGCGGCGCAGCATCCCAATGCCTATTGGACTTATGGCATCCACCCGGAGAGCGCGGGAAGAGTTGCGCATGTAGAGGAAACTTTAGTAGCTTTTTCTGAGAAATACCAGCGCGAACTCAAGGCGTTGCAGGGAAACGCGGAGAATACTGGACCGAATAATCTTATTAGCACAAATAAGCTAGTAGCAATCGGTGAGATTGGTCTAGATTACCATTATGAAGGTTATGATCGTGCGGCGCAGATTAAATTGTTTGAGCAAATGTTGCAGCTGGCGCAAGACTTAGGGCTACCGGTATCTTTGCATATTCGTGAGCGCGAGGCGTTTGCGGATGCTTGGCCGATTTTGGATAATTTTCCCGCAGTGAAGGGTGTGGTGCATAGTTTTACTGGTAGCAAACAAGAGCTACGCCGAGCGCTGGAGCGAGATTTTTACATTGGAGTAAATGGATTGGCGACTTATTCTACGCTACCTTTACCGCCGCTCGAAAAAATGTTATTAGAAACTGACGCTCCCTTCTTGACCCCGGTACCTTTTCGTGGTACAATGAATAAATCAGGATACATTCGCGAGATCGCTACGTATCTGTCAGAAAAATTGGGTGTGGCAGAAGTTAATATAGCGGAGCAAACCACCAAAAATGCGAGACAACTTTTCCAACTGGGAGACCCCATCATTTGAGCGGGCAGCAGCCTACAATTATAATACGCAGGTGTCTTTTGAGATATATAATGAAATCATGAATATTGCAAAGGAAATCGAACTATGCCGCTCGTCTGTTTAGCCAATACTTTTGCGCGCTGGCAAAGTCTCAAAACATCAGAAACTGCTATTAGCAAGCCAGTGTTGGCGCAATCGGCCGAAAGTCCAGCTAATACGACTAAGAAAAGCTTTTTCGCTGGCCCGAAAACTCTACACATTCCACATTCACCGAAGGCTGTAGGCGGTATGCCAGAGATTAAGGTACGCCCCAGCGTGCGTATGACCCGAGAAGATCTCATTAATGCTGAGTCAAAGCTGGGCAGCACGATTTTTGGCCCGATTCCGGCTGGGCACCGGCGGGAGTTTTTCCACGATAAGCAGAATGTTTGGATTTGGCACGAAGATTGGTACGATGGTCAGCGCAACCCGCACCAGATGACGGTGCGCTACGAAGTGCGGACTTCAGGAGTGTACAAAAAAGTTTCTACCGGTAGCTATTTTAAGCTAGAAGGGGAAGAATTGGAAAATTTTCGTAAAGCCACCCATGCTTATCTCTATGTCATTAAAAAACATCTCTATACTCAGAATAAGAATACGGCTACGCAAGCGGCGTGATTAGATTGTAAGCTCCTTGGTGTTATCCCATAAATACCATTTTTCTTGGAGACGTGTCGCTCGAACCCGTCGTTACGGGTCTCGCGCACTTAATCCTCGGTCGTAACCTCCGGACACTCCAAGAAAAAGATATTTATGAGATAATAGATGACGTTATTCTCAAATCTAGCTTGTTTTGCCATAAACGTGTTGTAACTATTGACAAAATATGGAAAGTGTGCTACAATGGAAGTATGTATAGTTTTTGATGTAGAAAGAGAGAGTCAGGACTATACAAGAAAATTATAGAGGGAGGGGATCTTATGAGATTCCTTAAAAGGTTCTACCGCTCGGTTGATAAGTTAGGCGAGGTGAAGGGCAAGCTGGCTGAGATTCAGCGCCGGCGTGCCTATTGGGATGTTACTGATCCTGATACGCGTTATGCCTGCGAAAAGTATGATAGTACAATCATACCAATGCTCCGGATGGTGGTGCGAGATGATGGCAAATCATCGTTGTTTGGCCAGGTGATAATCTACGCGATCATTGGCGTAGTCTGTTTAGTTTGCTGGCCGATTGAGCTGGTTGTCCATGCGGGCTTTTTTGCGACGCTGATCACTTTTGGCGGCGGCATTGCTGCCTTGGTTGCAGCTTTTACGGCCCTGCAGCGGCTCTACAAGTATCTATTGGAAGCCGACCAGAAAGTCCAGGAGCTGATCCGAGATGAGTTTCTGGAGCGCCAATATGGTGCCGAGCGGGTGCGTGCTGCAAGAGAGGCGCGACGCCGCGAAGCTTTCATCCAACAAGAGCGCCAGCGCCAAACCAATCGCTACCGGCGCAACCGTCAGACTCGACAGTCATGACTCCCTCAGCGTAATGCCCCTCTGCGGAGGGGCTTTTCTTAGTCCTATAAACCTCCGGTTTTAACCGGAGAGTACGTTTGAAGACGAA
>CAYMCF010000069.1:0-4652 GCA_964388975.1 uncultured Candidatus Saccharibacteria bacterium | reverse complement strand
GGACTACAGTGTATAACGCCTATCCAAATGTTGCGAAGGTGTTGAGCCTTGTATGATAATCTTGACAAAACGCTTACGCTGTGCTATGATGGAGATAATCCCTCCGCGAGGGATAGTTGGTCAGGCTATGACGCCGGATTAATACCGAGCTCTCGGGAGTGAATGAATCTACCACATGCGGTGCTAATTATTCTGGCGGCGCTTCTGAGCTAGCCATGCAGGAATCTCTGTAAAACAAATTTCGGGACAATAATTAATGTCGTCATCTGTGACATCGTAGTAAACTTTGTAGATTTGGTCAACCGCACCAAAAAACGCATCGCTCATGGCATATCCTAGCTGGCCGGCGGTAGCTTGTACGCTGGCTTCATTGGGGCCTTCGATCTCTACAAAGCTGGGGAGCCAAGGCCAGGTATCGATGTCTAGCTCGGCTTGACCTAGACGCCATTCTTCGCGGTAAGTTTCTTGGACGGCTTTAATTTTAAGGCCGCAGGATCGCAAAAAATCAATAGCGTGTTGATAGTTATCTACTTCTAGGCAGATCTCTTTAGTGCCACTCAGAGTTAAACTGTCGACGTGCTTATAGCTCATGGTAATACGATTACCTTCATCGCGGACGCGAGCAAAAGAGTGTTTGTCGATGTCAAAAATCGTGCGCCGCATCAGTGTTTCTGGCAAGAGCAGCGTGGCGCCTAGAGATTGTAGTTTGGTGCGCAGGGCGGCTTTGTCAACGTTAATAAAAGTAGCTTCAAATTCCGTAGGGAGCGTATGGGGTGGAGTTTTCATGAGCTAATTATACCAGAATTATTCAGAATATGATATACTAGGAGCATAAGAGAATTACAAAATATGGCAAATACCACTTCAAAAGCAACTTCAAAGGCTAAAACGCTTACTAAGGCAACACGCCCAGTGGGGCGGCCGCCGAAGAACAAGTCCATGTCGCAAAGGCTAGAGGATTTGAAGCTAGGGAAGTTTACTGATTGCGATACATTATGTTTGCCAGAGAAAGAAGCGAAGCGCGGCTGGCAAGTTTTGGGCGGGATTTTGCTAATTTTGCTAGCTATATTTGGAGCGGGATATTTGTTGCTGGCGCCACCATTGAATTATTTTTGGAGTGATTCAGTGATGAGCTTTGGCGCGAGCTTAGCTAATGAGAAATTTTATTGGTTGGTAGCGGCTTTGGCGATGATCGTGGTAGTAGTAACTTGCTTAGTGTCTGGAGTGATGTTGCTCGGCAAGAAGCGAGTGCCGGTGGGGGCATGGTATATCTTGATTGGTGCAATGGTTACGGTGCTGATCTGCCTAAGTTTCCATACTTTCCGGCGTTACGAGCAACGTGAGTGCTACAAGAATTATCCGCATATCATTGATGCTGATTATGCTTGCCCGAGCGTGATTGGGGAGCTGAGCTGGATCGTAGCTAAAGATCTGCTAATTTTTGCAGCAGGCGTGGGGGCGATTTACCTCGTACACCACAATTTATGCCACCATCGTAAGCCGACAAAAAAGTAGGTCTATCTTGCGATAGCATGTGGTTTGGGTTATAATTAGAAAAATATGGCAAGAAAAAAGACAACTGAGCTAAAAAATAGCGAGCCCGGTCTCGGGGAAGTTTGGCGGGAGATTTGTCGTCAGCAAAAGACTCTGATGCTGGTAATGATCGTGATGGCGGTGCTAAGCGTAATTTTGTTGATTTTTTCTTTGACGACTTTGCGGCCACAAAACACAGTAGTGATTGTGGGCTACGGTGATGTTTATGGTGAGATTGCCGGGATTAGCGGTGGCTATCGGCGAGATAGCTGGCTAAACATGCTAGCTTTTCCGGCTTTGGCAGTTCTGTATGGTTTTGTACACAATCTGTTGATTTTGCGGGTTTACAAGAAATATGGCCGGGATGCGGCTTTGGTAATGGCAGTGGCAACAATGTTAATGATCGTGGGGACTTTTGTGATTTTGTTGCGCTTGCTTGGGGAGTGGTAAGGTGAAGCGCACATTCTCGACTTTGGAGCGAACGCATGAGTAAAGTTTATGAGATTCCGCTAGGTAAGCGCAAGCCGCTGTACCGGTTTTTGGAGATTTTGCCCGGGGCGATTAGCTATATAGCGGTGATTTTGCTGTTTGTTTTATCTTGGATTAGCCCAATTCTAGGGTCAATCTATTTGTTAATTATCGTGGCGACTACTCTAGTGAAGGCGGTTGGGACGGCTTTCCGGACAGTTCAGGGCTACGAAGTAGTAAAAAAGGCTGGCAGGGTGGACTGGTCGGCGCGCTTGGAGGATCTGCAAGATCCGCATGCGGCCTATGAACGCTTGCATGGGCGGCACGAGGAGAGCTATGGCTTTGATGAGCATGTACAGAATTTGCGGATTCTCTCTGCGGTGGAAGGCAAGAGCGAGCCGAAGCCGCAAGATATTTATCACGCTGTCATCATGACGGCTTACAACGAAGGCCTAGAAACTCTCGTGCCATCCATTGAGGCAGTGCGAGATTCGACTTTTCCGAATGAGCGGATTATCTTTATTCTAGCTTACGAGGAACGGGGTGGGGAAGCGATGGAGCAAAACGCTCAAGAGCTCAAGCGAATGTTCCGCGGCTGTTTCGGTAAGTTTATGCTATCTAAACATCCGGATAACCTTAAGAATGAGATTATGGGCAAGGGGCCAAACCTTACTTATGCGGGTCATAAACTGGCTGAGTATACCGAAAAATACCATATCCGCAAGGAAAATGTAATTGTCACTTCGCTAGATAGCGATAACCGCGTACACCCGAAATACTTTGACTATGTAGCCTATGAGTTTTTGGTACGGCCCGACCGCCAGCATTACAGCTATCAGCCGGTATCGATATTTACGAATAATATTTGGGAAGCCGCTGCGCCGATGCGGGTAATCGCTATGTCAAACTCGTTTTTCAATGTAATTACGACGATGCGGCCACATCTCTTGCGTAATTTTGCCTCGCATTCGCAGCCTTTGGCGGCGCTAGAGGGGATGGATTTTTGGAGTAAGCGCACCATTGTGGAAGATGGGCATCAATACTGGCGGTCTTTGTTCTATTTTGATGGGAAGTATTCAGTAGTACCAATTCGGGTGCCGATTTACCAAGACGCAGTAATCTCGGAGACTTTTTGGAGTACTTTGAGAGCGCAGTTTGTCCAGTTGCGGCGCTGGGATTATGGCGCTAGCGATGTAGCCTATGTGGGGTCATATCTATTCTCTAAAGATTGCCAAGTGCCGTTTTGGAACCTTTTCCCGAAGTTCATGCGCTTGCTGGATGGGCATGTCACACTAGCCATGATGGCACCGATTGTGGCGTTTGGTGGCTGGGTACCAATGTTGATGAATCTTGGTTCGCGCGGGGCGGTAGCTTTTAACTTGCCGAATGTAGTGGGCTGGATCCAGACGGTGGCAGCGATCGGCTTGATTGTCACTATTCTCATGTCATTGCGGATGTTGCCGGAAAAACCGGCTAAATACAAACGTAGCCGCAAGCTTTCTATGATTGTACAATGGGTACTGATACCGGTGGTGGCGATCGTTTATCAGAGTGCGGCGGCTTTTTATGCCCAGACTCGCTTGATGCTGGGTAAATATATGGAAAAGTTTGATGTAACCAAGAAAGTGGTGAGAAAATAAGAGTATATACTTGTTATCACTTTCTTGTGAAAATTGCAAAATAGGCATAAAGGGTATTGAACTGTCGAGGAAAGCGAATAAAGAGAAAGCTTGCTTTCTTTTTTGAGCGACGCAGACAGCAAGTAATAAAAACTTACGCTTTTACTATTGACTTTTTTGGCAATGTGTGCTACAATAGAAGTATAAGGTAAAGAAATATTGCCTTATGGTAGATTAAAAATCGCGTTTATGGCTAACTTAGCATTAATCCCGGTAGTTTAGCAAGTTTTTAGTGCTCGGTTAGCCGTAAACGCGTCCGTTTACGAGCTTTTAGAAGAGGAGGTCATACCATGAATATGACCAGTAGCCCTGTTTATCCGGATACCATTACTACCCTGTATTTCTCCGCAACTACCAGCGATTTTCGCACCGCGGCTATTTTCCTGCGGGAGGCGATCGGGCAAATCCCGGCACTGAGCGATTCCTTGCTAGGGAACAGCCCGCACTGCGCGGAAAAGTTGGGCATTAGCCTGAAGCAGCATCGCCTGATGCGGCGGTTCTTCACTATGGAGGGCCTGCACGATTTCTGCGACTATCTTGCAGAAGTGATCGCGCGGGAACCGGACCCGGAACAGCGTGCGCGGTTTTTGCCGCTGGAAGTGGGCGGTTTCCATTACTGCACTACTCAGCGGCGTGCCAAAATCACGCTTATCTTCGAAGAAGGAGAATGGTTGGTGTTTGGCACTGCCTCTTTCCGGGATCCATCCATTGCGTGGCGGAACCTCGAGCAGAAAGGGTTCACAGTGGCCCGCGTTGATGAGGGCAAGTAAGCCTAAAGCACAGTAAACGGTAAGGCTCCCCGGATGGGGAGCCTTTGCCATCTTCGCTGGAGATGTAGGTTTGGGTAATTTCTGGAAAAATTAGAAAAATATAAAAATCAGAGGTTACCAAAAGTGCAAAATGTGTTATAATGAAGTAAATGGAAGTGTGTCCGAGTGGTTTAAGGAGCACGCTTGGAAAGCGTGTGAGCGG
>CAYMCF010000068.1:0-4686 GCA_964388975.1 uncultured Candidatus Saccharibacteria bacterium | reverse complement strand
TGGAGCGGGTCAAAATCACGACCCGAAGGGGTTCGATTTTGAGAGCTCCACCGGATGTCGTTAGAAGAATTGGAGTTTTGCAAGTTTTATGCACCGTTACTAAGATGCCATAAAAGCTTCGTCTATGACCACAGAAAGGAACATATCTACATTATGACCGAAGAAGTCAAAGAAAATCTTGAGCAAACTCCAGCCACTACAGAGCCGGAGCAGTTTGCAAAGTCTGGCAAAAAGTCGAAAAAGCATATCGAGGAAGTAAAGGCCGAAGAAGAGCGCCAAGCTCGTAAAGCAGAGAACAAAGCTCTCGAAGAAGCTGGCGAAAAGCCAAAGGGCGCCAAGCCAGTCACTCGACCAAAAATCGAGCGTCGCGGCAAGAAATATCAAGAAAAAGCTAAGTTAGTCGAAAAGGGCAAAGTCTACACTCTGAAGGAAGCCCTTGAGCTAGCCGAGAAGACCAACCCCACGAAGTTTGACGCCACCGTCGAAGCGCATGTGCGCCTGGGCGTAGACCCACGCCAAGCCGATCAAAACATCCGCGCTACGGTAGTTTTGCCTCATGGCAATGGTAAAACCGTCCGCGTAGCCGTCTTTGCACCGCTAGATGAAGCTAAGAAAGCTGCCGCCGCTGGTGCTGATATTGCCGAAGACGAAGAATTCCTCAAGCGCCTCGAGAAGGGCGAAATCGACTTTGACGTCTTGATTTCTACCCCACAATACATGCCAAAGCTAGGTAAATTTGCCCGTTTGCTTGGGCCAAAAGGCTTGATGCCAAACCCGAAGGCTGGCACCGTAACCGTAGACCTCGAGAAGGCCGTCAAAGAGTCTAAGGCCGGTAAGGTAGAATACCGCGTAGATAAGCAGGCTATTATCCATATCGGTCTCGGCAAGACTAACTTCAGCACCGCGGATTTGCTAGAAAATGCCGAAACCTTCTTTGAATCGTTGAAATCGCACCGCCCAGCCTCACTCAAAGGTAGCTACGTGAAGTCAATCTTCATTACCACCTCTATGGGTCCATCGATCGAAGTTGAGAATCTATATAATTAATTTAGTGAAGCTAAGTCTAAATTCACCCCTCTTCCGGGGGGTGAATTTTGTCGTCTATTGACAAAGATAAGCATACGTGCTATAATGAAGAGATAAGGGCAAAACCTCGTAAATTAACAGGGAAAGGAGAAGATTTTCAAAGCTAATTAGCTTCGTTTTTCAGTAGTTTTTCTATTGCAGAGGCGCGTTGCACAAGTCCGATTATTACATTCTACGGAAAAGAGGGTAAAAATGAAAAAGATCAAAAACATCAACGGCGTATACCATATTTTTGATGATAGGAGGGAAGAACCTATGAAGCTCATTCGGTTTATCAACGGCATTTTTGTGACTACTGTTTTGCTGTGTATCTGGTGGCTTATTCTGCCCGAAGATATCAGCCCGGCACCACTTGCCATGAAATTATCCCTGAGCGCGCTGGTCATCCTGATCGACTACAAAATCTCTTTGATCAAAGTGCCCGAATGGCTATTCAAAGCCTTGCGGTGGGTAGTGAGCCTGCGCAAGCTGGCTCCGTATTTGGTGTGGGAAAAGCTATTTGACCTGCGTCGCGCCGACTTTACGCTTTTGCACGAAAAATCGCGAAAAATTTACGCCGATTTCGAGTCCAAGCGCCCCAGTTTACGGCCCTGGCGTAGCCTTGGCCGCCATGTGGCTTGGCTCTGCGTAGCGCACATGGTTTTAGCAATTACGCTAAGCTTATACTTATCCGCCCAGGCCAACCCGCTAGGGATTGCGCTACTTTGGTGCTGCATTCTGATACCGTTCATTTATTTCTCCAATCTTTTTGGAGAAGATGCGCGGCTCACCGGCTATGCGGCAGAAATCATCACAAGTATCTGTGAGCTAATTATATTAGTGGTGCCGATTGCAATTTTTATCCCCAGCACCGCCCTGCTATTCTCTGGCGACACCCTTCTTAGCGATGACGGTTGGTGGTACACACCGGTAATTACGTTAGGGACTGGCATCAGGCAAATCGAGCTTAGCCCCAGCTTCATCACCATCGTCACCTGCATCGCAGTAATTCTATTCAACTACGCGCAACTCTGTCAGGATATGCTGCGAATTGTCTCGCTGTATCCAGAGATCATCACCGAGGAAGACTGCGATGAACGCTATCCGCTCTGCCCGGAATGCCATGGTATCGGCGGCGTGCGCAGTTTTCGCTGCACCTGCTGCAAAGGCCGCGGACGAGTCAGCGGTAATACTAAATAGATTCATTCTGAGCATTTCCCCTATCCCTGCACCCCCTCCCTAGCCGGAGGGGGATTTTTCTATTACCAAAATCAGCAGAATATGTTATAATTAAGCTAGGAGTATCCTTTATTACTTGGACCTTAGAAAGGAGTTTTTATGCGTACAGTAAGAATTTTGACTGCCGCCGCAACTATCCTCGTTTGCCTCCTGATGGGACTTGCCCTCTTTGCGTCCTTCTGGTCGCTGCAGTGTCTTCCTAACTCTCCCTTGCGTGACCCCACCCCCAGCATGATCCCGTATCTTACCACCGGCAACGCTACGAGCATGCTGTGTTTTGGCGCTCCAAGCGGCATGATCATTCTTTCCATCACCAACTGCTACCGTACTTTCCATGAAAAAGACAAGGAGGAAGATGTCTGATGTCAACTATACTGCAAAATCTGGCGGTTGTTCTGGACGAAATCTTTATCCTGGTTGGCTCGAATGCCACGTACGCGACGGCTTTTCTAGCCTTCTGCAACCTGCTTGACCGCTCTTACAGCAAGGCTGTTGACGAATGCGGCCGTCTGCAACCACCCGAAAAAGATGCCGCCGCACGCAAAGTTGAGCGCAAATCTGCTATATACAGTGGCATGGTTTTGGTATTGATGGCTGGCTTGGGAATCGGTTTGACGGTCTACAACATCAGCCGAGCTGGCATCATAGGCGGTGTTATCACTGCAATTCTCTGCTTCGTCAACTTCTTGCTCTACTTCTTTGACTGACAAAGCTCCTCTCCCCACTCTTCGGAGTGGGGAATTTTCCTCTCAACCCCTTGCATTTCTCGAGAAATTTGCTATAATGTAGGTAGTTATTCTAAAGACAGTAGCAGAACTTTACGGAGATGAATAAATGTTGTAAAGATTACAACATTTTCGCAATAATCTTAAGCTTATTTTAAGGTTTCTCCGCATTTTCTTAATTAGCTACCGAGGAATTCTCTTGAGAGTCTAGTGGGATAACGCTGTTTAACAATTTGTTAGCAGAGATCATTATTTAGATTACGCGGTGCGGAGCACATTGTAGGGTTAATTACAATGCCACACACTCGTAAATACATAAAATCTAACCAAGGAATTTTTATGGCAATTTCCAAAGCAAAAAAAGATACTTTGGTTGCTGATTTGACTAGCCTTCTTACCGACGCTAAGCTCACTGCTTATGCGCGCTACCAGGGGTTGACCGTAGCTGAGCTACAGGAGCTCCGTAAGGCCGCGCGCGAAGCTGGCGTAAAAATCAAGGTAGTGAAGAACCGCTTGGTGCGGGTAGCGATGCAAGAGATCGCCGTCTACAAAGACACCGATACTACCGGCTTGACCGGGCAGTTGGTCTACGCGATTTCTGATAGCGATGAAGTCGCTCCAGCTAAAGTTTTGGCAGAGTTTGCCAAGACTCACCCAGCATTAGTGCTGGCCGGCGGTTTTAACGACAGCGGTAAAGCGATGGCGGAAGACGAGATTAATACGCTCGCCAAGATGCCCAGCAAGAACGAGCTTATCGCTCAGGTGGTGGCTCAGCTGCTTTCGCCGATCAACGATACCATTTCCGCCACCAATGGCGTACTTACTGGTATTGTTTCCGGCCTGGAAGCGAAAGCCAATTAGCAATCAAATTTGTTCAATTAACGCTTGAGTATGCTGCATTTCTGGATAATTCTAGAGGTGAAAATGCTCATTATTAATAATAACTAAATTAAAAACCAGATAATTTTCTCATGGAGACCACGCTCTTCATGAGAAAATCAAACTAGTTTTGGAGGTTGGATACCTTTTTCCAAAAGGGGTCCATTCCGGAGGAAATAAATTATGGCTACAGATATCAAAGCATTGGCCGAACAGTTGGTCAACATGACCATTCTTGAGGTCAACGAACTTAAAAATGTTCTCAAAGATGAATATGGCATTGAGCCGGCGGCTGCTGCCGTAGCAGTGGCTGCTGCTCCAGCCGAAGGTGGTGCTGCTGCCGATGAAGGCAAAACTGAGTTTGACGTTGTCCTGAAGGACGCTGGTGCTCAGAAGATTGCCGTCATTAAAGCAGTCAAGGAAATCACCGGTCTTGGTTTGGGTGAAGCTAAAGCAATCGTTGATGGTGCTCCAGCTACTGTCAAGGAAAAAGTCGCTAAGGCTGATGCCGAAACCATGAAGAAGACCTTGGAAGAAGCTGGCGCAACCGTCGAGTTGGCTTAATTTTACGGCTTCATGCTAACAAATTGTAAAGAAAATAAGCCTTAGGTTACTGGGGCTTATTTTTTGTTGCTAAAAACTCAGTGAGATAGAAGGTTTTGCCGTTAATAGTCCTATCCCTCTATTATAGCACACTTCGTCATAAAAGTCAATAGATAGAGCACCTGAATCCCTAAACCCCTAACAGATAGCTAACAAAAATACGCATATCGTGTTA
>CAYMCF010000067.1:0-4705 GCA_964388975.1 uncultured Candidatus Saccharibacteria bacterium | reverse complement strand
AGTAATTACTTGGTTCACCTCGAAGTGGGGGCCGTTCCTCACTAATACTATTATGCGGAATATCTTAGGGCAAACCAAAAGCGGTTTTAATATTCGCGAAATTATGGACAGCAAGAAAATATTCTTAGTGAACTTGTCAAAAGGGCGCTTAGGGGATATCAATTCGCAGCTTCTCGGTATGATCTTGGTGATGAAATTCCAAGCCGCGGCTATGAGCCGAGCGGACATTCCAGAGGATGAGCGGCAAGATTTTTGCCTCTACGTAGATGAGTTCCAGAACTTTGCCACCGAAAGTTTTGAGAGCATTCTCTCTGAAGCCCGAAAGTACCGCTTAAACTTAATCTTAGCCAATCAGTTTATGACCCAGCTAACGGACAAGATTCGCGAAGCGATTTTAGGTAACTGTGGTACGATTATGGCAGGCCGCCTCGGTGTGACGGATGCGGAGCTGATGGAGAAGGCCTTTGCGCCAGTCTTTAATGCTGAAGATTTACATAAGCAGGGCAATTACCAGGCGATCGCAACGGTGATGATGTATAATCTGCCTTCGGCACCCTTTACTATGAGCCTACTCCCGCCGATGGGTGATGCGAACCCGCAACTTTTAGAAACTATGAAAGAATATTCGGCAGCAAAATATGCAAAGACCCGCGCCGAGGTAGAAGCGGAGATTAAAGCGCGCTGGAAGTCAGAAGAAAAGGCGGCAGCGGCGGCAGAAAAGTCCGACAATACTGGGCCGATCGGTCAGCTCGAGGCTGCACAAGCTCAAGACGAGAAAGCGGGCTTCTTAGAATCTTGGCGTAAGAAGAAAGCCGAAATTTTGGCGGAAGGGGAAACTTCCGATCGGGAAAATCAAGCTAAAGATGAAAAAGCGGTATCACCTGCTACAAAAGCCACCGAGACGCCACCGGACAGTATAACAGCTGAGTCTCCTACTAAAACAGCCGAAACAACACCGCCGCCAGATGCACCAGAGGCAATGGAGCAATCGGCGGCTAAGACTGAAGAAGTAATCTTCAAAGTGAGATAAAAATGGACAATCAAAACAAAAATCAAAACCAAAATTACGCCAATTTTTCAGGAAATGTGGTAGCATCCGCTCCACAGGGAAACTCGAGCCGGCAGTTAGCTCCAATTAGTGAAAATGCCGCCAGGTTGTTGTTGCAAGAGGAAACCCGCAAAACTGAGCAAAGTCTATCTGCGCAAGAGAAAAAGAGCAAAAAACTTCTCAAGGTGGTGATTGTAGTAGCAGTGATACTCTGTGTGGCAGGGCTGGCCTTTGCGCTAATTATGCAACTACAGAACCACGATGCCCCTAGTGGCAGCCAAGCTGGGCAAACCCCACCTACAAGCACGTCGGATCCAGAAGAAGAGAATGAACTGGTAGCTACGAACGGGAAACTTGAGAAATTGTAAGGTAAAAAAGGAGATAAAATGAGCAAAACTCACAAAATCAAACAAGCAGGATATTTGGCCGCTGGTGTGCTAGGGGTGGCGGGGCTTTGCTTGGCAAGTGCGCCAGTGGAGCGAGCGCAGGCGGCTTGCGGCGGCGGAACGCTGGTAGGGGATTTCTACGCTCCCTGTGACCATGGTGAGAGCGAGGATGGTAAGATTAGCGTGCAGGTGGTTGATCTAAACGATGAGAAAGTTCTCAAAGTTCATCTCAAGAATTATTCTGGCGGTGGTATTAGGTCGGAATGTTGTGGCTCTTGTGAGTATTGGCAGGATCAGGCTTGGACGAAAATGATTGTGGAACTGACGGGAGAGAACAAAATTACAGAGCCAAAGGGAGTAGGTATCCAGGGGCGTAACCTAGAGTTTGCCGGTGATGGCACGCTAGAGATTGATGCCATGATTCCGCTGGGCGGTGGTACTCTCATCATGCCCTGTATGCCCCATGGGGAAGAAGAAGGGCCAAGGTACAATTTGCCAAATGTGGATAAAGAATCCATTCAAGAAGTCTTTGGCCAGCATACGGTAAAGATAGATTTGAGCAGGAAGAATAGTGCCTCTGGTGACAATAATGGCAGTTCTCAAAACCCTTCTACCTTGCCAGATGGTGCTTTGGTTGGTCCATCTGCGCCTTGTGAACAAGAGGCCGCCAAAAATGATGTAGCCTTAATTTGGCATATTATCTCGGGTATTTACATTGGCATTAGCTTGATTGCATTCTTGATTTTGGCGGTGAAGCATTTTGGCAAGGGGAAATCTCAACCCGGCCAGAAAACATCGCAGAATCATCAAGCTCCCAATTCGGCTGCCGAAGAATCCAAAACGAAGACGCTCGGGAAGGATGAAGATGGAGAATAAAGATCCGTTCAAGGCCTATAATACTACAGCCTATCAGCCAGGGAAGGATGATCTTGCCGCGGTGGGCAGCGCCAATTTTGCCACTAATAACTTTACGGAAGACCCTACACCCGCCACGCAAACCCCTTCCCAGACGCACGTAGAAGCCTCACAAGGCCTTTCTACCTCACAATCCGATAGCATAAGCACTTTGAACCAAAAACCGCTAGAATCGGCTGGAAATGGCCTTAGAACGCAAAACCCGGAAAATGTACCGTATGCGTCTGGACCTCAACCTGTGCAAACTTTCTCGGGCAATCTGGCTGCTTCCGGTCTGCAAAATCCCCAAAAACAGCCTAATCCTGCCCTACAAAAGCATAAAACTCGTGCCAAGACCATTACGGTAATTGCGATCCTGACAACAGCGCTTGTTCTCGGTATTGGCGTGGCGGTAGCTTGGCTGATTATCGATAGTGGCTCGCAGGCGGCAAATCGTCCTTCTGTGCCGAGTGGCCCTACTCCAGAAGCACAAGTGGAAGAATTAGCGGTAGATGATGAGCTGGTGCAGAAGCTGTATCAAAAATTTCAAGTAGCAAAGAGCCCTTGGGATGACAAGTGGCGATTTTATGTTGACGAGGATGTATCAAAAGGCTCTTCCGATAAATACTTAATGTTGACGCTTGCTAGCGCACAGCTAGCTTCGCAAGGAAAAGAGCAAATTTGCCGCGGTGATTATATGATGGGTGATGAGGTTATATTAAAAATGGACTGTTATACTGGCGAGGATATGCGCCAAGAAGTTCGAGAAATGTTTGGCCAGGAGATAGCTTTTACGACCGAGGATGTTGCTGGGAATTTTTGTGGCGGTTATCATTATGACATTGACAATGATGAGTTCCACAGGGTTGGTGTAGGCTGTGGTGGTTTTTGGCCGTCTAGCGTAATTGGAAAAATAAGTAAGGCTGAGAAGATAGGGGACGATATCTATATTTATGAAAAAGCACTCCTACAAGAGGCTGATGGCGTATACAGAATTGACAGTGATGAAAGCGGCCTGGTGGCAGGTGAGCTTATCGGTTTTATCAGCGATGACCTTACGACTGGTAGCACTGAAGAATATGAGGAAAATGTTCGTCAGAAGACGGACAGGTATCTCGATGAAAATAGTGATATTTACAAGTGGACCTTCACCAAAACCGCTGATGGTAACTATGTCTTCACCAGTTTAGAAAAAACCGAGTAAACTCCTTCGCTTATGCTTTGTAATTTCAGGGTTTTGTGGTAAAATACTTGTATTGTAAAAAATATGAGAGTTAAGCAAGAAATATGATTTTTGAAGATGAGAAAGGCATTTTATGAGTAAAAAATCATCACAAAAGGGGAAGCGGCCGGCAAGCCAAGCAAAGGCGGCAACGCAAAAATCGGCAAAAACTGCGCCTAAAAACGTAAAAAAGTCTACCAGCAGCCCGAAAAATACGCCAAAAGTCAAGGCAGAACAGCCAGCTAAGGTTGATAAAAATGGCAAAAAAGTACTGAATCGTACTACCAAAACGGCCGAGATCACTAAGAAAATCCCTGAGACCAGCCAGAAACGCCAGAATGTGCGCAAAATCGCTTGGTTGATCGGGGTGATTGCGGCATTAGTTTTGGCGGTGGGTGCAGGGGTAGGAGTGGCTATTCTTTCGCACCAGCAGCCAGAGGAGCCGGAGGTAGCAGAAACTGAGCCCGCTCCGGAGCCAGAACCCGAACCGAAACCAGAGCCAGAAGTGAATGAAGACCCTCTGCAGCCGCAGCCGGAAATTAACAATAATAACACCTATCAAGTAGCAGCCCATAAACCACGTTATTTGTCTATTCCGTCTTTGGGGTTGCATAATATTCCAGTGGTGGAGATTGCAATCTTGCCGGATGGCACGCTAGATAAGCCGACGAGCGATTATGTAGTGGCTTGGTATTATCGTTCAGCTTTGCCGGGGCAGCCGGGGGCAGTGGTAATGGATGGGCATGGCGGTGATTTAGGCACCGGCATCCTCAAGACTTTGCCACGAGTGCCGATTGGGGCAGATATTATTATTGAGATGGGCGATGGCCGTAAGTTTAATTATGCAATTGAGCAGAAAGTTTACAAGCACATTGGCAACGAAGCAGATAGTTATATGGATGTAGCTTATACGCCGATGCGAGCTGGTTCTTCCACATTAACTTTGATCACTTGTACGGGTGCCTGGCTGCGCAATTTGCAGACTTATGATCAACGTTTGTTTGTGCGTGCCGTCATGCACTAATAGTTAAATTTTGTGTTCACCTACAGGGGTAAAAAATTGTGTACGGCTTGATAAATTTAGTGTTCACAAAAAACTCATGGTCTTGTTGCATAACACCATCAAAAAAGTAGTGTTATAGTTATAGTATGCAA
>CAYMCF010000066.1:0-4726 GCA_964388975.1 uncultured Candidatus Saccharibacteria bacterium | reverse complement strand
GCCTACCACTCGGGTGAAAGATCTCACCGAGGCTGACATTCAAAAGATCAACGACATCATCAGTGAGAAACATACTGTTGAAGGTGATCTGAAACGCCTCGTCACCAATAATATCAAACGTCTTAAAGACATTAACTCCTACAAAGGCGTTCGCCACAAAGCTGGTTTGCCAGTTAATGGTCAACGCACCCGCACGAACGCGCGTACTCGTAAGGGCAAGGCAATTGCTGTAGGTGGTGCTCAGCCAAAGGCAGCAAGTAAGACTTAAATTAGGAGTTGAAAATGTCAGAAGAAATCATTAAGGAGGCTACCGAGGTCGTTGAGACTAAGGCTAAGTCCAAAGGCAAAAAAGGCAAGCGCATTGTCACTTCTGGTCAAGTGCATGTGCAAGCTACATTTAATAACACCATCGTCACCGTCACCGACAAAAGTGGTGGAGCGTTAGCTGCATCTTCCGCTGGTGCAAATGGCTTTCGTGGTAGCAAAAAGGGCACAGCTTATGCCGCCCAGATTGCCGCTGAGAAAGCTCTCGAAACTGCCAAGCGTGAACATGGCCTTAATAGCGTTGACGTCTACGTTAGCGGTATTGGTCTTGGTCGCGATAGCGCCATCCGCGCCGTTTCGACTGTCGGTATCAAAATTGACAGCATCACTGATGTTACCCCAATTGCGCATGGTGGCGTGCGTCCTAAGGGAGAGAGGAAACCGTAATGGCACGAGATATTTCTCCAATTGTTAAACAAAGTCGTCGCGAGGGCTATGCTTTAGCGCCTAAAGCTCACAAAGTTATGGCCAAGAAGACCGGCATCCCCGGTGAGCACGCAGATATGCGCGTACGCGGTGGCAGTCTATACCTTACGCAGCTGCGCGAAAAGCAAAAAGTTCGTCGTTTGTACGGCTTGCTTGAGAAGCAGTTTGCGAAATTAATGAAGGAAGCGGCGCGGGCTGATGGTTTGGCTGGTGAAAACTTACTCCAATACCTCGAGCGCCGAGCTGACAACGCAGTTTATCGGGCTGGTTTTGCCTTGACTCGTCGTCAAGCTCGTCAGCTCGTTTCCCATGGGCATTTCTTGCTCAATGGCAAACGCGTAGATATTCCTTCTATTCGGTTGAAGCCAGGAGATGTCCTGGAAGTTCGCCCAAAGTCCCAGAAATCTGAGTATTTCAAGAATCTAGAGAGTATCGTAAGTAGTGCTGCTACCACTCCGCTTAGTTGGCTAAAATCCGATCCAAAGAAAATGAAGATTGAAATTATCGGCTTGCCAAAGCGCGAAGAGGCTGAAGCCGGCATTAACGAACAGCTAATCGTTGAGTACTACTCACGCTAAGGAGAACAATAAATGACTACAAAAGTTATTCACGAAGCAAACCTGGCCGAAGTCAACCAGTTGAGCGACAATAGTGCTGAGTTCGTGATTCGCCCACTTTTCTACGGGTATGGTAATACCTTGGGCAATTCGCTCCGTCGAGTTCTGCTCTCAAGTATCAAAGGTGCAGCGATCACTTCTTTCAGTATCGAAGGCGCTTCACACGAGTATGCTGCCATCGAAGGTATTCGCGAAGATATCGTCGATATCATGCTCAACCTCAAAAACATTCGCTTCAAATCTCATTCTGACGAGCCAGTCGAGGTCTCCTTCGAGGTGAAGGGTAAAGATGCCGGCAAAGATGGTGAGGTACTCGCTGGCAGCATCAAGCTCCCAGCCGACCTCGAAATCGGTAATCCTGAGCAGATTATCTGCCATATTGATAATCCCGATTATACTTTAAAGATGCGTTTCGTAGTTGAGACTGGTCGTGGCTATCTCTCCATCGAGAAATCTAGCGAAGACCGTATTCACAGCGATATGATTGCGCTCGATGCCGTCTTTACTCCAGTTTTACGTGTACGTTACAAAGTCGAGAACACTCGTGTTGGTCAGGATATGAACTACCAGCAGCTCGTGCTCACGATTGATACCGATGGCACCATTACTCCACAAGATGCTTTTGAGGAAGCTGCGGCAATTTTGGTCAACCAATACACCGCACTGGCTGGTAGCACCCGCGTCGAGTCCGCTCCGGCTCCAGGCGTCGAAACCGAAACTGATGATTCTGGTCTCGCCTTGCCAATCGAAGAGCTTGGGCTTTCCGCTCGCACTACCAACGCCCTCATTAATAACGAAATCAAGACCGTCCACGATTTAGTGTCACTCTCTGAAGTCGATCTCAAAGACCTCAAAGGTTTCGGCAGTAAGGCTCTGGACGAAGTTAAAGCAAAGTTAACGGAGTTACTCTAATGCATCGTCATGGATACAAAGGCCGCAAGTTTGGTCGCGAAACCGACCAGCGGCGTGCGCTAGAACGGGGTCTCATCCGCGCACTTATAGAAAATACCTCAATTACCACTACTCTCGCTCGTGCGAAAGAAATTCGCCGCGAGACCGAAAAACTGATTACTATCGCGAAAAAAGGTGGCTTGGCTAATCGCCGTTTGCTCATCTCTCGTCTCGATGATGACAAGACCGCCGCTCTACTGATGGACGTAATTGCTCCTCAAGTGCAGCGCGATTCTGGCTATCTTCGCATTGAACGCGCCGGTTTCCGCCGCGGTGACAATGCTGAAATGGCCACGATCTCTTTCGTTGATAATATCGATTTGAAGGAGAAGAAATAATGAAAACTGTAAGCAAAACCTACAGCCAAAAGCCGGCGGAAATTCAGCGCGACTGGTATCTGATTGATGCTGGCAGCATGCCACTTGGCAAGCTCGCAGTCGTGATCGCTGACAAGCTCATGGGCAAGAGCAAAGTCACTTACACTCCACATGTGGATAATGGTGACTACGTCGTCGTAATCAATGCTAAGAATATCCAAGCTACTGGCAACAAAATGGTTGATAAAAAATACTATCGCCATAGTGGTTTCCCAGGCGGCCTCACCGAGCTTAAGCTCGAAGAAGTCATTGCCAAGAACCCACGCGTCGCGATCGAGCACGCCGTTAAAGGTATGATTCCTAAGAACAAGCTTGCCGCCGACCGCCTGAGCCGGTTAAGGGTCTTTGATGGCGCCGAACACGCCCATACCGCCCAGAATCCAAAGGAGATTAAATAATGGCTGACAAGAAATACATCTACGGCTTGGGTCGCCGCAAAGCTGCGACTGCTCAGGTGCGTCTCTACGAAGGCAAAGGTGATATCACCATCAACGACAAGCCAGCCCTAGAATATCTATCTGGTAATAAGTCTTACTTGGCCGAGATTACCGATCCGCTCGCGCTCGCTGAGAAACAGAACAATTATGACGTTTCGATTCGTGTAGCTGGTGGTGGCTTAGCTGGTCAGGTCGATGCGATCAAGCTCGCCTTGTCCAAGGCTCTCACTACTGAGATGTCAGACCTACGCCCAGTACTCAAGAAAGCTGGCTTCCTCAAGCGCGATCCGCGCGAAAAGGAACGCAAGAAATACGGTTTGCGCTCCGCTCGCAAGAAAGAGCAGTTCTCAAAGCGTTAATTACTTGCCGAAAAGTGGACAGATGCAAATTTGTCCACTTTTTTGTGGCATAAGGTATAATAGATATTATGTTACCTAGAGCACTCACTGATGTTATTGAAGCCCTCGGGCATCTCCCTGGCGTTGGCGCCCGCACCGCCGAGCGCTACGCTTACTATCTTTTCAAGAATAATCCCCGTATCAGCCAGGACATTGCCACCTCTCTATCCACTCTCCATGCTGGCGTCAAAAATTGCCCGGTGACGTTTGCTTTGATTGATGTTGATGAAGAAGTTTCCGAATTTTACAGCGACCCCACTCGCGATAAAACCACCGTCCTAGTCGTGGAAGAGCCGCTCGATATTTACGCCATTGAGCAAACCAAACAGTTTTCTGGCACTTATCACGTGCTTGGCGGCGCGATTTCTCCAATTGACGGTATTACTGCCGATCAGCTTCATATCAAGGAACTTTTATCTCGCGTAGCCGACGATCAAGTCACCGAAGTGATCGTTGCTACCAATCCTTCCGTAGAAGGGGAATCAACTGCGCTTTTGCTCCAAAAGATGCTCCAAGAAAATTACCCCGAAGTTAAAGTCACCCGCCTGGCTCGTGGCTTGCCGCTCGGCGTGGATCTTTCTTATGCCGACCAAATCACTCTCAGCGCTGCTCTCGAGAATCGTACTAAGCTGTAGTTACCAGTTTTGCAAAAAGTTTTCTCTAACTAAATTGTTCTAATTAACAATAAGTTTAACAATTTTGCTGATTTTTAATAATTTTCCGCACAAACTCCAAAACTTATGCTATAATAGAATTGTTCCAGATTAAAATATAATCAGTTATGTGTTTTGAAGTTTTTGAAGAAGCTTCTGTTTTAGAATGGCTCCACGAGGAGATAGATGAACAGAAGTTATTCCAAAACACTTGGATTGATTATGTTAGTCTGGAACACCCTCGTGGTGCCATTTTTGTGTATCAAGTATTTTACATGAAAGTGATATGCTACTAAATAAAGTTAATAAGTTTTTACTTAATAAATAACTTTTTAATAAACATACATAATATATACTAGTTGGTGCATATATATTATATATAATAAGAAAAGTTTTTATTATTAATAAAATTAAGTTTATCAAATAACTTTTAAATAACTTATTAACTTAATAAAGATTATTATGGAATAAGCAACATAATAATTATAAAATCATAAGTCTACTATTAGTGAGGCTTAAGCTCCTTGTATTTTCTGATAAGAG
>CAYMCF010000065.1:0-4748 GCA_964388975.1 uncultured Candidatus Saccharibacteria bacterium | reverse complement strand
CTCAGCGCCCGCCGTCGCGGGGCTGAGCCGCTCGTCCTCCTCGTAAGTCCGGATCTTCTCGAAAAAGGTATTTATGCAATAGCATTCAATCTATTAGTAGTTTTCCGGGCATGCAAGTTTTTCTCATCCTCTGGTAAAACTATGATATAATATAGAAATAAACTTACGCAGTTAAAAGTAACTGCGGACTAAAAACTGGAAAACCAGAGAAAGGATAAAGCCATGGATGAACAAGTCGAAAAAATGCGTCATAGCCTGAGCCATGTGATGGCGGCGGCGGTACAGGAGCTTTATCCGACTACAACTTTTGGTATTGGGCCAGCGATTGATACTGGGTTTTATTACGATATGGATTTTGGCGGGACGAAGATTTCTGATGCTGACCTCAAGAAGATTGAGAAGAAAATGCGCGGCATTATTGCACGCGGCTGTAAGATGGTGCGCCGCGAGGTGAGCCGAGCTGAAGCCCTTAAATGGGCCGAGGAGCATCAGCAAAAATACAAGATCGAGCTGATTAATGATTTGCCGGAAGATGCGGTAATTAGTTTTTATGACTTAGTTGATCCCAAGGGCGAGGTGCTATTTACCGACCTATGCAAGGGTCCGCATATTGAGAATCTGAAAGAGCTAGGTGGTTCCGGGAAGGATGCGCCGGCTTTCCAGCTAGAAAAGATTGCAGGAGCATACTGGCGGGGCGACGAGAAGCGGGAAATGCTCACGCGGATTTACGGCTTAGCCTTTCCGACTCAAGCTGAGCTAGAAGCCTATTTGGCGCAGCAGGAAGAGGCCAAGAAACGCGATCACCGTAAATTAGGCAAAGAGCTAGACCTTTTCTGCTCTTCGGAGCTGGTAGGGGCAGGGCTGCCACTGTTTACGCCGCGAGGCACGATTCTGCGCGATTTACTAAATGATTTTACCCAAGGCTACCGCTTGCGTTGTGGCTATCGTAAGGTCTGTATTCCGCACATTGCTAATGTGGATTTGTATAAAGTTTCTGGGCATTACGAGAAATTCCCAGAGCTATTGCGCTTTACTAGTACTGAAAGTGGCGATGAATTAGCGATTAAGCCGGTAAGCTGTCCGCATCATAGCCAGATTTTTGCTAGCTCTCCACGTAGCTACAAAGAATTGCCAGTAAAATACCTCGAAACGACCATGGTTTATCGGGACGAGCGCAAAGGCGAGCTAGGTGGCTTATCGCGGGTGCGGGCGATCACGCAAGACGATTCGCATGTCTTCTGTACGGAGGACCAAGTTGAGGGTGTATTTGGCGAACTAATCGAGAGCGCTAAAGATCTTTATCGTCGCATTGATATGAAGCTGCGTTTACGGCTGAGTTTCCGGGATGATGGCGAGGGTTACATTGGCGATAAAGCTATGTGGGAGCGCGCACAGAAATCGATTCAGAAGATGGCCGATAAATTCCAGATGGAATATTATATCGGTGTAGGTGAAGCCGCCATGTATGGGCCAAAGATGGACTTTATGGCAGTAGATGCGCTGGGGCGGGAATGGCAGCTAGCGACGGTGCAGTTAGACTATGCTATGCCGGTACGCTTTGGTTTGGAATATACCGATGCTGATGGCAGCAAGAAAACGCCGATTATGGTACATTGCGCTTTGATCGGCTCGATCGAGCGTTTTATGAGCGTGTTTATTGAACATACAGCGGGATGGTTTCCGCTTTGGTGCGCGCCAGAGCAGGTACGCATCTTGACGGTCAATAGCGAAGCTGAGCCTTATGCACACAAAGTAGAAGATATTTTGAAGGGCATTGAGCTAGATGAACCGGTAAAGCATAATCAGTTGCGCTATTCATTAGATCTAAGTGATGATAGCTTAGGTAAAAAAATTAAGCGCGCCACTGGCTTAAAAATCCCGATGGTGATTATCTTAGGGCAAAAAGATGAAGAAGCGGGCGAAGTTAGTATTCGCTTGCGGGATGGTGAAACAAAAGTGAAGTTAGCGGACTTGGCGGAGTTTATTAAGAATCGTGCCGAAGTTCGATAAAACTATCGTTATCTTGGGGCCGACCGCTTCAGGCAAAACCGGGGTAGCAATTGAGATTGCTCAAGAAATTGCTCAGCGCAAGCTGGGCGGTTTCTTGGGGGCAGAGATTATCTCGGCGGATTCGCGCGCGATTTACAAAACCATGGATATTGGCACCGCCAAGCCTAACCAAGAAGAACAGGCCGGCATTCCGCACTGGGGAATTGATTTAGCAGAGCCAGGTGAACGTTTTACGGTAGCAGATTGGAAACGGTATACTGAAGCAAAAATCGCTGAGATCAAAGCGCGTGGTAATTTGCCAATGGTAGTGGGGGGTACTGGGCTGTATATTGATGCTTTGGTTTACGATTACGATTTTACTCAGGCAGCCAAAATAAGTCAAAGTGATCGTGAGCAAATTTGTACAAATTTTTTACTCATTGGCGTCAAAACCGATCCGGAAGTTTTGCGTCAGCGCATCACGCAGCGGGCGGATAAATTATTTGTTCAGAATCTCTATGATGAAACCACAAAATTAGTTCGAAAGTATGGCTGGGGTAGTCAAGCGATGAAAAGCAATATTTATCAGTTTGCTTGGGGGTATTTACAAGGTGAATATAGTTTGGAGCGAGCAAAAGAATTGTTCATTTACGATGATTGGCACTTAGCTAAGCGTCAGTTGACTTGGTTTAAGCGAAACTCAGAAATTAACTGGTTGCCTCTTGCGGAAATTAAGAGTTTTGTGATAAAATGTATACAAGATGAGTAAAGAAAATAATGCTCCAATTGAAAAATTGTTCGGCTCGAAAACTCGCGCCAAGCTGCTGGAACTTTTCTTTGCTAATACGAACAAAACTTTTTATGTCCGAGAAATCACTCGCTTGATTGAAGAGCAGATTAATTCGGTTCGGCGGGAACTGATGAATTTAGAAAGTATCGGGGTAATTCGCAACGAAACTTTTGACAATAAAGTCTATTACGCCGCTAATATGAAGCATCCCTTCGCGCATGCTTTCCAAGAGATGTTTGCACCGCATAAGGCGGTAGCGGCCACCAAAGTCCAGGAGATTAAGCGCCGTCCTTCTAATAGTTGGGACGAATACATCAAGCCAGTATCACGCTACTTGCGTGGTATGGCGCTATTCAACCGCGCGCCGGGGCAAGACGGTATTGACCTTTTAATTATTGGCGACGATAAGACGAAAAAGCTCACGCGCTGGGCTGAGGTAGTAGAGAAGAAACAGGGCAAGCCACTAGATTATGTGATTCTGGGGCGGGATGATTTTCTCTATCGCTTGAGTGTGAAAGACCGTTTTGTGATGAATATTCTAGAAGATATGGAGATTTCTGAATTGTACGACCCCGAGGGGATTATTAAGCCTGATAAAACTGCAGAATATTAAAGGAGGAATATGTTCGAGATTGAAAGTAAAAATCCAGATGAGATTATACTCAGCACTAAGAAGACCAGTATTAAGTTTAACGTGGCGGACGGGACGATCGATGCGAATCTTAATGTTGGCAAAATTGAAGGTCCGGGCGAGTTTGAGATCGGTGACGTAGCGATTCGTGGCTTGGCTACCAAGGGCGAACGTACAGCTTACGAAGCAGTAGTAGGGAATGTGCATATCGGTATTATTGGCGACAACGAAGAAGCCGCCATGCTTGACGAGCTGGGTATCTCAGACGTGCTTTGCACCTCATCGGTGCGGGCAGTACGCGAGGTAGAGCCAAAAGTAGTGGTTGCCATGGGCAATGTTGACGGCATGGTAACGGAGCTGAAGTTAGCCCCGCGAGCTGAGAAGAAGTACAAGCTGAAGAACTTTGATGCTTTGCCAGTAGCGTTAGAAGTGGTAGCTTTAACCTAAGCGAGCATTATATATTATATGGACAATAAATTTCTTTCGTTAATCATCATCCTAGGGGTGATTTTGGTGTCGATGGTGCTACACGAGCTGGCACATGGCTTGGTGGCGTATTGGCTGGGTGATCGTACCGCCAAAGATGATGGGCGGCTCACGCTGAACCCCCTGAAACACCTCGACCCAGTCATGTCATTTTTGATTCCGGTGGTGATGTATATCGGTGGCGGGCCGATTTTTGGCAGTGCTAAGCCGGTGCCAGTAGACACGAAAAACCTTAAGCATGGAGCCTGGGGTATGGCTTTGGTGGCGGCAGCAGGGCCACTGACGAATTTTCTCCTAGCTTTCATTAGCTTTGTGATTCTAAAATTCTGCTTTATCACCGAAGCGGGCGGGATGCTATTTGTGGAAGGCCTTGGCGGTACTATTGCGGCCGAGATGGTTGCGGTGAACTTGGGGTTTGGGGTATTTAATCTTTTGCCAATTCCGCCGCTCGACGGTTCGCGCATTCTCTATGCGATTGCTCCCGACCCAGTGCGTAACTTCATGGATGGCATGGAGCATTATGGCATTATCATCGTGATGGCGATAGTGATATTGATGCCGGGATTGCTGTCTAGCCTCATGAATGGTGCCGTCAACGGTGTTTTGCAGGGGTTTAACTGGCTGACGGGCTGGCGGTAGGATTTTACGGAGTTATTCGGATCTTGTAGAGAATATATCATATATGATATATTTTTGGAAAGCTTGGCACAGAATAACTAAAAGTCGCAGCATTCTTCTTAATCATTATCTCATATATGATATAACCATTCTACCCTAGGCAGGCTCCGAAAAGTATGCTATAATAGAATTAGCCTTGGTGGCGGCATGATTTTCCTGAATAATCATGTTTAG
>CAYMCF010000064.1:0-4827 GCA_964388975.1 uncultured Candidatus Saccharibacteria bacterium | reverse complement strand
GTGGTTCTCGACAAAGAAAAAGTTGAATTCTATCTCAAGAACGGGGCTCAGCCGTCTTCACGCGTGGCCTTGGTACTCAAGAAGGAAGGTATCAAGCTGCCAGACTGGTACAAAGCTCCCGCCCCGAAGCAGAAAAAGGCTAAGCATGCGGATAAGCTTCGCAAGAATCAGCCAAAGGAAGAGCCGGCGGCAGAAGAGCCTCAACAATAGCTCTGAAAAGCTTAAAAATATCCCCCAGATTGCTCTGGGGGAGTTTTGCAAGATTGGCTAGAAAATGCACGTGGTTTGATGTTCACAGAAAAGCCTGGACTATTTTTACGATAGCTGTAACCCCCACTGCCAGAATTGCAATAAAGCTAACCATAAAAATAGCGATCTGCTCAGTGCTAAATTTGAGCGTGTCGTTATCTGGCTGAGTAGTGTCTTCGGTTGAGCTTTCCGGCTGAGTGTTACCGTAATAATAGGTACGGTTATCGTTGTAGGTGTTATTCTGATGAATAATGGTATCACCAGCCGGCTGGCTCTGCTGGTCGTTTGCACTGGCATTCGGCTGCTGGGAGGAGGCGTCTTGAGGTGGGTTGAGCGTCTGGTCGGGGTCAGAATGGGGATCTTTGGCACCGCTGCCATCATCTGGAACAGGGCTATCGGCGATAGAATCGCGATAGGCTGAGCTAGTAT
Source organism: uncultured Candidatus Saccharibacteria bacterium (assembly GCA_964388975.1). Taxonomy (GTDB): domain Bacteria; phylum Patescibacteriota; class Saccharimonadia; order Saccharimonadales; family Saccharimonadaceae; genus Nanosyncoccus. The sequence goes on along the minus strand of CAYMCF010000064.1, from coordinate 4,149 downwards.
CGAGACCAGTCTGCTGGTCGAAACGCTCCCAAAACTCTTCTTGCTGATTCTGGTTAAACTCTGCCGCAGCATTGCCGGCTTTTTCTAAGCCGTTTTTGGCCTTGCCTACCAGCTCGCTACCTTTGTCTTTGGCGGATTCTATTACGCCGGGCCCTTTTTCCTTGACGGTATCTACCAGCTCAGAGCCCTTTTCTTGGGCAGTGTCCAGCAGATCGGCGCCATAGCCCTTGATGGTATCCCAGAGGGAACCATCATTGGCATAAGCTACCGGGGTCAGATAGGCCAAAAGGCAGAGAAAAACCGCTGTCATCACGATCTTCGAACCAATTTTCTTGCTAAAGTTCATAGAAAGCACCTCTCTTTTCTAAATTTTCCCATAGGAATTACACCCTACGGATAGGTTATATCTCTATTGTAGCACACCATAACCTTTTTGTCAAGAGGAGGAGTGTATTTAGACGGAAAAACGGTATTAATTTTCCAAAATTCCGCTATTGTATTTTTCGGGCTTGTGATATAATGGTAATATATACAAAAATAAACTGGAGACCATATGGCAACCATTGACCAACAATTTGTAGAATATATCGTAAAAACTCTTGTAAATAATCCAGAAAAAGTCGTAGTGGATCGAGAAATTGATGAGCGCGGAGTGTTATTGAGCTTAAGTGTAGACCCAGAGGATGTCGGCCGGGTGATCGGTAAGCGCGGCGCTACTGCTCAGTCCATTCGTACACTTTTGCGAGTGCTGGGCACTAAAAACGGTGCTCGGTATAATCTCAAGGTAGTTAATACCGATGAGGAAGGTGGGGAAGCTCCTCGCCGCAACAGCGAGCCGCAAGAAGTAGTTGAGGAAAGCGTCCAAGAAGAAGTGACTGAGAATGGTGATGCTTTGGCCGAGAAGACTCGTGCCGAGCTAGCCGACCTTGATGATCTCGAGATCTAATCAGCGTTAGTTGAGATTAGTGTAGCCCATGCTTTTTGCGTGGGCTATCTTGGGCTATCTCTGTTGACATTATCGATTGCTCTATACTAGCGACCATAATCAAATGAATGCAGAAGCACCCCGGTGAGGGGTGCTTTGGTGCTAGTAATCGTAGCGAGTATAGGTGAGGCCGAAATGGTCGGTATATAGACGGACGAGTTTCGGCGTAGTGGCGTAATGGAGGTCGTTGGCTTTCACGAAATACCCTTGTTCCACGTGTTCCTGGAAACTGGCTTCACGCGGAAAGTCGACCATCAAGAAGCCAAAGGCCTCTTCGGGGGTGGGCCAGCCGGCCTCGCCAGGCTGCACTACATAGACGTACTCGGGGCTCACCACTACTACCGCGGCAAACTGGATTCCGTCAGAGTCTTTTCGTTGGCAAGCTTTGTTGACGAGGTCGTTGTCGGAATGTGGACATTCTACGGGGTGATTGTGCACGTGTACTACCCCGCCTTCGCGCAGCGCGGCCAGTTCGATCCCGGGCGGTACGCTGACTTCGTTTTCATCACCGAAGGTATATTCTAAGATTTTCTGCCCTTCAGCGGTAAAGTATGCCATCACTTCGATTTCCGCGCTGCGAACCTCGGCAATGAACTCTTCGAGAGTATCGCCATGGTCGCAGTTGGCAAAGCTTTCCAGCAGGCGCCGGTCGGCGGTGCGATTGTTCTGTACCATCATCACGATTAAGCCGATGGCAGCAATACCAAGTAGGGCTACCATCAGGATGGCAAAAAGATTGCCAGCGCGGTAGGCTTTAGCGCGGCGCCGAGAGCAAGCGGAAGCGTATGCCAGGTTGGATTTGGGGTGCTGAGATTTACGAGAAGTCATAAGGGTGCTCCTTTCACTACGAATTAAGGTACAAAATGGGTTATTGTACTACCATTGTAGCACAGAATGTAGATTCTGTCAAGCATTTTTGCTAAAAAGAAGAATTATGACGTACTAAACCATAACTTTAATAAAAATCTAGTCTTGCTAAAGCCTGAAAAGTTCGATACAATAGAGATGTTTCAAAATCATAATTAATTTATTGTATTGGTTATTCACATTCAACAAAGGAATGGCACCATGAGTGTTATGTTGAAGTCGAATGATTGATGCATAAATTATGGTTTTGAAACACCACCTCGTGGTGCCATTTTTGTTATGGTAAAAGTTAAGGTGATACACGCGTACTTTAGTTTCATAATTACCTTAACGAGTTCCGGTACGGCTCTCCTTATCTAAAGAATCGGACCCGCCGTAGCCGGGAGACGAACTCTTATAAGCTAATTATGAAACTTTGTGCAGCCGTTACTCTTTTGATAACTTATATTTTGGCATCTAGGTAAATAACTACAAAATGGAGGAATGATGCTAAAAATACGCAAAAGCAAAGTAAAAGTTGTTAGTGCAATAACTTTTCTGAGTTTATTAAGTATAAGTTATATTGGGTTAAGTTTTTATTCGATTCCAGGAAAAGTAAACGCCGCTGAAGATTTTACGGAATGGCGTGACTTAACTAATATCACCTATATGCAAGAAATGACTATTGATATTTGTAATAAATCTAAGGTAGGTGATAGAAAAGCTTTAATTGATAATCGGGGTGGTGGGTATGATAATCAAGGGCGGAAGAATAGCTATGTGGTGCAAAAACTTAGTGATGGAAATTGTTGGATGGTGCAGAACCTCAAATTAACTGGCGAAGATGCTATCGCCGAGATTAAAACTAATGTTTTGGATGATTCTAATACGAATCTCACTAAAGGCAGAACTTTTACTTTGGACGGCACGCTCGAGTCTATTGATGAAGAATCTAACAGAAATCAATTTGGTATAGATTTTGATTATAATAACGGACCTCAAGTCTTTAGCCCAGATGATAATTACAAAGGACGTCAAAAAGGCTACGGTGCTTATTACAACTGGTTTGCGGCTACTGCTGGTACTGGTAACGCTTCGGTAACTACTGATGGGCAAGACGTTTCTGACAGCATTTGCCCTAAAGGTTGGCGTATGCCAACTGCGCATAAGACCAATACTGGCGCCCCGGAGTATCAATATAGCTTTGACAAGTTAGTTGTTGATCCGCTTACTGGGACTACTCTTGCTGGCGATAAATATACCGAAGAAACTTGGACCACGACATATCGGAATGGAATTCTTAGCCTAGATAATGCATCCGGTGCAGTATTTAGCGATGGTTTCTTCTCTGCCGCTGGTGCTATCAACAATGGTTCCCTTGGTGCAGTTGGCACTAGCGGATGGTACTGGTCTAGTACTGCGTTCAATGGTGGTAGTACTTACAACCTGAGTTTCTGGAAGGATAAAGTGTCTTTGTCTAGCAATATGGTTCGTTGCTACGGTTACTCTGTGCGCTGTGTCGCTAACCCCGCCATCAAATCTTCCGACCTCACTGATACCACTTTTGGTAACATTGATGCGAATGTCAACGTCCAAGTCGGCCCCACTATTACCATTGACGCTGCTACTGGTATGAGTGGACAAGTAGATTATACTAAAATATTAGAAGGCAACATCTCTGCTACTATTTCTAGTAATCTTAACTATGATGTAATGCTCTCTGCTACTCAGCCGGCTCTCACTAAATCTGATGATGCTACCAAAACTATCCCACCAGTTACCGCGGTTGCGCCACTGCAGAAAGGTGTGAGTGGCTGGGGTATCTGGACCGGAGAAGGTAATACTATAGAAACTCGTACTTATGAACCGATTAACAATTCTCCACAACCCTATTACAACACCAGCACTCCCGCCGCCGATGGTATCGGTACTATTCATACTTTTGGTGTCGGGATAGCCGTATCCCCGAGTATTCCGAATGGTACTTATTCTACCGTAGTGACAGTTACTGCTGCAAATAGCTAAAATAGTTTAGCTTTTAAGAAGTGCTAACTCTGATCGGGAGTTAGCACTCGCTATTGTGATAAAATAGCATGCAAGCGAAAACCAGAGGTGTATTACTCCTGGATCCGCAGGTACCCTCTGGCTTCTGGAAGAGCTTGGCCTAATGTTTACAACACTAGGTCGCCCTTCGTTACCTATATTTTATCATAAAAATCGAGTAATGGGAGTATTTCGTGGGATGAAACTGAATTTTGCTGATATTCACCCCAACGGGGTTTACTTTCCGCTCTATCTCTGATACACTAGAGGTAGAG
>CAYMCF010000063.1:0-5009 GCA_964388975.1 uncultured Candidatus Saccharibacteria bacterium | reverse complement strand
CTTCCTTGCCAAGGAAGAGGTCGAGAGTTAGAGTCTCTTAGCTCGCACCAGGTTTATGTTTATGGATGCTCTGTTGGAGCTATTTTTTATGGTTTAGTTTAAAACATTGGCTTCAAGTGGCATCTAGAGAAAAGGTTTTCATCTAAAATTATTCAACATTTTCTCTCCAGTCGTATTCCCAGCCAAAATCATCAAACAGCCGTTTGAAAAATTTGCGGCTGTTGATGTGTAGCAGCGTACCTTCGCGCGAAATCATCCCCTCTACGTCACCAGTTCCGGTAGTAGCGAGTTTGTAAGCGGCGCGGTAAGCGTTGCGCTTGGCGCGATGGCCGGGCACGATAAACCCCGGGTAGACCACTGCACCGATGAAGGGAATACCTTTGTTCACCAGCTGCTGGCGACGCTTGTGCGGGTGGAGAGTAAGGTGCAGCTCTTCGGCTAGGTAAGTTTCGATAACCTTAATATCGCGGATCAGTTGCTGCTTTTGACGTAGCGGCGCGATAATGTAAAAATCGTCCACGTAGCGGCCATAATGCTTGTAGCCGAGATCCATGGTAACGAAGCGGTCGAGCTGGTCGAGGTAAATATTAGAGAGTAACTGGCTGGTAAGATTGCCAATCACGATACCATAGCCGGGCTGGCGGTTGAAGAGGCTTTTATTCGGCGGCAGGGAAGCCCAATCGGCGCGTGAGCCGCGAATGGTAATGTCGCGCATGGGGTCATCATAAATAACCTGCTTCCAGAGGAATCTAACGGTCTGATAGAGTCGTTCGCGGTCGTAAGGTGCGCAGATAATGTCGTTTTTGCGCCAATAAGTTTCTGGTAAATTAGGCTGAGGGTTAACTTTTTGGAACTGCCGGTCTAGGCCCCAGCAAATCCGCTGGTAAAGTTTGTCGTGGCAGAGGCTGAGGAAATAGCTCTGAATATCGAGCGAGACCGAGAAAGCTGGCTGGGTGTAGTTCAGGGTGGCTTGGCGCACATGCTGAGCCAAACGCTGCTGGCCAAAAAGTACACCTTTGTTCTTGCGGCAAGAGTAGGAATCGGTGATGAAACGCCGGTCCCACCAGTTGGCGCAAACATTATACAAGAAATGATGAATCACACGATCGCGAAAGGGCGCGGCAACGATTTCGCGGGTGACGGGGTCGTGCACTACGAAAGTGACGCCGCGGCTAGGCTGATAATAGCGCCGAACAATACTATCGCGCAGCTGGAGGATATTTTCCATTTCGTTTAGCTCAAACCGATGTTCGTCGACAGTTTTGCGCTTGCCCTTGCGGGCTACTTCGTAGGCACGCCAAAGTTCGCGGAGCAGAAAGTTCTCAAAACTTTGGGCGCTCATGACCTCTTGGCTCGTGACGGTGGCATCTGTGGCGGTACGCGGGAGGGCAGACTGGGAAGTTTGTTGGCATGATTACGCTCATCGCCACGCAAATAAGCTTTGGCGGCAATGCGCTCTGCCGAAACTAAGTATTCTAGAATTTTGCAAACTTCGCGATGGTGCAAGATTTGCAATTTGCTAGCGTAGGCAATGCCAAATCTCAGCTCGCGGGTGAGCTCGATAATCTTTAACAAATTGCGCTGATCGGCCTTATTTTTACAACGGGCGTAGCGCAGATACTCTAAAGCCATATCGTAAGAATTGGCAATCATCTGGTGGCCCAGTGTATCGCGAGCTAAATCATCGGAAAGGTGTTTGAATTGATAATAAATGAGCTGGCTAGCTTGCATAATCGCATCGTATAGAGAGGGAATTGGTGAAGCCGGTAGCACGATTGTCATGATGCGTTTAATGTCTTGCTTGGCATTGTCGCGTAAACGGTCGATTTGGTCATCATTGTAGACTTTAGGCAGTTCAAAATAGAATAATTCCGGGTCTTCATATTTGCGATCTGGGAAAACATTAATCTCGCCGAGGCGGGCCGCAATCGTATCCAACGCGCGGAAAGAAATAATGCCATCTTCAGAAACTGAATAATGGTCGGTATCAAGCTTAAGCGAGTAGCGCCAGTGGATGCGATCGGCAATAGTCATGGCAAAGAAAAGGGCTGAATGCCCCGCGAGTTTGACAAAACCTTTTGTAGAAATAAAAAACACCAAGTGGCGGTTATTGGTCTGCTCAAATTCTATCACGCGAGCCTTAATTTGGCGCTGGCGTTGTTGTAAAGCATAGCGTGCCGCAGCTAAATCTTGAGTAAGCCGGACTTCGGGCGCGGCTTTTTGTTGAGCTAGCAGATCTTCAATCACTTGTTCGATTTCCGGTAAAGTCAAATGCTCATATTTATTAAGTAAGGCTGTTTTAATTGAAGTTTTTGTCATTTCCGCTTTCACCAATTTCGTTTATCCTATATTATTATAATTAATAAAAATTTAATTGTAAATACTTGTGCTTTTATGTTGCATTTTTCTTCATTTTGGGAGTTGTAAAAAATAATTTTTAGCGTTAAAATAGTACAAAGTAGAAAAATTATAATTTTGACAACAGACAAAAAAGGGAGGCAAAATGAGTCCTAATGATAATAATCCAATTACGCCGAGCGGTGGAACGGCTGCGTCACCATTATCTCCGCTAGACTTCACTAATCCAGACATGTTAAATTCTACCAGCTCGCTGTCGATGTCGGATAGCTTGGCTTCAGCACAAGATAGTTTGACCTCAGCAGGGCAAGCAGCACCGATGACTTCTAGCACGATTGGCTTAGACGAGCTGGGCACCGATAAACCTTCGGCCATGATGGATACGCCGAATCAGCCGTTGACGCCAGCTGCGCCAGTGCCTGGTTCGATTGGGAGCGTGACTTCGGTGCCACCTAATCCTGCTCCAGCGATGCCAGATTTAGGCAGCTCCGCGACGATGCCGCCAGTAAACACCGCTCCAGCTGCTCCGGCAGCTGCGCCAGTCACTACTAGCAATATGCCTAATATGGGTGGAGCGAACGATTCTACGAATTCTATGAGCAATACTGCGAGCGCTCCGGCCCAGCCGTACTTTAATCCTTTTGCCGCTAACAATGCCGCATCGAGCAGCGTACCGTCCAGTAGCCCTGCTCCAGCTCCATCCGCCCCCACTAGTAGCACTACAATTCCGCCGGCTTTGCAGCCACAGTCAGAGAAGTTCTCCGATCGCTTAGCAATGCCAGCTCAGCCAAAGGCTGGCGGCAGCAAGGTTTTCTTGATCGCTGGCTGGGTTTTGGCGTTAGTATTCTTGGTTAGTACAATTGTCATGTTTATGTTTTGGCGTGATGCGGAAGATCGTGCTAGCAAGCCTCAGGTGGTTTATCCTAATATTACCGATCCAGGTGAAGATAAACCTAGCGAGGAGCAAGTATCTACCCTCACCTGTACGCAAGATGTAGGCAATGCCGAGGGTCTAGGCCTAGAGAATACTGTCGGCTATGTGCGTGAGATGGTAGGGACGTTCAAAGATAAGCAGCTAGCTTCGATGACTTTGTTTGATACAATTACTTTTACCGATCCAGATGCCGCCGCAGGTGCGCAGTGGTATTTCGATGAGCGTGATACTAATTACCGGACTATGGCCGAGACTTTGGGCATCGGTGAGCTAGCTCTTACTAATAATCGTGAGGAGGCAATTTATCATTACAACATTGGTGCCAATGCTGATCAGCTGATCGGGGAAGTAGTGGATGTCTACATGCTCAACAAAAACGAGGCCGGCCAAGCTTTGACGGACATTGATAGTGTCAAGCAAGCTTACGAAGGTATTGGGTTTGTCTGTACGGTAGAATAAGGAGATTGCGAAATAAAATAGAGGCTCTAGATCGGGGCCTCTTTTTTAGGATCAGCCCTAAAGGGCTACTTGTTTGGCGACGCCAGCTGGAAGTTCAATTCGCGCCGCCGTGCTTCGCACCGGGCGAATAACGCCCCACAAGCCTGCGGCTTGAGGTTCGATTAGATCTAGGTCGTCAGAAATCAAAACTAAGCCCGAGTGGGCTTACTTTTGATTTGGCGACGCCAGCTGGAATCGAACCAGCATTGTAGACTTAGAGGGTCTATGTCCTATCCGTTGAACGATGGCGCCACTATATAATATATAGTATATTGTAGCATTTTTAGGCTACTTTTTCAACTTGTAATAAATCGACGGTGCAAATCTTACCGGTGCCAGAACCTTTTGTGCAACTTTTTCCATTCGGATTAAGTTTTTGGTGCCAAAAATCTTTTTAAGTTTTGCGCTACGAAAGTTAGAAACTGACAAAACTTTTTCGATTTTAAACCCAGAGTTTTGGAAAACTTCTTCAATATATTTTGGGTGATAATTATAAAAACCATCAGAATTAAGCTCTTTGAGATGCGCTGGTTCGCGACTAAAAGGATTAATATCGGACTTTTTGAACCAATACCGGAACATTTTTGGCAAAGTCTTCTTATTGGCTACTTCTACTACGGCAGTACCTCCGGGTTTGAGAACGCGGTAAAGTTGGTCGGAAACTTTTTGCATATCTTTAAAGTGGTGCGTGGCGCGTACCATTATGAGCGCATCAACGCTATTATCTGGAAAAGGCAAATCATAAATATCCCCGGCTTTGGTCTGAATTTTGTCGCCGTATGTTTCTTTAGCTTGAGCTAGCTCGGTCTTGGAATAATCAAACACCGTTGCGACTTTTGCGTGTGGGATATACTCTTCGGCTAAGCGGCCATAGCCGCCTGCGATATCCACGAAGTTATCGACATGCTCAGGCAAGAGCCTCCGAATCGCTAAACGGTCAGCCATATCTTCGTATTTACGATCGGCATCTTCCCAAAAAATCTTTTTGTAGTCATAACCATTATAATCAGCTACTACTGGCTTGGTAGTGTTATCAGAAGTTTTGGTAGTAGCTTTTTTCGCAGTTGCTTGTGTCATAACTTTATTATAACATAGACTTCTTGTCTAAGGGCAATTATATACAAAAACAACTTCACTTTCGTGAAGTTGCCTAGCGAACCATTCATGGTGAGCTGGGAGAGGCTCGAACTCTCGACACCGGGCTTAAAAGGCCCGTGCT
>CAYMCF010000062.1:0-5092 GCA_964388975.1 uncultured Candidatus Saccharibacteria bacterium | reverse complement strand
GCTATCTGGAGAATAAGAGGTAGATAACAACACATTTTTGGTATTAGCCCTAAAAATGCAAAAAATGAACCCTCTTTGTAGGGGTTCATTTTCAATAGACGGTGTAATAACTTCCTATTTACTCGTAAAGACGTTGGATAGGACGAAGTTGACAATCGCAAAAGCTAGCATCGCTACAATCAAGCCCACTACACCATAAAGAATTGTATTCTTCGCCTTGGTTACTTTTGCGGTATCGCCTTGGGAAGTGATAAAGTTAATACCACCGAGGATCATCATCACTACTGCAATAAAGCCGACAACGCCGATGATGACGTTGATGATGGTACCAAGAATGCCGTTTAGATCAATTTGATCTTTACCAGCGATATCTACGCCAGTATAGCATTGATCAAGGGTATCTTTTTGTGAGCCATCCGGGCAGCGCACTTTAGCGTAAGTTGAGTTGCTAATTAGCCCGCTAAACCCAAGAGCCGTTACCAATGCAATAGCTAGGCTTAGTAAAATCTTCTTCATGAATTTCCTTTCACTTTCTTGATGTTTAATCTACTCTTAAAACCATCATAGCGTAAAAGCTTGCGTTTGTCTAGAGCAAACTTAAGCTTTATTAAAACTCTGGGCAATTTAGTTTATTAGAATAAGTAGCAAAATCTATCACCCTCAACCCGCCAGAATTACCAAGAATTCACAAAAATAAGCCCCAATCGCTCAGGGCTTATTTGATTAAGGAATAGCCTATTAGTTACCAAAGAGATTCTTGAGGACAAAGTTGACAATCGCAAAGGCTAGCATTGCCACGATCAAACCGACTACACCGTAGAGGATAGTGTTCTTAGCCTTGGTCACCTTTGCGGCATCGCCCTGAGAAGTGATGAAGTTAATACCACCGAGAATCATGATTATCACTGCCAGGAAGCCGACTACGCCAATGATAACGTTGATAACGGTGCCGAGGATGCCGTTAAGATCGATATTGTTCTTGGAAGCAATATCAACGCCATCGTAGCACAAATCTAGCGTAGCTTTCTGTGAGCCATCCGGGCAGCGCACTGTAGCGTAAGTTGAGGTACTAATTAGCCCACCAAACCCCAAAGCTGTCACCAAAGCGATAGCTAAACTAAGTAAGAATTTTTTCATAACTAATTTATATCCTATTAACTTTTCTACTAGCTACCATTATAGCGTAGAATCTGGGATTTGTCTAGAGCCAGAGTGTATGAAACGCGCTTACTGCTAAAATGCTCTTGACAAAAATAGCCATGTGTGCTATAATGGAAAGATAGAGGCAAAATCTTGGTTCCCTGTTAAAGATGCTACCGCGCACCGGAGAGGGTGCGAAATGCCAAAAAACTCTTGCCAGTAATACCTGAATATGCTAGAATTAAATATAGATTTATATATAATTGTTAAGGAGCATTATGCCTGAACCTAAAAAACAGAGTAGCCCACGTAAAACTGGTCTACGTCGCAGTCATTTGCGTTTGAAACTGGCGCGGAGTGTGAATCGCACCTCTCCGGTAAAAGCTTTTGAAACCGCTAAGAAAACCCCAAATCTGAAGGTTAAAACTGTCAAGCCAGTATCTGACAAAACTGTAAAGGCCAAGAAAGCCGAGAAAAAGGCCAATTCAGCGGCAAAAGCAAAGAAAACTACTACAAAAATCACTAAAAAGTCTAAATAAAGGGTAAGGGAAATGGCTAGTAACCGGCACTTGGGCAGAATTATTGTTTTACAAAGTTTGTACGAATATGAATTTCGGACAAAGGCCGGTGATGCGACGGCTACGATCGATAGCATTGTAGCAAAAGATATTGAGCCATATACCAAGGCTTTGGGTGATACGCAGTTTGTATACCAGCTAGCAGAAGGCGTAGCCGGCAAATTTGCCGAGCTAGACGCAGCTTTGCAGCCGATGGCGCCGGAATGGCCGCTTGATACGATTGCTGCGATTGATCGCAATGTCTTGCGGATTGGTTTGTATGAGTTGAGGTACTGTGGAGATACAGTGCCGCCAAAAGTCGCAATTAACGAATCGGTAGAGTTAGCAAAAGAGTTTGGCTCGGATAACTCATCGCGGTTTGTTAATGGTGTACTTGGTACGGCCTATCGGGAGCTTTATGGTGCCGAACAGCCACGCCGAGCGTCGCAGCCAGGCCAGCAGAAGGAGCAACATGGCGAAGAAAAAGCAGAAGAAGCGGGGGGTAGTTCGACCGCGTAATTTTGCTGCTGTGACCGCCGCCAAGGAGAAGGGTAAGAAACCGGTTGCTCCGAAGGCGCGCCCACCTCAGCCAAAAGTTACGCCGGAATCAAGGCCGATTACTAAGGTAACCAAGGTGCCAGAGGCGCTACCGCTGAAATCTGAGAGGGTTTCAACTGTAACGCGTTTGACAGCTCGGATGTTTCGGAAACCAGCTATTCAGGAAGTGGTACGCGAGCCAACGGCTGGAGGGATTGTTTTTCGGATCAGCCAAGATCGCAAAGATATCGAGATTTTACTAATTCAGGATTCTAAAGGCCGCTGGACGATCCCTAAGGGGCACATTGAGCGGGGCGAAAATGCCAAGGAGACTGCGATTCGGGAGATTGGTGAAGAAGCGGGGCTCTTTCACATTGACGTACTGATGTGGCTAGGGAAAATCCATTTTCAATACCGGCGAGTAGATAAATTAGTCTTAATGACTACGCAGATTTATCTGGTGCGTTCTACTGATAGCCATGAGACTCCTACCAAAGAACAATGGATGAAGGGAATCAAGTGGTTTAAGTTTAAGGATGCGCTTGAGGCCATTGAGTATGAAGATATTGAAAAACTAATGCTAGTAGCAAAGAATAAAATTCGACAGGGGATATAAAATGAATACAGAGGAATATCAAGCCTTCGCGCGCGAGAAGTTGGGGTTTGAATTTAAAGATATTATGCTTTTGGTGACGGCGCTCACGCACCGAAGCTATGTGAACGAGCATAAGCAGAGCGCTTTTGAGCATAACGAGCGTTTGGAATTTCTGGGCGATGCAGTGCTAGAGTTGGTGGTATCGGATTTTCTGTTTCGTAATTATGATGAGCCAGAAGGGGTGATGACAGCTTGGCGCTCGGCTTTGGTGCGTACTGAAAGTATCGGTTCGTCCGGTGAGGAACTGGGTTATGGCCCGCTAGTGCGGCTCTCGAAGGGCGAAAAACGTGGCTCTGACCGCGCTCATGCGGTGATTTTGGCAGATTGTTTTGAGGCGGTGATTGGGGCGATTTACCTGGATCAAGGCTACGAGACCGCCAAACAGTTTATTGCCAAGCATATTCTAGTAAAGCTGGACAAAATTATTGAAGAAGGCAGCTGGCGCGACCCGAAATCTTACCTACAGGAGCTTTCTCAGCATCTCGATGGCTCTACGCCAAGCTATCATGTGGTAGACGAGGAAGGTCCTGACCACGATAAGACTTTTACGGTAGGTGTGTATGTGCTGCGTCAGCTGAAGGGTTATGGTACTGGCCACTCCAAGCAAGAAGCCGAGAGCAATGCGGCGGCCGAAGCGGTGCGAATCTATCTAAAAGCCCATCCAGAGCTACAGTATACGGCGACGCGGCGCGAGAACATTTGGGGTTAGAAGCCACTCGTTACAATTAGCATGAGAAACCCGCCTAGAAAAGGGGCGGGCTTGGCTAGGAGGGGAATTTTGGAAAAGAGGTTCAGCTTTGAGCGTAAGTAGTAAAAATGGCTCAATCTTGCCGGAATTTGTATTTGCGCCAGGCAATGGCGAAACCGGTAATCCAAGCAATGGACAAGACGCCAAAGATAGTAGATAGAACCATTAAAACGCGCTCGCTGGCAATGCTGACATGCAGAATGCCGTCGCTTTCCAGCATGAAGATGGTCGTTAGCCCAAAAATGCAGAGCATGGTCAGGAAATGCGTGAAACGCACCGGGCTTACCCAGATCCACAGCCAAAAACCCATTTTCTGCTGGAGCTGTGACGATTCCGGCTTTGTGGTTTTGGAGCTTGTTGAGAGCTGGGTGTCATAATCGGTCTCATAGGGGCCGACCTCGTCACCCAGGCGGTGATGAGCATGCTGCCAGCGCAATTCGATTTCTTCCTGATGATGATCGTAAGACATAGCAGAGATCCCTCCTTAAGGTGCAGCAGATGAAAGGTACAATAGTTAAATTATAACATATTTTGCTTAAGAGCGGGTAAAAATGTCTACTTTCCTCTTGACAAAACGCGCAACCTGTGCTACAATAAGAAGAGGCACCTTAAAAATATTTTAGGAGGAAACTGTATTATGAAAAAGTTCCTGTCTCCCCTGCTGGCGGTGGTTAATTTCACCGCACCCCTGATGTCTTGTCTGGGAACTATCGTAGTTACATCTCGTCTGGCGGATTTTGAGGTCGGCAGCACTAGCTTTTGGCTGGGGCTGGTGATTATCATCACGAGCATAGTCCAGTTCTACTGGACGGCACTGGGATACCGTAGCCTGCTTTGGGAAATCGATACCTACGAGGCTGTCACTGAGTCTACGGTATTCTGCGAGCCAGATTGTCGTTTGCGGTGCTACTATATACATGCTCTGCTGATAGGCGCCGGTCTGACTTTCGTCTACATTCTTTTTGGCAGCGAACATTCGGGCATCTTGCCAGCGATTTATCGTTGGGTTTGTTTGCCGGCGGGCATCGTGAATGCTCTGCTTTGCTTCTGTATTGGAGCGGCACGTATCTGGATGCGTATCAAGATTCGGCATTACCAGGGTGAAGTTTCGTACTCGTATCCGGTGTTCGATGCTGCTAGCGGCGGCAAGGCAATGATAACCATAGCGTCTTGTCCGGTGCGCGAGCTGGCAGATCGCATTGCTCTCGCTCATACTGAGCGCATATTGGCGATGCTGAAACATGAGCTTACAATGGAAAGTGCACAAAATCAGGTTCCTTCTAATCACAGCTGAGCGCCCTACGGGGCGCTTTTTCTGGTCAAAATCCTAGATTTGCTGCCGCAAAAATGGTTTTAGCCAATTGGCCAATGCTTTATTAGATAGGCCCCGGTGCGGCGCCCCCATACAAGGCTCAACACCTTCGCAACATTTGGATAGGCGTTATACACTGTAGT
>CAYMCF010000061.1:0-5313 GCA_964388975.1 uncultured Candidatus Saccharibacteria bacterium | reverse complement strand
ATACGCAACCTATCGTACAAGCATAACTAACAACACATTTTTGGTATTAGCCCCATTTTTACAGCCGCTTTTAACTTTAACCTAGACAAACTCAAGCATATACGTTATGATTAACTTAAGCGAAGATTAAATTATTCCAGCAGAAAGGAAAACATGAAGAAATTTTTACTAAGCCTCATTGCAGCAGCCGTTATCGTCTGTGGAGCCGCTAGTGGAGCAGTTTATGCCGAAGGCGAAAGCGACAAAGGCAGTGGTAGTGGAAGTGGAAGCGGTAGTGGCAGCACCCCAACTACTGGTATCATTACCTGCCCTGGCACCACGAAAAAAGTCAACCAAATCTCTGACTGTTACGATGATAAGGTTGATATCGCTAAAGAAGGCACCAATAATCTTAATTCTGTTCTTGGCACAGTGCTTAATGTTATTATCGGTATTGTCGGCTTCTTGGCCGTAGTAATGATGATTCTCGGTGGTATTAACTTCATTATTTCTCAAGGCGACGCCGCTAAAGTTACCAAGGCTAAGCATACTATCCTTTACGGCGTAGTTGGTTTGGTTGTGGCCCTACTAGCCTTTGCGATCGTCAACTTCGTCCTGAAAGGTGTGTTCGGCAGTGGTACTACCGAGGAGAAGGAAGAGGCACCAATACAGGATCTTGATCCGAAAAAGGATATTGAATTGTAAGCAAAATCGGAATCAGCTGTTAACTTAGCTATATACCCAGGTTTATGCGGCTTGTACCGATTAATGCCCTTAAAGCCCCCTTCATCGGGGGGCTTTAAGATTATAGCTTTGGCTAATTACTTGCGCAAGCTTTTGCGGCTAGCGGCGTAGTAACCAGCTGAAGTAGCCAGCGAACCTAGCGCGATTACACTACCAGCCAAGGCCTCAGGACCAGTGTTCGGGATCTCCTTTGGAGTCTCCGGAGTAGGATCTGGTTCTGGCTCTGGAGTAGGATCATCTGGCTCTACTACTGGCTCCGGATCTTTCTTGTAAGTTACCGTAATCTCAAGGTCGCGGTCAACTACTTTACCACTTACACTTGGATAGTTTGGCGTATAGCCAGCGATTACCGGTGAATCTACCTTAAAGCTAGTGCCTTCGGTGTATTCAACATCATAAGTATCAGCGGCTTTACTACCATCTTCGTATACATAATTAATCCGTACACGATATTGGTGGATATCCTTAGCATACTTTACGGTATAGGTAAGATTACGATCTACTACTGTACCTTGTACACTTGTCATGCTAGCGGTGTAGCCATTAATCTTTGGTGAAGCGATATTAAAGCTGGTATTCTCCTTATAGGTGCGCGATACGCTCGGCGCCGCAGTGGCACCGCCATCTTCATAAATATAATTTACTTGGACGGTATATTCCTTCGGAATACGAGTGTATTTCACCGTATAAGTGAGGTCGCTCTTATTCACCTGGCCTTTAATGACGGTTTGGCTAGCAGTGTAGCCGGAAATTACTGGTGATTTAATCTCAAATTGGTCACCAGACTGGTATTTGCCAGCATAGCTAGTGGCTGCAGTTTTACCAGTATCGGCATAAACATAGTTTACGCGAACATTGTATTCCTGAGCCACTGGCGTGGTCCCAGCTTTCTGCACTGTTACGGTAGCATAGTCTAGCAAAGCTTTATTCTTAGCCGTAGCTTTACCCCAGTTTACTAGAGTGTTCGAGCCCGGCTGCAAGTTCTTATCTACCACTTTGGCCTTGTAAACCACATGGGCGTTTGACCCAAAGGTATAATGGCCAATGTTGATACCGGTACCCTTAACGTTATCTTGGTTGACAACGGCACCACTAGGATAAGTAGCGTTATAGAGCTTCGTACTGCCAGCAATGTACTCTACATTATTTGGCAAAACATTACGCACCATAACATTAGTTTGGTCCTTCTTATCCGGATCGGTATTAAGGTAAGTCGTCTTATACTCGACAATATCACCCACTTTAGCGGTCACATTATCTTTCCATTCCTTCTCACCTTCAAGGCGGACCTTCTGAGTAACGGTAAAATCGTTATCAAACACCACCTTTACCCGAATACTGACATAGCTAGCATAGCCATAGCAGCCCGGAATCTCACCGTTGAGCGAGTCGTAACCAATCTGCACGCCATGTTCTGACTGCGCCTTGGTCACAATATTATCGCTCAGTTTTTTACCACCGCCTAGGTATTTGCCGTTGGCATCGTAATTAGCTTTACCGATACCGCGGTTCTCTAGAAGCGCGGAGCCATACACATATTCCAAATGGAAGGCATGGTCACTGTTAAAGTTGACATAATCCCAGTACTCGCTCGGGCTGGCATTATCCGAAAAGATAAAGCCATTCACCTGTACCTGAGTACCACCTTCAGTTACATTACTAGCTGAAGAGATAGTTGGGAGATTAAAGGCCACGCGGGTGTTATGCGACACTGCGTCGCGACCATTAGGGTTATTATTATGAACATACAAGCGAATGAGATATTCCTTGCCGTTCTCTACTGTAATATCATTACCGAACCAGACATTGTCAATGCCGGCATTGATACCAGTGTTCTCGCGTGCGCCAACAAAGTTCTTTTCGTCACCAATCACGCTATCGCTAATTGAGTTAAAGACAATCTTGTTGCCTAGAACTCCATGGTTGATTTGGTCAAGAGTATAGCTCCTCCGACCACCAGTGTTATCACCCCAAGCTGAACTAAGTGACGGAGTCACAACGACGCCTGCCACCAACGCAGCACCAGCCACGAGGCTCAGAGTGCTTTTAAATACTTTACGCATTTGTATTCTCCTAATTAACTTTATATTCACTAGCTCAGTCTTGGCTAATATTATTTAAGACTGTACCAGTTGGCAATTTTATGCTCTCTCAAACCGCACAAAATTACTCCATAAACTAGAATTTCTCTAGGTTATGCTTTCATTGTAGCACACTTTATTCAAAAAGTCAATACTTTTTATGCTATTTTTGCGATTTTAGCAAGAAAATGGAGTGATTTTCCCATTCGGTAATATTTTTGAGATAGGAAAAGCCCCCTCTGTTACAGAAGGGGCAATAAAGAGCACTTTGATATTCCTGGAAGCAGAAAATGAGAATCCATCTGGGGAGGATGGGCTCATTCGTCACGACAAGCCGGCGTAAAGCGAGGACGTTGGTCTATTTTGCCGGCCTTAAAAAACGGGACCTCCTTTTTATTAACGATTTTTGCAAAATGGTAGTGTTGGTGATGGTTGGTTATGGTTAGTTTTCGAAAAAAGTCGACAAGATTTACCAAATTCTGGCTCCCCAGAGTGCACAACGCAAGCCAACTCTAGGGGAAATTATTCAAAAATGTCAAAAGGATGTAGTTTTTCGTTTCTCGCCAGGCAAGACTCTTACAGACAGGTCTTTACCACATGTTGAGCCCCAATAATGCTTCCAGATTATCAAAGAGCGGAGCCAAAGCTCTGCTATCTATAAGTATAGCATAGTACTCTAATAAAATCAACTATTTTATGAGGCTTTTTACCAAATTAGCAACTATTTAGCCTGTTTTTGATGTCAAAAGGCCTCCAAAAACATCGGAGGCCCTCCACCTAAATAAGCATTAGACCACAATATTGACCAGTTTTGCGCCCTTGGGGATAATCACTTTGCGGATTTCTTTACCCTCGGTAAAGCGCCGGACGTTCTCTTCTAGCAAAGCCCGCTCTTCTAGTTGCTTGGTATCCTCCAGAATATCCGCTGGCAGTTGCAACCGCGCCCGCAATTTGCCATTCACCTGTACTACTACCTCTACAGTATCTTCAACCAAGCAATTATTATCCCAACGCGGCCATTCGTCATCACTATTAAGCCGCTCTAGCAGCTCTGAGCCTAAGTGTGGCGCAAACGGCTTCAACATCTTCGCTAAAGCGATCTTGTCTTCTAGGCTGACTCCTACTTTGTAAAGCTCGTTGACATATTCCATCAAAGCTGCGACCGCCGTATTAAAGCTGGTACGGTGGATGTCCTCGGTAACTTTCTTGATGGTTTTGTGGCGCAAGGCTTGAGTTTGCTCGTACTCCACCTCAGGGACTTCATTGCCTACGCACAAATTCCAACAACGATTAAGGAAACGGTAAACACCACCGATTGTCTCAGTATTCCAGGTGGCATCTTGATCATACGGGCCAATGAACATTTCATAAGTACGCAGCGTATCTGCGCCATAGCCACTATCAATCACCTCGAGTGGATCTACGCCATTGCCCTTAGACTTACTCATCTTTTTGCCATCAGTACCATTGATATAGCCATTATAGAGCAACTTCTTTACCGGCTCGCGGAAAGGCAGATAGCCTTGATCAGCAAAGAATTTGCACCAAAACCGAATGTATAAGAGATGTGCTACGGCATGGTCACCACCACAGTAGATGTCGGTCGGCGCCCAATACTTAATCGCCTCTGGGTCCCAAGCCGCTTGGCTGTCATGCGGGCTAACATACCGCCAGAGATACCAGCTCGAACAAGCATAACCGTCTAGCGTATCGGTCTCGCGGGTCATCTCTTCACCATCAATCGTCACCTTGAGCCAATCTTTCGCCTTCGCCAAAGCACTCCGGCCAGTGCTATCTGGCTTATAATCCTCTACTTCTGGGATTAAAACTGGTAATTGGTCTTCTGGAATCGGATGCGGATTGCCATTTTTATCATAAGCGATGGGAATCGGACAGCCCCAATAACGCTGCCGGGAAATCAGCCAGTCGCGCATCTTGTAAATCACCTTCTTGCAGCCCAAGCCACGCTCTTCTAACCACGCCACAATTTGCTCACGCGCCTCGCTACTATCCATGCCATTAAACTGCTCGGAATTTACCAAAGTCCCCTCACCATGATAAAACCGCTGGCTCTCGGTGCTATGGTCAGGCGCCTCAATCACCTGAATCACTGGTAAATCAAACTTCTGCGCAAACTCAAAATCGCGCTCATCACCAAATGGCACCCCCATTACCGCACCAGTACCGTAGCCGCTCAAGACGTAATCGGCCACCCAGATCGGAATTTCTTTACCGTTGGCCGGGTTAATGGCATAGCTGCCAGTAAAGACACCGGTTTTTTCCTTATTTTCTTGACGCTCAATCTCGGATTTCTTAATCGCGGCCTGGCAATATTTCTCCACCTCAGCACGCGTGTTGTCGTTCACCAGCTGCATTACTAGTGGATGCTCTGGCGCCAATACTAAGAAAGTTGCGCCAAAAATCGTATCCGGACGCGTCGTAAACACTGTGACCCTTTGGACCCCTTTCTGACTAGAAAGGTGTCCAACCTCCAAAGATGAGCTCTCCT
>CAYMCF010000060.1:0-5478 GCA_964388975.1 uncultured Candidatus Saccharibacteria bacterium | reverse complement strand
AGGGTAATATTCGTCGCGTTGGTTCTATCGGTTCAATGTATCCACAAAAAGTTTTTAAAGGTAAAAGAATGCCAGGTCGGATGGGTCATGACAAAGTGACCGTCAAGAACCTGGTAGTTGCGTATATTGATACCGAAAATAATCTCATCGGTCTCAAAGGCGCCGTACCTGGCCCGAAAAAAGGCATCGTAACCGTAGTTGCGGTGGAGGGAAAGGAGTAATATGGCTACCACATTAAACAAAGATATTTTCGGCGTAGAAGTCGATAATCACGAATTGCTCAAGACCGCTTACGATGCTTACCTAGCGAATTCGCGCAGCGCACACGCCAAAACTTTGAAGCGCGGCGAAGTCAGCGGTGGTGGCAAGAAGCCTTGGAAGCAGAAGGGTACTGGTCGAGCGCGCTTTGGCTCTACTCGTAACCCAATTTGGCGCCATGGCGGCATTGCTGGCGGTCGCACTGGTGAAGAGAACTTTACCAAGAAGCTCAGCAAAAACGCTAAGAAAACTGCTGTACGCCAAGCTCTTAGCTTAAAGAACGCCGACAAGGCTGTTCTCGTGGAAAGCTTCGCAACTACCGGCAAGACTAAAGAAATTGCTGGCAAGCTCAACGACCTCAAGCTTGGCGATAAGGCCATCTTAATGGTAGTAGATGCAAAAGCTCCAGAGATTCTCCGCGCTACCAATAATCTTCCGAACGTGAAGCTAGTACGCGCTACTTATTTGAATGTCTTTGACGTTCTCAATGCTGATGCGATTATCTTTAGCGAAACTGCGCTTAAGGCTGCCGAAAATTGGCTGCTAGATAAGGAGGAGGCATAATGAGTTCTGTACAATATATCCCCCGCGCTACCGAGAAAGCTTACACTGCTCAGACTCGGCGTGAGTACATGTTCTTTGTACCACTAAAAGCTTCTAAGCAGGAAATTGCAAAGCAAATCGGTGAAGCCTTTAAGGTTACCGTCATTGATGTGCGTACTGCTACTCGCAAAGGCAAGCAGACTAAGTATTCTAAAGGCAAGCACGCTTATCCTGGCATCACTTACCGCCGCGATCACAAAGTAGCTTACATTACTTTGAAAGATGGTGATAAGATCCCGGTCTTTGAGGAGCCTGCCAAGGAGAGCCGAGTAAAGAACAGCAAAGCCGACTCTTCCGAAGCGAAACCCGAAAATCTGACGACGAAGTCAGCAGATAAGAAAGCCGACAAAAAAGACGCCAAGGCCGAGAAAAAGGCTGCTAAAGCAGAAAAGAAAACCGCTAAAAAAGAAGAGAAGGAGAGTAAATAATGAGTATTAAAGCTTATCGTCCCACTACTCCAGCTCAGCGTCAAAAGACCACGCAAGATTTTGATCAGATTACCACCCGTAAGCCGATGAAATCTTTGCTAGCAAGCAAGAAGCAAATGGCTGGCAAGAATAACGCTGGCCGCATCACCGTACGCCACCGCGGCGGCGGAGTCAAGCGGCATTACCGTATCTTGACTTACGCTTTGCCAAAAGGCGGTGAGTACACTGTGATGGAGATCGAGTACGATCCAAACCGGAGTGCTCGTATTGCTCGCATTAAAGACCAGAATGATGCCTATTATTATGTTTTAGCTGATGCGAACATGAAAAAAGGCATGACTTTCGCGAGCGGTGATGACGTTGCGGTAGAAACGTCTAACCGCATGCCGATTGAGAACATCCCAGTTGGTACTTTCATCTATGCGATTGAGCTAACTCCTGGTCGAGGCGCTCAGATGGTCCGCTCAGCTGGTACTAGCGCTCAGTTGATGGCAAAAGAAAATGGCTATGCCACGCTCAAGATGCCATCGGGTGAGATGCGCAAAGTTTTGACCACCTGCGAAGCCAGCATCGGTACCGTCGGTAACGAGCAGCATCAGAACGTAAAGATTGGCTCAGCCGGTCGGCGCCGCCGTAAGGGTATCCGCCCAACGGTCCGCGGTGTCGTGATGAACGCAACCGATCACCCACATGGTGGTGGTGACGGTGGTCGTCATGGTACTGGTAAAGCACCACGTACCCCATGGGGCCAATTAACCTTAGGTTACCGTACCCGTCATAATAAGAAAACTAATAAGATGATCGTGCGCAGCCGCCACGAAGGAAAGAGGAAATAATGTCTCGGAGTCTGAAGAAAGGTCCATTTGTGGACTACAAACTCGCGAAGAAGGTTGCTGCCCTCTCGGCCGAAGATCGCACTGTGATCAAGACTTGGGCACGCCAGTCTACCATCTCCCCGGAGATGGTGGGTCGGACGATTGCCGTCCACAACGGCAAAGTCCACGTACCCGTATTCGTGAGCGAGAATATGGTTGGTCACAAGCTCGGTGAGTTTGCTCCAACCCGCAAATTTAAGCGCCATGGCGGCAAGAAAGCCGCTGAAGCAGCCGCTGCGAAAGGAGCTAAGTAATTATGACTACTCATTTTGCTCGCGCTATTGAAAAAGGCATCGACAGCCAGCCACGCAAGACCAACATCGTTGCGAGCTTGGTGCGCGACCGCTACGTCGCAGATGCCGTAGTAATTCTAGAAAACACGCCGCGCCGCGCCGCCCGCGCTGTGCGCAAGGCTATCGAATCAGCTACTGCCAACTTACTAAATAATTCTGGCGTCAGCATTGATCCAAAGAGCATTCGCATTGCCCGCATCTCCGTCACCGCTGGTACCCGGATGCGCCGCTACGTACCGGCTTCTCGCGGTCGAGCTTTGCCATTCGAGAAAATCGCTAGCAACATCTTTGTAGAAGTTGCCGGAGAAGAGAAGGCTAAGAAGGCAGCCTCAGCTGATGACAAAAAGGTCGAAACAACTAAATCGGCTCAGAAAACCGAGAAGAAGGAGGATAAATAATGGGTCAGAAAGTCAACCCAGTCTCTTATCGTCTCCAGATTAGCAAGGACTGGTCGTCTAAGTGGTTTACCCGCAAAGCCGACTTCCGCAACTGGCTGGTAGAAGATACGAAGATTCGTGATTTGATCGAAAAGCGCTATAGCAGCCGCCCAACTATCGCTCGGATTAATATCGAGCGAAGCGCCAACCTTACCACTATCACGATTTTGACCGCCAAAGCAGGCGCAGTGATCGGTAAGCAAGGAGCTGGCATTAACGAGCTTAAAAAAGAGCTTGAGAAAATCGTTAAAGGGCCAATTCGTATCAATGTTGAAGAAGTTAAGAAACCCGAACTTTCCGCCAAACTGGTAGCTGAGAATATCGGCTTCCAGCTCGGTAAGCGCATGAACTTCCGCCGCGCCGTCAAGATGGCTTGCCAGTCTACTATGAATGCTGGCGCTAAGGGTATTCGCGTAGAAGTTTCTGGGCGTTTGAATGGCGCCGAGATGTCACGCCGGGAAAAGTTTATCGAAGGTTCTGTGCCTCTACATACTTTGCGGGCAGATGTCGATTTCTACGTTTGCCATGCACCAACCGTTGCTGGTATTGTAGGCGTAAAAGTTTGGATTTATAAGGGGGAGAAATAAATTATGGCAATTTTAGTACCAAGGCGCGATGCGCACCGCAAAGTCCGTAAGGGCAAGAATCGTGGCACTGCTTCTCGTTGCAACACTGTAGCGTTTGGTGATTGGGGTCTGATGTCGCTCGACAATGAGCGGGTCACTAGCCGCCAAATCGAGGCTGCTCGTCAAGCAATTACGCGTTATGTCAAGCGTGGTGGTAAAATCTGGATTCGGATTTTCCCGCATACGCCTGTCACCAAGAAGCCACTTGATGTGAAAATGGGTAGCGGTAAAGGTGAACCACAGTTCTACGTAGCAAAAGTTAAAGCTGGTACCGTAATGTTCGAGATCAGCGATGTTACCGAAGAACAAGCCAAGGAAGCTTTCCGTTTGGCTGGTCACAAGTTACCGGTTCGTACAAAAATTATTAAGAAAGAGGAGTTTTAAGATGGCTGGAGAATTACAAGGCATCGTCACTTCTGACAAGCGTGATAAGACTATCACTGTCTCGATTGCTAGCCGCGAAACTCATCCACTTTATCGCAAGCAATATACTAAGACCCGTAAGTATACTGCACACGACGAGAATAACGAAGCGGGCGTGGGTGATAAAGTTGAAATCGTAGCTTGCCGTCCATATTCCAAGACCGTCCACTACAAGTTGGCTAAGGTTCTTGAAAAGTCACACGAAGCAGTGGAGTTGAAGGACGAAGTCCTCGGTAAGTCCGACGAGGGGGAGGAGAAATAAGATGATTCAACAGGAAACTAGATTGCACGCACTAGGAGCGCGAGCAAAGAGAGCAAGCTCTCTTTCGAGCCGACGCAGTGCGGTTAAAGCCGATTTTAGAAAGGAGCTATTATGATACAGCAAGAAACTCGGCTGAAAGTCGCTGATAACAGCGGCGCCAAGGAACTTGGCGTGATCCGGGTCCTTGGCGGTACACGCGCGCGTTATGCTCGCGTAGGTGATATCGTCACCTGCAGTGTAAAGGATGCTAGCCCAACTGGCAACGTTAAGAAAAAAGCTGTAGTCAAGGCGGTAATTGTGCGCACTAAGCAGCAGATTCGTCGCCCCGATGGTAGCACTATCCGTTTCGATGATAATGCTGCAGTGCTCGTAAACGACGATAAGACCCCTAAGGGCACCCGCGTCTTCGGTCCGGTACCGCGCGAGCTACGTGAACTGGGCTTCAATAAGATTATCAGCTTAGCACCGGAGGTACTCTAATATGGCAAAATGTCTCAAAGTAGGCGATCGCGTTAAAGTGATTGCTGGTGACCACAAAGGTACCGTTGCTAGCATTGTGAAAGTTGATAAAAAAGCCGGCAAGGCCATGCTCAAGGATATCGAAGTTCGCGAGCGTCATGTCCGGGCTACGCAATATAATCCCAAAGGCGGTAAGAAGAGCGTGCATCTTGGCATTGACTTTTCTAACCTGCAAAAGGAGGATAAGTAATGGCTGATGCTAAACAAATGCCCCGTTTGAAGGCATTATACAATCAGAAAATTGCTCAAGACCTACAGAAAGAGCTAGGTCTCGGCAACATTCATCAAGTACCAAAACTTGAAAAAGTCGTAATTTCTAGCGGCGTAGGCAAAAAGCGCGAAGATAAAAAGTTCACCGAGACGGTCGAGCTTACTCTGCGCAAGATTACTGGCCAAGAGCCAACTTCACGACTCGCTAAAAAATCCATTGCGACTTTTAAAATTCGTAAAGGTATGGGTGCGCCAGTTGGCTACCTCGTCACTTTACGTAATGATAAGATGTATGAGTTTGTTGATCGCTTGATTAACGTAACCCTGCCACATGTGCGTGATTTTCATGGCGTACCAAAAAATTCCTTTGATAAGCAGGGTAATTACAATCTCGGCCTCAAAGAGCAGACTGTTTTCCCAGAAATTACTTTTGAGGATGCCTCAGTCTTGCATGGGCTAGAAATTACATTTATCATTAAGAATGGTTCGAAAGAAGGGAGCACCAAGTTGTTAGAAGCATTTGGCATGCCGTTTGAAAAGGAGG
>CAYMCF010000059.1:0-5492 GCA_964388975.1 uncultured Candidatus Saccharibacteria bacterium | reverse complement strand
GCATAACACTATTCTTTTTTGTTGTCTGCTATCTGAGATTATGGAACAAGACCAAAATACCCTGAATTTACCCGTCAAGTGCCTCAATTACCTAAACAATATTATTATATGATAAATTTCTTCACCTCACAGTTATCATAACGGAACTGACCAAAATCGGTGCTATCATCATAGCCTACAATCGTAGCCGTCAAAGCTCGCAGGAATGCCCCATGAGAAGCCACCAAAATCACATCTTCCGGCTGGCGCTCGCTTCGCACCTGCTCGAGAAAGCGCTCAGAACGTGCCAGAGTGCTTTTAATTGTTTCAATACCGTAATCATTAATATTCAAAACTCGACTATAGTAATCCAGCCCTAAGCTCTTCGGTTCTATCCCCATGCGCTCCAGTTCACCAAAATCCCGTTCGATAATTAAGTCATTCGTGATAATCTCGCAACTACCATCTATAATAATCTGTGCCGTCTTTTGCGCCCTTTGCAATGGCGAAGCGTAGCAAATATCAAACTTAATTCCTTGCGCCCTGAATCTATCCCTCACCGCCTCTGCCTGAACAATACCTGTAGCATTCATGGGGATATTAGTGATACCCTGCAGCTGCTTCTTAATATTCCAATCGGTTTGTCCATGTCGCACCAAATACAATTGCATTATTTTATCGTCACTTTCTGGAATTCCTGACCTTCTTGATAATTTTTAATGATTTCCAGCGGCGCGATAACACCTTGCCGGCAATTATCAATAGCACCGATCAGTAGATCTTGATTGCGAATCTGTTCGCGCATAGCCAAAATCTCTTCATAGCTAAACCAAGCCATCGCCATAATTTCTGCGGGATTAACTATACTCACCTGCTCCTGAAGTATCTGAGCCGTAAAAATAACCGCAACAAATACACAGTCTATACGCCTGCGGTTGCCGATTTGACAGACACCAGTCAGCTCGACCTCACATCCTGTTTCTTCTCTAATTTCTCGCATAGCCCCGGACAAGATGTCTTCACCTATATCCAGATGTCCAGCCGGCAAATTCCATTTACCGCGACATCCCGCTTTAGCTTCTTGAATTAGTAAATATTTGCCATTGCGTTCAATAACTCCACCCGCTACAACTACGGCGTTTGGTTTTTCCATTTTATTCTCCTAAATTTTCCTTAATCTTCTGCTGCACCGCCGCACCTTCGCGCTTAATCAGATTCAAACGCGCTTCAATACTAACTTTAGCCATTTCGAGAGTACGTTTTAGCACCGGCTGGTCCTGGATACTACCAAAAAAGCCATAAAACTCTTCTGCTTGCTCTGGCGTCATAATATAACCAGCCGTACAGCGCGGATAATCTTCAATCGATTTCTCACCAGTCAACTGCTCTACATAAGGCCAATTCTGATATAGCCACTGCAAAGTTTGTGCACGAGCTTTCTCGTTGCGCAAGAGATAGATATACAAGAAAAGATTATCTTGTGGACGAATAATTTCCGGATCTTTCAATAGCTCCAACATCTTGTTGATATTTTCTGGCCTTTTCGCCGCGGCTAACGCTCCAAGAATATCATCTTTCAGTTCTGGGTCAGCAACGGTTTGATAGTCTTGGAGCAATTGTGGGAAAATCTGCTCCTCATCTACTATCATTTTTGCCATTAAGATATTGCCGCGCATTTCCGCATCAATCTCAGCTAAATTATTGCGATATCGCTCAGCAAGCTGCTGGATAATTTCTTCGTCCCGCGCAAACCGCGCCACTGCACATAGAATCGTGCGCAAACGAATATTATTACTATCGTCGTCCTCGCGCAAGTTTACGCCCAGCTCACGCACTCTACTATATATTATATGCCGCAAAAACGCTCGATAATCTTGCTCCGCGGCGAACCCATCTGGGCAAAAAACTTTTAGATCATTAATAATATCTAATAAAATTTCCCAAACCGCTGCATCTTCATGAGCAAACTTTGGCAATAGCTCGACTAAATCTGCCGACGGCACCGCATGGGCTTTAGCAAGCAACATGCGGTCGATCAATAGACGCAACTTCTGCTCTATACTTAGTTGGTCATACTTTTCTAGCTTTTGTTGGAATTCTGCCTGCGATAAATCTAAAATATAGTGTCCCGACATGCCATCGCGTACTTCCGGCAATGGCCATTCACTATCATCAGTGGTGCCATTAATCAAAAACCGTTGCTGCTCCCACCAAGTAACGTCGCCATTTTTACAATGCTGCAAAGCCGGATAACCAGGCTGCGAGATCCAGGCGTGCATAAAATCTTTCACATCAAAGTCCGCATACGGTTGCAAACAGTTCCATAAATCATCGCCAACGGTATTATTATATTGATATTTAACAAAATAATCACGTACGCCCTTATCAAAGTTCTCCGCGCCGAGCAAATGGATTAACATCAATATCAAACGTGCACCTTTGGCATAGACAATGGCACTATCAAACAAAGTTGCAATTTCCGCCGGGTCGTGTACGGCTTGTTGTACTGCCTGTACTCCCGGCAAACAATCTCGTCGCAGCGCCGCGACGCAATCACTGGTGTAAAAATCTTGCCAAACCTTAAACTCTGGGTACAGCGCATCAGTAGCATAATATTCCATAATCGTAGCAAAAGATTCGTTTAACCACAGATCGTCCCACCAAGCCATTGTCACTAAATCACCAAACCATTGATGCGATAATTCGTGCGTCACCGTTATCGCTATATTTTGTTTCGTGTCGATCGAAGCATTTGGCTCCGCCAGCATGCAAGACTCGCGATAAGTCACTAAGCCCCAATTTTCCATAGCGCCCGCTTCAAAATCTGGCAAAGCTACTTGGTCCAGCTTATTCAGCGGATATTTAATGCCAAATTTCTCATCATAATAATCCAGAGCTTTGGCAGCGGTTTCATTAGCAAACTTTAGCGAACTTTTGGTTTGATTCAGCGCAGCGTAAGAAGCAATTTTTACGCCATGCCGATTTATTGTGGAAATGCTCTGCAACGGACCAATCACCCAAGCCAACAAATAAGTTGACATACGTGGCGTCGTAGCAAAAACAAATTCATTGCCATCATTCACGCGCGTAATTTCTGTATTTGCCAAAACTACATCTTCCTCAATCAAATCCGGAACTTTAATACATAAATTAAATTTCGCTTTAGCCGCCGGCTCATCAATACATGGAAAACATTCACGCGCATAATGTGATTCAAATTGCGTAGTAATAATTTTTTTAATTTTATTTTGATAAATATATTTGGATAAATAACAACTTTGCAAATTTTTATTTAATTTAGTTTCAAAAATAATTTTATATTCCAAAAGATAGTTTTTAGACGGTTTTTGAGCGTGATAAAAATTTTTTATTTTAATTTCGCCATTATTTTGCTCAAATTCGCATGGTAAAAAATCTAATAATTTTTTATTATTTAAATATTCCGCATTTTCGTCGCATTTTCGCACCGAAATATTTTTTATTTTTAAATTTACAGCATGAAATTTCACAAAATCGGCGCGCGGCCAACCAATAATACGCACCGTACCAGAAATTTTTTCAGTTTTGCGATCAATTTCTAAATTTAGATTATAGACTTCTGGAGTAAAGAATTGCAACAATTTTTCCATGTTCTGCCTTTCTGATTTGCTTTATTGATTATTATATTTTATCGTAAATTCTACTAATTCATTCAAAACTAAATTACTCGCGAGACTTCTTCCAAAGTTGTTTCACCACGCAAGGCTGCCATAATTCCTCGCTGCTCCAAAGTCATCATACCTTGCATTTTGGCGCTTTGTTCGATAGCTTGCGAACTAATATCTTTCAAATCTCCACGCAAGAAGCCTTGAATATCCTCAGACACCACCAACTGTTCCATCAAAACCGTACGGCCTTGATAGCCAAACGGAGCCTCTGGTGTGGGCTTGGGCCGATATAACGTCACATCGCTCAAGCCTATGCCAGGCACGCCTTCCATCTTACTACGAATATAATCCATAGTAGCTTCATCCGGCTTATATGGCTCTTTGCTGTCCGATAATTTACGCACTAAGCGCTGTGCTACCAGCAAACGAATCGAACTAGCAAAAATAGGATTCACGCCAATCAAATCAATCATTCGCGAAAAAGCCGCAGCCGTTGAGTTAGCATGAAAAGATGATAGCACCAAGTGCCCAGTAATCGAGGCCTGAATGGCCGTCCGCGCCGTATCGGCATCACGTATCTCCCCCACCATTACCACATCCGGGTCCAAGCGCAAAACTGAGCGCAAGCCTTCGGCAAACGAGCCGCCATCGTTAGTCTGGATTGGAATCTGTGAAATACCCGTAATGCCATACTCGATTGGGTCCTCCAAAGTAATGATTTTACGATCAGTAGTATTCAGTGCATTCAAAATAGAGTAAAGTGTCGTAGACTTACCAGAACCAGTCGGGCCTACCATCAAAACTAAACCACGTGGGTGCGAAATCACATCCCGCATCGTTGCCATCTCATCATCAGACAGCCCTAATAAGTCTAAGTTTAGTAAACTCTCATCAAAGTTAAATAAACGCAATACCGCATCTTGGCCATACATAGTCGGCACCATCTCGACACGAATATTTAACAAATGCGAAGCTCCGTCTCGATGGATCTCTTGTTGCATATGTCCCGACTGTGGCTTAGTCGACGCAGTGGAAATATTTGCTCGTGCCGAAAGTTCTCCCATGAAAATCCGATAACGGTCACGATCAATATTAGCCACTGGATGCAAAATACCATCTACGCGCATCCGGATTCGGATTTCGGTACGCATATTTTCGATATGAATATCTGATGCATTTAATTTATCCGCCTGATCAATCAAGAAGTTAAAAACTTTTTCAGTGGAAACAGAATTAAGAGTTTTGCTAACTTGATTAATAGTTTCCGAGTCACCTTCAGAAGCAATCTTAATATCATCGTAAATTGTTTCCTTGGGCGGGTCGTAGCGTAGCATAAAAACTTGATACGCGGCTTTAGAAATCAAGAAAAACGCTACATGCGCACCACGATCGGTGTATTCTTTACGCATTTTTGGAATTAGACTATTCGGAGTCTGGCTAGTGACCATAAACCGGAAAGACAATTCATCTGGATCTACCTGCAATGGAATAATATAATCTTTGCGCATTTGGTCGACACTCAGGACATCTGGCACTAACGGTACGGTCTGTTCAAAAGTGCGCGTATCTAAATATGGCAAGCCCAGAATACTAGCTCGTCGTTTGGTAGCTTCTTCTTCATTCTCGCGACGCTTTCGCTGAATCGCTTCCTCATCCATATATATTTTCCATCCAAATTATGCTTATTATATTAAGTATAGCATAAAAGTTTAGGTTGAGATGAAAAGTCGGGTAGTAGCACTATTACGAGTGAGTCCATCCTCGTCTAGTTAGGGCACACCAAAAATAAGCCTTTTAAGGCTTCTCTTTTATTGGTGCCCGCGACTAGACTCGAACTAGCAAGCCTTTCGGCACATGCTCCTAAGG
>CAYMCF010000058.1:0-6361 GCA_964388975.1 uncultured Candidatus Saccharibacteria bacterium | reverse complement strand
ACTGTAATCGTTAACTGTGTGCTATTGCCGCTCTTTACGTCTCGCACCACAATCTTCGCCATACCAGAAGCTTTAGCTGTACAGCTCACGACATTCTTATTTACACTACAGCTCACCGCGTCATTATTGCTTGACGTAGCGGCTAAAGAATACTTGGCCGTAGATGGTAAAACTTTTATGGTGATATTGATACTCTTACCTTTCTCTAAGGAGATATTACTATCGCCCGTCACCGCCACACTCTTAGCTCGATTATCTGTATTAGCAGTATTATTATCGCCAGCAGTATTGCGGCGCTCCCACTTCGCTTTGAGAGTGATGTTCTCGTTCACTGGATCGTCGAAGTCAAATGCTTTGTCACCTAAATACCAGTCTTCAAACACATAACCCAGCTTAGTTGGTGCGCTGGGGCGCGTGATTTTTTTACCTTTCGCGATCTCTACGGCGTTAATCGTGGAACCACCGTCGGTATCAAACTTCACTGTGACCACTTCAGTGCCTTCATTCGCCTTCCATCGCGCCACTAATGTAGCATCTTTGTAGATGCCAGTCTCCGTAAAGTCGAACGGATCGCCGTCTAAAATCCAACCTTCAAAAGTAAAGCCTTCCTTCACTGGGTCAGACGGCTGCTCCACTGTACGGCCACAAACCACTTCGGTAGCTTCTACTTCCGAACCGCCGTTTGACTCAAAATGCACTAGGCACATCGGTTTCTTATTACCGAATATACCAATCCCAGCAAAACCAATCACCGCCACCACCAGTGCCACACCCACGCCTACCAGCATCGACTTTGCCTTGGAAAGGCGTGATTCTTCTCCTGGCTCAACAGCAGTTTTCGCCGCATCATCAGTATGCGTAGCATGATTTACGACCGGCGCGCGATTTGAACGATACTGATCATTCACCATACCCGACATCGAGCGTCGATTATGATTAGCTGAATTACGCAAAACTTCTGGCTTCGGCCGCTCCATTGAGCGTGCCCGGCTTTCCATTAAAGCAATTTCCGGGTCGATATCTCGCTCGCGCAACACTAGCCCCATTTCTGGTTTAGCAGACTTGTTACTAGCGGATTTAGCAGTCTTAGCAGGAATAGTTTTTTCCAAGACTGCACTACGTCGCCCTTCCGGCTCCGCAAAACGCGAAATACGCGGAGAACGCTTCACTGTACTCTTCTCGGTGGCACGATTCTTAGGCTCGGTATCAGAATTTACTTTAATAGCAGCAGCCTTCTTTGTATTTGGCTCAATCCGCGCTGGCAAAGCCCGGCTATTTGTCGCCTTTCCTTGCTTAGCCTGGCCGGCTACCGGCTTCGCTGCACTTTGCTTAGGTTTCGTATTCACTTTGACTCCAACGCTATCTGCCTGCTCAGCCTTGCGCGAAACATCAACATGCGCCCGCACTTGCTTGCGGTCGTTTGCTCCTCGCTGAGGACTATTTGAGCTACCATTTCTCGCAGTTTTGGTGGCATCGGTTTTGTTGATAATAACTTTGCCCATTGCTGCTATTATATCACACGATTTTTGAAAAGCAAAGTTTTTATGCTTTTCGATTTTCTTGACTAACCCTTAAAATAACCTTAAATTTTTTCATTTTCTCCCCAAAATCCGCTATATTCTATAGTTTTCGGCCATTTTGGCTCATCACCTCTAGACAAAACGGCAAAAGTGTGCTATAATAGAGAGATAAGGGAGGTGTTCTTTACTATTTTGCCTGCATTTCACAGAAATAAACCAGGAGGAAGCGAAAATGGCACCAGAAATATCTTATCTTCAGCAAATTCAGCAAAAATTTCCCGATTATCCTCTAGATGAGGCCACACTTACTCGCTTATATCATTTTGGCTTGCTTGGGGCAATTCCAGTCACTAAGGGTAAGCTCAAGCTGCTCGAACAAGAACTGGACGAGCTACATTTAGACGCCAAGCCCACCTACCAACAGGGCGGCTTATATCGGTTAATTCTAGAACTGGAGCGCGAAGAGCTCAAATTGCCCAATCTTTTCTCTACGCGGATTACTGGCCTCTGGACACCTTTTGAGCAAAGCTACTATCATGCCACTCCGCTCACCCGGCAACGTATGCGTAAGCAATTTCCAGATGAATACCGCGATTTACGCCAGCACGAAACTCTGCGCGCCTGCGACAAGCTCAAAGTGCAATTCTTGCCCTGCCTGTTTGACCGTATGCACGAGATTGACGACCAAATTTCCTCAGAAATCTTACAAGGTGTACCGGAACTTTTGGGGCGCAAAGAGTTCGGCGTACTCTGGCGGCGCTGTTTTGATAGCGAAACTTTCTCCGAGATCGCCAAGATTTACAAATGGTCTTGCTCCAACACTACACACCATTACCAGCGTGCCCTCACCAAGCTCCGCACTAAAACCAAAATTCGCGAGCCACTACGCGAATTATTCTTCGGTTCCGGTGAGCTTGGCACTCCACAAAGTGAATTGTAGCCACTTTCGCGCCCCACATGGGGCGCTTTTTCTAGCTGAAATACGCTTAAGTCAATTCGTTTTTGCCTAAGCTTGAGAAAATGGTATTATGTGCTAAAATAAAACCATGAAGAAGCTTCCGATCGTCGCTCTTATTGGCCAAACTAACGCTGGCAAATCTAGCCTGCTCAATCGTTTTGCGCACAAAAATATCGCCATTGTTGCCCGCGAAGAGGGTACTACCCGCGATAATGTGATGGCCAGAATTGATGATCGTTTTTTGCTAATTGACACCGCTGGCCTGAAAGACCCGACCGACGATTTTGAAGCTGGTATCCAAGACCAAATTGCCGACGCGATCGAAAGTGCTGATCTAATTTTGCTCACGCTCGACAGCTCGCATTATCCGGATGATCGCGACAAGCAAATTGCCAAAAAAGCTCTTAAGTCGCGCAAGCCAGTATTTCTACTATTAAATAAATCTGACCTAGGTGAAAGTTTGCCAGAAGTAGAATTCCTCCGCCTCGGTATTAAACCCGAACAAACTTTCCGGGTTTCCGCCACTACTGGACGGGGAATGAGAGAATTGAAAGCGGCTATCAGTGGCAATTTGGCAAATCAGAACGGAGTTTCTAAAACAGAGTCAACCGATCCTCCGCTCAAAATCGCTCTGATCGGCCGCCCCAATGTGGGCAAAAGTTCATTATTTAACTCGCTCGGGAAAAAGCAGCAAGCTCTCGTTAGTTCGCGGCAGGGTACCACGCGCGACGTCAACCGCGTCGAAGTACGTTTCCATGGGCAGACTCTCGAAATTCTCGATACCGCTGGTCTGCGCAAGCCTGGCAAGCGCGAAGTCGGCATAGAGAAATTCTCGGCCTTGCGCACACTAGCTGCCATTGAAGAAGCAGATATTTGCGCACTGTTGGTAGATGCCACTGAGCCGCACTCTAAGCTCGATCAGTCACTGGCTGGGCAGATCATCGAAGCCGGCAAGGGCATCATCGTCGTGCTCACCAAAGCGGATTTGGTTGAAGATACCGATGCTATTCTCGACCAGCTTGAGCAAGATTACAATTTCCTGCCTTACGCGCCAGTTTTGATCACCAGCAGTGAAACTGGGCAAAATGTCACTAAGCTTTTTGAACTAGCTGCCGAGATTGATGCGACGCGCCATCTCGAAGTCAAAACTTCCGAACTTAATAAAATTCTCGGTGAAGCCATTATTGAGCATCCACCCGCCGGCCTGAAAAATACCCGCCCCAAGCCTAAATACATCGTACAGACCGATGTCTGTCCGCCTTGGTTTGTCGTGCATGGGCGCGATTTAGGGCTGCTGCATTGGTCATGGAAACGTTTTCTAGAGCGCAAAATTCGAGAGAAATACCCTTTTGTTGGTACACCGATTATGTTTAGCTTTCGCAACGATAACCGCGACAAAGCCGATCACGATACTTCCGAATGATCTCACGTTCTTATTGTGCAAAATTGCACTAAAATTTCATCATAAAAATCTTGCATTAGCAGCAAAAGTTCGCTATAATAAAATTGTTGAACCATTTATTAGATGTTTGCAAAAACATTGTTGTTTATAATCATTTTTACATATTTTAATCTAATTTATTTTGTTATCAACCATTTAAATGGCATCATGAAGGACGCTGTTTATCGGTTGATACAAAAGAGTGTAAACTTGATTGTAACATCAATGAATGGTTCAACACCTTCGTGGTGCCATTTTTGTGTATCAAGTATTTTACATGAAGATGATATGCTACAGAAGCTAACTTTTTCTGAGTTATGTGAGTTCTTTACAAATACAAGTTGGTGCATATTTGTAAGAAATAATTAACTAGAGAAAAGTTGAGTATAAAAAATTATTATGGAATAAGCAACATAATAATATATATTATATAAGTTTTGCATATCTTTTTGATGCTTAAAATACTTCCTCTATTACTTAACAATAACTATTTCCTATAATTAAATTGTATTTTTAATTTAATTATTAATTAGTTATTTATATATGCAAAAATGGCTCTACTTGGAAGTAATAAGAAACCTAAGGAGGGCAATGATGCAAAGAAAGAAACCAAAAATAACTTTAATTCCAACATTTAGTTTATTAAAAGCATCAAGACGGAGTTTTGCTTTAACCAATCCTACATTATGCTTCACCTTATGCCTTGCTCTATGTTTTGCATTCAACTTGTTAATAAATAACAACTCCACTTACGCCGCCCAACCTACCGTTTCTTTATCCGTTGCTACGCCAGAACTTTCTACTACCGTCGCGCCAGGAGAGATTGGTTACTTAAGTAGTAATGTGACGTATAGTGTAAGCAATGCCGAAAGTTATGCCCTAAAAGTTTCTTATACTAATCAAAGTACTGGATTAGCTAATGGCGATCAAGTAATCCCCGGAGTAGGCACTAATGGTATGACTGGTACTAGTATGAAAACTACCGACGCTAATGCTTGGGGATATAGTTGGACGAGTAGCAGCAATACGAATTTAGATAATTTAACTTATTACACCATGCCAGCTTACAATAATAATCTCACTGGCACAGATTTAGCAAGTGGATATTTAGATGGTGGCACCGGAGATAAAGCTAGCATTACGCAAAAGATTGTCTTTGCGGCTAAGTTTGCTAGTGATAATGTATATAATGGAACTTATCATACCAGTGTAATGCTTTCTCTGGCGGCCTCACCAAAAGTGGTAACACGAAAATGGAGTAATGACGTAGACTCTGGCATTGCCTACATGCAAGACATGACACCAGAAGTTTGCGCTAATTCGCAAGTGCCTACGCCTACTAGCATAAATACTGTGCCGACTTTAATCCTCGATGATATAAGAGGCGGCGGTTACGAAAACAGCGATGGCGATGGAACTTATCCAAATAGTTATATAATTGCGAAGTTAGGAGATGGCAACTGTTGGATGATGCAGAATATGAAGCTCGATCTTGATACCGCCTATGCCTTAACTCCGGATAATTCTGATATTCGTGACCCTTGGCCAACCAACTTCGCCTTAGACACCCTCAAATCTACTGTGTCGTGGACTAACGACACTGCAAGGCCTTATTATAGAAATAATCCAAATAGCCTTACTTTTTCTGATGGTAGTGGTCCATATCAAGACAAATACGGTTACTATTACAACTGGTGCGCCGCTACGGCTGGAACTTGTGTAGATAGCGGTGAAACTGCTAGTAGTATCTGCCCCAAGGGCTGGGAGTTACCAACTTTAAACAAACTCAATAGCATCCAAAGTGGATCTTGGACGACTGCTGGCGTTAATGGCCTATCCGGCGCTCCTGGTCGCTACTTTGGTTATGGCTTCTTCCCAGCTGCCGGTTACGTCAACAATGGCTCCCTTAACGATGTCAGCTCCGGTGGGCGTTATTGGTCTAGTACGGCCAGTAATACTAATGCCGCCTACGACCTGTACTTCGATAGCAGAAACGCGGGTCCGTCCGGCAACGGCTATCGCCACTTCGGTTACTCCGTCCGCTGTGTCGCTCCCGCCAGCTAAAATCAGAATTAAACAATGAAGTTGAGTCTTGATTTCAAACTTAGGCTTAACTTCTCCAAAATAAAAACAAAAATAGAAACACAACTCCAAAATATAGCAGCCAGTCTGCATAAATCACTTACGCAAAATATGCAGTTTTTGCGAAAAAAGACTTGTACGAATCGCGTTAATGGTTTATAATCAAATTAGATGAAGGAAGATTAGTCCTTTTTATCATTGATAACTATATTGTTATTAATGATAATGGGACTATCTTTTTGTTGAACTTGTTTGGTCTTCTCGCGATCCCGCAGCAGACCAATTAGTTCTAAAAGTAGCTGTATTATAGGTCTAATACCGTTTTCTAGTTGTTTTACACCCCTGTTCTTCTAGAGAGTA
>CAYMCF010000057.1:0-6434 GCA_964388975.1 uncultured Candidatus Saccharibacteria bacterium | reverse complement strand
GACTACAGTGTATAACGCCTATCCAAATGTTGCGAAGGTGTTGAGCCTTGTATGGACTATTTTCTAAAAACATTGATTCTTCTCGTTTTGTTTCTGTTATCAACCTGGTATTAAAGGATATTTTAAGGTTCAATTAAGCTTCTTCGTTCTGTTGGTTTTGTGCATATAATGCTTGCTCCATTTTGCAATGAGGCAATAGTTCTTTTCTTTTGAGATCGACTATTAAGTAATAATTCATTTTTGGAGAGACAATGGCTATATTCTTTTGAAGACGGAGCTGCTCTATAATATGATAAAAAGTAGGGTCGCCGGTTTGCTGATACAGCTCAATAATGTGAAAAATTGTCATTGTGCATATTTTAATGGTTTTAATATCATGAAGCATGTTCCATTTCTGAGCGGTTTCTATTTTCCAAAGAGCATCTATGCCTAGACATAAAACTTTTGTTTTAGCTTTTGCCAAAATGTGTTCTATTTCGGCATCCCACGTTACGTTGCTTAAGGAGTGATTGGTGGGATTTTGGGCAAATAAATTATGGTGGTTGAAGCAATCAAGCAATTTCTGGAGGCGCTGCGTGTTTTGAATAGATTTTGGAGAACTGGAGTAGTAAGCTTTATATTGATCTAGATATGCTTGAGATTCTTCAAAGCTTAGCAAATAAAAATAGCAGACGGCGAGATCGTAGTAGAGAATCGGGTCATTTGAAGTCCTCTGCATGGCTTTAAATATTGTTACTGCTTTATCGAAAAAACCGAGTGCAAGTAGACAATCGCTTTCCATAATCTGCGCTAATTCACCTGATAACTTATGATCTTTTTTTGCTATTTCCAATAGTCTTCCAGCGTCGGTAACTTTGCCATGCTCCATCAAAATTGTGTGCAGCGGAAAAAAGAACTTACCAGGGCTATTTTGAACTTCTTCCGGAAAGTTTTTTAGGGCATAGACGAAGGGGTCGGTTGCTTTGACCCATTCTCCTCTTGACAAGCGGTAATCTACGATTAATTTTACATGTTCTAAATCCTTATATTTTTTCAAGCATGACATAAGATATGTATCGATCTCGTCCTGACGATCACTCAAATTTAAGAATTGCGCGTAATGCCAATCGGCTTTTGCTTGATCGGAAAGAGCCGGTTCATCATTTGTTTGTGGCATATAAGAGTACATTAAAT
This sequence comes from uncultured Candidatus Saccharibacteria bacterium, assembly GCA_964388975.1. Classification (GTDB taxonomy): domain Bacteria; phylum Patescibacteriota; class Saccharimonadia; order Saccharimonadales; family Saccharimonadaceae; genus Nanosyncoccus. Next base: position 5,261 of record CAYMCF010000057.1, on the reverse strand, counting down.
GGTTGACGGCATTTCCGCTGCTAAGAATGCGATACGTTTCGCATTTCTCGGTAGCAGTGTCATCAATAGCGCGATAATTAGGATAATGTACTTCTGGATAAGAGAGGAGGTCTTCCAATGAAATTTCTTCTGCAATATTATGTAAGTCGCCGATGGAAAGAGTGAACGCATTTTGGTCTTGAGTGTAGCGTAAGACGCAAAGCCGCCATTCGCTTTGGTATGCGTAAGGTGGTTCCTTATGGAATGCAGACCGGCTGCCGGGACCGTCCGCGTTCAGCCAAGTACTTTGATATTCTACCTTCCCGTATATACTATATTCAATGGTGTGTTCTTTAAGCGCTTTTTGTAATGCGCTATCTAGCTTGCGAAGAAAAGCTGTTTTATCTTTGATATGCACGACAACTTTTTGCCTGGTTGCCTGATCGGTGAAGGAACGAAGTTCTTCGTTGGGCCTTTGTACTGTTTTCTTTTCGTCATTGATTTGTAGACAGTACATACAAAAAAGGTTATTAGCGGCATAAAAATTACTGAGTAATGTAACATTGTCGCTTATAGCCTGCAAGAAGTCGTTGCTAAAATGAATGCCAACTTGTTTTAATTGGTTCTTTTTGATTGTTCCACAGGCTCCCTCAAGAGGATCACCTTGAGCGGGATTTTCAAGATTTCTAAAATATTGGAGTGGATTCATATAGAGTTTACCGGTCAAAAAATCATTAGCATACTTCTTGTCTAGTATCTTGAATAGTTCTAAACGCGTAGCTTTATTTTGCATATACTGATTATATCAGAGTTTATGAATTCGTGAGCAGGGCTATCGTGCTAATGACGGTTCGACTGCCTTTGGGAGTATTATAAAAACTAATGTTAACAGGGAATTTCTTCGTACGCCGCTTTGATCATCTCGGCGTATTCTATTAGGCCCTTGTTCATTTGTAAACAATCAAATTCTTTAATGTCAAATTCCACCAATCCGGACCAAGCGACAAATTCTTCGTATTCTCTCCCGCATCTATTTTTGCAAAGTTCGACTATATGATTGAGCCCGCTAACTCCGCCGCAATCTTCAATAATACCATATCCCGCTCCGCCTATCACTTCTAGCTCATGAGGACCACCTATAATCTTCTTAAGCTTAATTTTAAAATCCCAGCTGTCACCAAAATCATACTCAAAATTTATGACCGACCCAACTTCTGGTAGAGCTTTGGCAAGAGTAATACTTCTTGCATCAACCGCTTTAAAATGGATGGGTCCAAAACCAAGATTCTCTACCGGCTCATAGCATGCACATTCGTAGCATAAGCCATAATCTTTTGGATGCCAAAAATGGAATAAGTGACTTGCTTGCCCCTCGAACATGGCTACTAAAGCATATCCCAAATCCGCTAATGACGAGCTGGAGTCAATTAAAAAACGCCTCCAAATCCGAGGTTTAAAATCTTTCAATTCAGCCTCTAGCTGGTAGGTATAACTATTTTTGCTCATAACAATATAGACTTGGTCGGGGCGACCTGAGTCTTCGTTTCGCTTCGCTCAACTCAGTGGCGGGGCGTCGGTTCGGAAAATCTAGAATAAATTCCAGTTTTTCACTCACACTCCTACCGCCTACGAACAGCTAAAGCTGTTCGGCCCAGGTCTCAACAAAATCAAATCAATAAAAATAGAGCCAGAAGGCTCATTTTTATTGATGGTCGGGGCGACCTGACTCGAACAGGCGACCTCACGGTCCCAAACCGTGTGCGCTACCAACTGTGCTACGCCCCGTTATCAGTATTATACTACAAAAGTACCAAGCTGACCAGAGGGAATTTAAATATAATCGACCTCCGAATTTTAATCCAGAGGTTTTCAGGGTTAAAAACACCCCTGGCTAAGCCAGGGGTAATGGGGAATAAGGTACTAGAGGGATTTCTGATAGGTGGACGCGCCAGGCGGCTATTGCCTTAGCGGCTGTAGATCACGCCGCGTGGCAGAGTGCTGCCGTCGCAGTAATGCTGCACCGGGTAAAACCCGCGGTTGCCGCTTGGACTGTAAGTATGACCCTTGAACCAATTGGCGACTTTTGCCACCTGACGCTGTAACTGCTGCATGTTAAACTCCTCCTTGAGCGCACTTTGGCGCAAAATTCACTGCCCGAATAGGCAGCGATATTTATTATACCACGAAGCCTCATAAATGCAACAACTTTTGTGCTAAAGTCCGCAAAAATCTACAATATTTGCGTAAACATGAAGTTTTTGTGATATAATGAGATTGTACTAAACTATAGAATGATAATGCTAACTTAATTTGGAGCTAAGAAATGGCTCCACGAGAGGCTTTTATTGGCTCCAAAGTTAGTATTAGTCTATGGTTTAGTACACCACTCGTGGTGCCATTTTTGTATTTGTAGTATTTGCAAAAAGGCGCATGACTTCATTACTACTAGTTCTTTAAGCTAATTAGTACAATATATCTCACCGTATATTATATATACAAGAATACTATTGCCTGCTTATCTAATTAGTGAAAGAAACTTATAAAACTAGTAGTATCCACAGTATTATTATGAATAAGCAACATAATATTATTATGAAGGTTGCGTAGTATTTTTGTATCCTCTATTACCCTACAAACTAACATAAAATGGCACTCCCACGAGACTTGTGCAAACAAATCAAAGGAGGACATGATGCACCAACATCGGCAAACATTAGTTTTTGATAAGTTCAAGAGAAAACTCAGACGTAGAGATATTAACCCACATTTAGGGAAGAATAACTTATCAAAAAGTACCGCAAGTTTGTTAAACTTCAGTAAAGTTAAATACTTTGCATATGGTTTGCCGGTGGTATGCATGATCTCACTCTTAGGGATTTTATCCTATAGTTTTAGTGTAGGCACAGTATTTAATTATGCAGAAGACGCTTACGCCCTAGACGGAGAAGATAACACTACCACTTCTCCCGACCCTACGGCTAAGATTACCATTACTGCTGGTGATGGGGAGCATGCTGCGGATCAGAATGCGGCTACTTTAGTCACAAAGAATGGTATGGCTTACCGGAGCCACGAGGTAACTGTAGATGTGAATGATATCACTAAATACTCCCTACAATTATCTTATGCTAGCGGTAAGGATAACTTACGTCTAGAAGGTAGTAATGCTTATCTCATGGGCGCCGATGGTAGAACTCCCGCGAATATGCCGGATAATACTTGGGGCTTTGCTTGGGGTACTAATAAAGCTGATGATGGTAATATCGATAGCTTCGACACTGCCGACGAACAAATGACTTACTATACGGTACCGCAATTTGGTAGTGTTGCATCAGAACTCTCCAATGGTTTACTAGCTAGTAATGATGTTTATCAGGATAGCTTCAAAGGCAAACTAGTCTTTGGGGCTAAGTTTGGTGACAATGCTACGTCTGGGCATTACAAAACGCAAGTAATTCTTTCTCTCACTGCTAATGCTAAAGAAGTGGTTACCACTCTAGACGATATCTTCCAAATGCAACAGATGACACCGGAGATTTGCGCGTCGTCGGTGATTGGGGAGCATTCTACTTTGCAAGATGTAAGAGACGGTAGTGCGTACTTAGTACAAAGATTGGAAGATGGGAATTGTTGGATGACGCAAAACCTAAAACTGACTAAAGAAAGCATCGAGAGCTGGAAGTCTACGCATCCGGACAATGATAATAATGTGCAGCTATCGAATAAGTACTCTAACGTAGCAAGCAGCAGTACTTATGCTTTGCCAACAAGTTATACGAGCAAAAGTCAGTGGACTAGTACGAGCACTACATTAGATGCTACTCTAACTTCCGAAAACACAGATTATGGCACTTACTATTCTTGGTGTGCAGCAACGGCTGGAAGTTGCTCTAATGCTACATCGGATGGACAGGCTGCTTTGTATAGTATTTGTCCCAAAGGCTGGCGATTACCCGGGGGAGGTAGCACTGTAAATAGCGCCCAATATGGATATAGCTACAATAAGCTAGTCGCGGACGCTGGTTTTACAAATGATGCTGCCGGCTCTGCTAAACTCATCGGTGAACCGTATAACTTTCAATATGCCGGACGTGTCAATAATGGCTCTATTGATCTTCTTGGCTCAAATGGTCTCTATTGGTCTAATACGGCATATAGTGGCACCAATGCTTACAGCTTAAATTTTAATAACAGTAGTGTTGGCGCATCATATAAGGATTACTATCGTTACAGTGGTCGCTCTGTGCGTTGCGTAGCTCCAAGCTTAAGTATCGAACTTATCAATACTATGCAGGAAATGACTCCAGAAATTTGCAAGAGTACCCCGGTAGGTTACAGCAAGGCCCTTATCGATACGCGTGGAGCTGGTTACACTAACTATGGTACTCCTAATAGCTATGTTATCTCTAAATTATCCGACGGAAATTGTTGGATGTTGCAAAACTTAAGCCTTACCGCGGAAAGCTTAAAGTCTGCCACAGGAACAACAAAGCTTACTAAGGATAATTCTGATGTTTCTAACGATTATGATTTAGCTGGGTCAACTGTCAATACGTCTCATAATACCGATACTATATTTGGGAAAGAAGCGGGTTACTTAAAAAGTCAAATATGTGACCCTGGCCTTGTTGATAACCGAAAAAAAGGGTTTGGCGCGTACTACTCTTGGCACGCCGCTACGGCGGGAACTTCTGTTGATGAAGGAGAGGCCCCAAACAGTATTTGTCCAAAAGGTTGGCGGTTGCCAACTTCCGGAAAATCAGTAGATGTAGATGGGAGCTTTAATAAACTGTCGACGAAAAGAGAGACGGAAGCACTTACTAAATATACTAATACGAAATTAGCGTTAACCGACGTATATGGTTATACACTGAGTGATGGCTTATTCTTTGCGGCTGGATTCATGTATGTTGGGAACATCTATTATGCTACTAGTAGTGGTTTTTATTGGTCTAGTACTGCTGTTAGTGATACTAAAGCATACAATCTTGGGTTTTCCTGGGACACCTTTTATCCTTCTGGTTCTAGGGAGCGTTATTATGGTGCCACTGTGCGCTGCATCGCTCCGGCCAGCTAAAGTTTAGTATTTTGGCTGTACCCTAACTTTTTCTCCCCAACCTTCAAAGTTGGGGAGATTTGGCCATAATGCAATAATTGATACTATCACCCGTTCTCTGTCTCTATCAAAATCCTTCCTTTATTTCTCAAACTGTGGTAAAATAGCCCTAGATGTTCAGGGTGTGGCGCAGTTGGTAGCGCGCGCGGTTCGGGACTGCGAGGTC
>CAYMCF010000056.1:0-6580 GCA_964388975.1 uncultured Candidatus Saccharibacteria bacterium | reverse complement strand
GACTACAGTGTATAACGCCTATCCAAATGTTGCGAAGGTGTTGAGCCTTGTATGTGAGCAGCTCGTCGCCCTGCCCCATAAATACCTTTTTCTTGGAGTGTCCGGAGGTTACGACCGAGGATTAAGTGCGCGAGACCCGTAACGAATCTTGTAGGAATCGAGAGAAGAATAAACTTCTGTTTATTCTTCCGAGATGACGCCCAAGAATCTGAGTGAAACGAAGATGGGCTCGAGCGACACGTCTCCAAGAAAAATGGTATTTGTGGAACTAAACTAGAAATATCTCCATCAAAACTTCCAAACTTTACCATAAGTATGATAAAATAAAATTAAGTTGGTTATTATCACAAGTTATCTACGGAGGAAGCATGAAAATAAATAGCATCTATATCGGCGGGTGGTTTCAGCGTACTATGTTGCAATTGTCCGAAGTTTATGACTTTTTGCGTGACGGCACTTCGCAGCTCAAGCTTAGCAAAACAAAACTCCAAGAGCTCCGTAGCAACCTCAACATCGGCAGTATCGAATACGGCGTAGCCGGGGAAGAATTTGTTATGTTTAATACTAGCGAGCAAATCCGGGTGAAGATTTTTGAAGACGGTCTTATCGTGGTAAGTAGCGACCAAGTCAGCGAAGCTACTATGTTTGCCGATGTTGAACGGCTCAAGGGCTATTATGAAGAGCGTTTATCTCCCGCTATTAATTACCTCTTTAGCATGGGTGCGCCCGTACCCAAAGAGCTAGCGCATGTCGAAACGATTTATCCATATTTTATCGTTTGTGATAACGCTGCACGCGAAGAAATTGCCGAATTATTAGCCAAGACTGAACGCCAAAAGTATTTTGAGTTCTCCAATAAAAAATACAGCGTCCTGCGCGGCGATAAATATTACTTTATTAATAACAAATCCGCATCCTTATCCAACGTCGAGCGCTATATTGAAGAACAAATTTTCATCCGCGAATTCAAAGGTCAGCTGCATCGCTATCTAAATTTGCACCGGATTATTTGGGAAAAGATTGATGCCGTCAAAGACCGCGATAAAGTTAAAGGCAAGGATATTGTGAAGTTTTCTACCAAGCTCGATAGTTACGCCAAAACCGTTAACTTAATTGACGGCCGTATCGAACAGATGTCTACTTATATTTCTACGCGCGAGCGGATTGCCAAGCAAGATAGTGATTTAGTAGACTTTTTGGCAATTTCTGGTTATCGTTACGAAACTTTGCGCGATACTTTGGAATATGTTAAAGATCTTTGGGACATGACGGAAAATTATGTCAAATCCGCCCAAAAGTTGTTCCAAGAACTCAAACAAGATGTCACTTCTGGCTCCATCAACAGCCTTACTATCGTTACTTCCATGAGCGCCGGCGCAGCGATTTTGGAACTTTTCACCGAATCCGAGCCATCCTTTACTACTTTTGGATTCTTGTACTTTTTCATTCTGGCTTTGATCGGCTGGGGTGCAACTAAGTTATTAACTTATATTTCCGAACGCCGCAAGTACGAAATCTCCGATGCGAAAATTGATAAGAATATCAAGTAATTTTGCCAAAACCCACTGAGTACGCTATAATATATACTATGAAAACGATTTTGACTGGCATTCGTGCCAATAGTGAGTTAACTTTAGGAAATTTCTTGGGTGCATTATTACCCATGGTGCGGCTAGCCAATCAACATAGCGCGGATTCACATATCAATATTTTTGCGCCGGATTTACATTCGATTATTGCCGAGATTGACGGAGAATTACCACAAAACATCATCCGCTCGCTCAAATATTACCTTGCGGCCGGTCTTAATCTCAATGAACATGTCCACTTTTACCGGCAATCGCGTGTACCAGCCCATTCTGAATTATGTTGGATTTTGAATTGTGTGGCTAGCATGGGCGATCTCAGCCGCATGACTCAGTACAAAGACAAAAGCGCCGGCAAAGATAGCGTCAATGTAGGAATTTTTGATTATCCAGTGCTGATGGCTGCGGATATCTTATTATATAGCGCCGAATACGTCCCGGTGGGTGAAGACCAATTCCAGCACATCGAGCTGACCCGCCGCTTAGCAGAAAAGTTTAACAAAAAATATGGTGAGATATTTATCTTGCCAAAAGCTCCGAGCGAGCAAGCTAAGTTTATGCAAGTAGACGAAGGCATCCGCATTCGCGATTTGCAAAACCCGGAAAAGAAAATGAGCAAATCGGCCGCCGCCGAAAATAGTAAAATCATGCTTTCTGATACGCCTGAGCAAGTCAAGAAAAAAATCATGTCCGCTACAACTGATAACGTAGGGAAGATTCAGTTTGATATGTTTAACCAGCCTGGCATTAGCAATCTTTTGCAAATCGATGCGCTAGTAAACGATATACCGCTCCAAGAAGTCATCTCGACTTGGGCGGGCGAAACTCATTACGGTGATCTAAAACAAAAAGTCGCTAGCGACGTGGCGATATTTTTGGGCGAATTCCAACGCAAGCTAGCTAGTATTAGCGATGCCGAAATTATTGATTTGCTAGAAACCGGCGAGACTTACGCCAATGAAGTGGCCAATGCCAAGCTCCTGCAGGCACAAAAAGCTTTTTGCTTGAGGTAAGTTCATGATTATCACTGGGAAAAAATTTAGCAAACCCGAACTATCGCGTGTAATCAATGGTGATACCGTACTCGCTGACGATACGCTAGTTGACAATCGCGAGCGGCTCGACCACCTTTTGGTCAAGCAACATCCTGAATACAACCGCTCCAGCCTGCAAAGCTTTGTCAAAAGTGGCTTTGTGAAAGTGAATGGCGTAATTGCCAAAAAACCTAATGAGAAAATCGCGCCCGACAGTGAAATTATTTTGACCGTACCAGTACGCAGTCACGAATTGCCCAAAGTCGAGGTAATTTACGAAGATAAACATGTCTTAGTAATTAACAAGCCAGCTGGCCTACTTAGCATGGCCAAAGGAGAATATTGCCCCGAGCCAACTCTCGAAGATTACGGCCGCCTAGTACACCGGCTAGACCGCGATACTAGCGGCGTGGTGATTTTGGCGAAAGATGAGCCTACGCAGAAAATGCTCCGCAAACAGTTCCAAGACCGCAAAACTCACAAAACTTACCTAGCCGTAGTAGAAAGTGCTCCTAAGCTCCCCGCCGCAGTGATTGATTTGCCCATCGCACGTAACCTCAAGCGCCCCACCACTTTCCAAGTCGACCAAAATGGCAAGCCTTCACAGACCGCTTATCGCGTACTGGCTAGCCACAACGGCAAAAGTTTAATTGAGCTCAAACCTACGACCGGCCGGACCCACCAGCTACGAGTACATTTACGCTATCTTAATACGCCAATTCTGGGTGATCCGGTCTATGGCGACGCGAAATCCGCTCCGCGCTTGATGCTCCATGCCCAAGATTTAGAGATTACCATTCCCGGGCCAGATGGCAATGTACGCAAGACTTTCCATGCCGAAGCGCCCAGAGAATTTAAGGAAGTATTAAATAAGTAATGAGAAAAATGGATAATTTTCCGCAAGGACAGCTTCATGTTTTTTGATAAGCTTACCGAGCTACCCAAGATTGCCAGCCAAGTTAGCTGCAGTGTTTTTGTAGTGCCTAATAATGCTAAGCTAAAGCTACCGCCTAGCACGCTTTACCTCCGCCCAGCCGAAGACAAAACTACTACGATTATTACCGTAGAGCAAATGCGTGATTTTCTGGCGTTGACTAATAGTTGCGAGACCAGCGAGCGGTATTTTGTGATCACTCCCGCTGATGCTATGAACGAAGCCGCCCAAAACGCTTTCCTGAAAACTTTCGAGGAGCCCAAAGCGCATTGCCACTTTGTCCTGCTCACCGAGCAGCCGAACAGCCTACTCCCTACTATCCGCTCCCGCGCGCAGATTTTTTACCTCAAACAGACGAATTTTCTTGACCAACCTCCCACTGCGAAAGCTAAGACCCTCACCATGGCCAAGAAACTCATCGCCGCCACTCCGACCGACCTCCCCGCGATCGCTACCGAGCTCACCAAAAGCAAAACTCAGCCCCGCCAACAAGCTCTAGAGATCGTCGGCACTGCCATTGAGCTACTCTATAAGTCATATTTTAAGACTGGCAATGCCAAGTTTCTCACTAAGCTGCCTAGCTTTCTCCGGCTCTACGACAACTTATCCCAAAACTGCCACATAAAGTTGCATATCGTGGCCGATTTGTGCTAAAATAAGTATATGTTAAGTATCGCTTTTCTGGCAGTAATGGCGCTCTATCTGGCGTTTTTGTTTCCACTGTTTCGCAGCCACAAGGCCGAAGCTCCTCGTAGCGCCCGCTATGACATGCAGATGAAAAAGCTCTGGAGCGCCGCTCAAACCTCGATGCGCGACCACAAGCCGCTCCGCGCCGAGAAAGCCCTCCTTACTATCCTGAAGTTTGACGAAAAAAATGCCGCCGCCTACAACCGTTTAGGCATTCTCTACGCCAAAGAGCAGAAGTTTGACGAAGCTATCGAATGTTTCGAGATTGCTCAGTCGCTAGACAATAATCCTTCTTCGCTGCACAATGTGGGGTTGATTTACCTAGAAACCGGCGCCTACGAGAAAGCAGTGATGGCTTTCCAGCAAGCGATTGAGCTAGAAAATACCGTACCGGCCCGCTTTATTGCTCTTGCTAAGGCCGAAGAGCGCCTTGGCAAATACAAGGCCGCGATTGAATCTTTGGAAAAAGCTTACCAGCTAGATAATAGCACTGCTACTCTACGCTTGATTTTGGCTATTTACGAAGCAATCGGCGATGCCGAGGGCTTAGCCGCCACTACTGCCCGTATCGAGGAGCAAATTGCCGAGACTAGCAAGCCTACTACCCCTACGCGGCGGACGCCAGCGCGGCGGGGAAGCGTAGCCCAAGCAGCAGCCGCCAGCCGCGCCAGCGCCACTGCTCAGCAAGCCCGCGCCCGGAGAAGGCAAATCTAAGGAAAAAGCAGTTATCAACCTCCAAAGTGTCGTTTCTTGGCGTGTTTTGGTATGGTCTTGAGTAGATTTCTGAATGGGCTTTGGAGATTTTCGGTGAACCTCGCAAAAAATACCAGAAAAACGAGTTTTTGATGATTTTGAGGCGGTTTTTGGCGGATTTTGACGGATTTTGGTTATGGTTTTGCCGTTTGAGGGCATTTTTAGGCTCTTTGAGGCATTCTTAGCAAAAAGAGCCGTATCAGCAAGGTCTGAGCTTACAGACCCCGCAGAACGGCTCAAAATGTGTCAAAATCTCTCGGTATTCTAGCTGGCCGGGGCGACACAGCGCACAGAGTAGCCGTAGTAGCGGTCGTTGAGGCTGGACGGATTCACACCGCTGCTATTGAAGTACAGGTTGTAAGCGTAGTTACTATCGCTGGCCGTACTAGACCAATAACGCCCGTGGGAGCCGACAGCGCCGAGGGAGCCATCGCCGACACGACCGGCAGCCGGGAAGAAACCAGCACTAAAGATCGCACCGTTAGTGGCAGTGGTAATGCCAAAGCTATTACCTAAAGTAGTGTCAGTTTGATTGGTTTTCCAAGCATCGGTGGCAGTGATTTGGCTAGAGCCATCCATCACTAGCTTATTGAAGCTATAATTGTATCCCGTAGCGGTAATAGAAGTTTTATTGGAAGTCGGTAATCGCCAGCCTTTGGGGCAAATACTACCGGCAGCTTCACCGCTATTTACACAAGTACCTGCGGTAGCGGCGCACCAAGTGTAATAAGCGCCGTATTTATGTGTATCTCCATCGGGATTAGATGCATTGGGGTAGTGCACTTTGTTAGTTGTGGCAGAAGTATCAGACCATGGAGAAACGGAAGCTGGGATAGTATAAGTACGCACATTATCACCATCTTTTGGAATGTTGGAATCGTTAGAAGAGATTTCTTTATTTGTTAGATTCATATTCTGTACCATCCAGCAATTGCCATCCCGCAATCTACCAATAATATAGCTTTCTGCAATATTATCATTAGTATAACCGCCACCACGAGTATCTCGGAGTACTAATAGTGGCACTTGCTTCGGATTATTGCTAGTAGGAGCGTCTACTTGTTTGCAGACGTCTGCGGTCATACTTTGCATAGTCAGGATGCCAGAGTTCTTGGTAGTACCATCTGGAAGTTGCCATAAGCCTACGGCAAACTTAGGTACTGCTGCAAGTGAGAGCATGGCACTGGTATGATAAGTACCAGAAAAATCATCCTTACCAAACTTAGCTCCAAAGACTAGCCTCTTAGTAAAAGTAGCATTATAATCAGTTGGTGCAGCATTCTCCAATAGACCGTTAGCAAGGCCATTGGCATAAGTACCAAGCTTAGGCATACCATAATAAGTTAAGCCAGCTTCATCGCCGCTAGTTAAGTTATCACTCCAAGCCCAGCCCCAGCTACCTTCGGTCATACCAGTCATATTAGTACCAGTAGCATTAGCTAGTACTACGTTCTGGTCTTCATTGAGGCGCATTGCTCCATTAGCTTCAGCATAGGAGATAGTAAGACTATAGCTACTTACATCCGTAGCGGTAACGGTGACATTATGGCTTCGATAAGCCATACCATCAGCAGGGACTTCGGTAG
>CAYMCF010000055.1:0-6928 GCA_964388975.1 uncultured Candidatus Saccharibacteria bacterium | reverse complement strand
CTGGTGGCTGCTAGTAGTAAGAGGGCTATGCCCGTCCAGAGTAAAGCCCCCGGCTAAGCCGGGGGATATTTACTGGCTTCAGACCCATCAAGATGTTAAACTTCTGCGAATATCATGACTACCTCTGAAATATGCTATAATGGGAATATGAAACTATTACTTACATCCGCAGGTCTCACTACCGAAGAAATTATCAAAGCTTACGAGCAACTAGCTGGAAAGAAGCGCCAGAATATCAAAGTTGTAGCCATCGAGGATGCCGCCAAGGCAGAAACTGGTGATATGGCTTGGTTTGAAGCGGAAAAGCAGCATGTGCTGGATAATTCTAAATCTTTAGAAATTTTACCATTACAAACACAGCCTCTGGCTAAAGTTTGCGCGATGATTGATAATGCAGACGTTATTTATTGTTTTGGCGGTAATGCGGATTATTTGACTAAAGTCCTGGAAGATACTGGGCTAGCTCAAGCTTTGCCAGAGATTTTAGAGGCAAAAGTCTGGGTAGGAAGTTCGGCGGGGTCGTGTGTGATGTGTCATAAGGAAAGTGAACAAACTGCACGCGAAGTTTTCCAGGAAAAGCCAGCGATTGATCATTATCTTGATATTGTACCGGCGGTTTTATTGCCGCATTATCATGGTTGGTTTAAGTTTGAAGAGCCAGAAATTTTGCGCGAAGCTAAAGTGGCGCCGTATCCAGTCTATGCGATTTCTGACCAAGCTGCGCTTAAAGTAATACTTTCTCCACATAAGGCTGGCGCTAAAACTCCAGAAAAGTCCACCATTACAACAGTAGGTGAAGATTACTACGTCAACTTGGGCGGAGGAATTAATCAACAGGTTCACGAAGCTTTAGGTGAAGCTGGTGAGGCTCTCGGTGAGGCTGCTGAAGTAATCGGAAAGCTATTTAAGCATTAGGAGTATAGGTATATGAAGGTGATTCTGACTAGCGGGTTGCATACTGATTTAGGCTGGGAAAAACTGCAAAATCTCTATCTTGCTTCAAGCTTTTGCGGTCAAGGTGTAGCGGAAAAGATTATGCATAGCATTGAGACTCTTTTAGGTAAACCTGCATCAGAAATCAAGGTGTCTTATATCATTACGGCGGGGAATTTGCACCCAATAGCGAAGCGCACATGGATTCGGGAGGGAGCGACGTTATTAGAACGGCGGGGGTGGCAAATTTGCGAATACGATTTGGCCGGAAAGAGTGAAGCGGAAGTTCGTGCCGAGCTGGTTGATAAAGATGTGGTTTTTGTGCAGGGTGGTAATTGTTTCTATTTGTTACAGCAAATGCAGAAATGTAATTTTGGTAAGGTGATCAAAGAAGCCTTGGCGCGCGGCGTACCTTACATTGGCGAAAGCGCCGGAGCAATTATTTGTAGCGAAGATATCTCCCCGCAAAAGTTCTTGAGCGGTGATTCGCTAGCAAAAGTGCAAGATTTAGTAGACTTTCGCGGTTTAGGTTTGATAAATTTCTTAGTGCGCCCACATTGGAACCGTCAAGGCGAAAAACGGGCAAAGTTTTTCCGGCCGGTTCAGGAAAATACCGAGGAATTTTTTAGTATTACCCAGCCAATTGTCTGTTTGAACGATAATCAAGTTGTGTATGTAGAAGGCGATAATTTGCAGATCTGGAATTGTTAAACATATAATAAGATCATCGAACGGAGGTTTTATCAAGGACTTAGTGGATTTTGTCGCGTTGATACTTTTGTACTTTTTGGTGTTTTACAAACGCTGGCGAGCAAAAGGTAGAGATGTTTTGTTAATCAATACGTTGTTGTATATTTATTTAACTTTTGTGCTTTATTTTACGCTAATGCCGATCATTACTTCACTACCGTTTATTTTTGACCATCCGCATATGCCGATGAACTTTGCGCCTTTTGTGGACGTGGCGGCAGGTCGGGGAGATTATGCTCGGCAAGTGATTTTGAATGTTGTGATGACGGTACCGTTTGGTTTTCTGCTGCCATTGGTGGGTCATGGGAAAATTAATTTTCTTAAAACTGTAAGTTTAACTTTCCTATTAAGTTTAAGTATTGAGTTAATCCAACCGATTATTAGCAGCTCGCGGCTGGCTGATATTACAGATATTATTACTAATGTGCTAGGTGGAATCATTGGTTATGGGATATTTCTAGTTTTTCGTCCGTTGGTGATGAAGTTGTTAAAACTTATTAAGGAAACTCCAAAAGTTGTCACTTAAATATTTTTGAGCGAAAAATTCTACAAATGCTTAACTTATGCTACAATAAAGTTAACGAACTACTTTTGCAAAAGCCATAAGCATTAGGAGGAAAATTGTTTAGCGAGATCGAGCGTGAATACCGGAAAGGCTTACAGCAACGGCGTTTTATTGCTTATTATTGGCCTTGCGCAACTTCGGTAGTAATTCTAGCCATTGTGTTTGCTCTGGTCTTTAGTCCAGTACGCTGGATTATTTATGCTTGTGCGGTAGTTTTGTTGTTTGTGCTAGTGGTGATATTTTTCTTATGGGAATATTATCGCATTAGTAAACTTTTCCGTAGTGTACGCATCAGTAAAAGTATCGCTACTAAGATCTCAGCTTATTATGCAGCGGATGATAAACGACGTTTAGAGAATTTAGTCAGCGATTTAGCACGTCACAAAATTTGCACAAAAGACGAGCTTAGCTTAACCTTAAGTTATTTCCAGTCGCGATTACCAGGAAATGCTAAGCCGAATTTGCTTGGTTGGGTACTGACGGCCGTAATTACACTATCGTCCATTGTAATTATTGCGTACGATAGCTCGATTGATACGATTAATTTGCATAGATTAGTCTCGGTGTTGGGTTCAACTTTGGTGGTGGCGCTAATTATTCTGACGCCAATTATCCTTGCAAAGATTATTTCTATGGCAATGTCGATTTCTCACAATAAAACTGAGAGTTCTTTAGTAGAAGATTTAGCTTATATTTATGTGCATTTTGATGAATACCGAGCAAAACTAAATGGTGAAGTTGGAAAAGGAAGTGATTCATGAAAAACGTATACATTATTACTGGCGCCAATGGTTTCTTGGGCAATAACTTAGTACGTAAATTGTGCCGAGATCCTCAGAACCAAGTGCGAGCATTAGTGTCGTCTTTGCAGCGAGCAGATGCTCTGCAGGGGCTAAACTGTGAGCTTTTTGAAGGTGATGTAACCAAGCCAGAAACTTTAGCTGAGATTTTTAAAGTACCGGCGCATGCAAAAGTTTACGTGATTCATTGTGCGGCGATTGTCTATATTAAGTCTAAGCCTAATCCGGAAGTTTACAAAGTCAATGTGCTAGGTACAAAAAACGTCGCGGAGCAAACTTTAGCAATTGGTGCGAAGATGGTGTATGTAAATAGTGTGCATGCTATTCCCGAGCTGCCAAAGGGCGAAGTGATGACAGAAAACACTGATTTCGACCCCGCCAAAGTAGAGGGAGAATATGCTAAGTCTAAGGCTGAGGCTGCGAAGTATGTTCTGGACGCCGTTAAGACGCAGGGGCTAGACGCTTGTATTGTGCATCCATCAGGTATTATTGGCCCGTATGATTTTAAGACTAGCCATCTTACCCAAATGGTGATTGATGCGGCTACTGGCCGCTTGAAGGCGGGCGTGAAGGGCGGCTACGATTTTGTGGATGTGCGTGATGTGGTAGACGGAATCTTGGGCGCTTGTCTACATGGTAAGGCTGGAGAATGTTATATTCTTTCAGGGTATTACCTGACGGTGGCAGATTTGTTCCAGATGATTGCGCAAGCGACGGGGCGCAAGCCGATTAAGACTTTTCTGCCACTTTGGCTAGCCAGGTTGACGGCGCCGCTTTCGGAAATTTATTATAATATCAAAAAACAACCGCCACTATATACAAAATACTCTTTGTATACTTTGGAGTCTAACGCTAACTTTTCTCATGCTAAAGCCGATCGTGAGCTTGGCTATACCAGCCGCTCACCCCAAGCAACGATTGATGATACAGTGCATTGGTTAAAAGAGGTGGGGAGGATTTAATACTGATCTTTAGAGCTAGCTGGAAGTTTCGTTAAGCATCTTAGCGATAATTTCTTTGCGCAGGAAGAGTTGATTAGTTATTAGCCAGCCTTGGTCGGGCGTGCAGTTTAGAAGTTTTGCAAAATATTGCTTGATGTCTTGAGAACTAGCCAGGAGATAATTTTTATGCTCAGCTAGACAAATTATGCTGACTATCCAATTCTGGCTTTTGCTAGCCATGGCTTGCATGATCCGCGGGCGTTGCGCAATTAGTTTTTCTGCACTCCACGCCGTCAGCTGCCCGAAAGTAATTTCGACATTTGATGGCAATAAGTTGACCTTTTTACAATCTCGTAGCAAAGCTTCTTCCAGATTATTGAGAATAGTTTGATTAACTTTGGCAAAGTACCATTCGGCAAAGTCTTCTACAGCGGTGTTGGCGAGTTTTGCTAGTTTTGTGGCTGCATTAAGATCGCGCTGGGTAGTAATTTCGGCGTTAAAATACAGAGTGTTGTCTAGGATGGCCGCTAGTAAAAGCTTCGCAATTTGTGGCGTCATTTTTTCATAATGCCAACATGCACCCCACCACTCAAAAACTGACGTTGCGACGGCGCCAATTTTCTCGATAATTGCTTTATCACCTAAGCGTGTGCGCCAGTATGCTTCATAGCCCGGATGATGATCGATCAGTTCGAGAATCTGGCGATCTGGTACTAAACTATTGATTACGCTTGGCGTAGACATATCGAGAATAATTACTTCATCGTCTGGTTGCAAATCAAAACTATCATTCTCGTAAGCTTTAAGACGAAGAGAGTCTGGTATGCTGTAGTTTGGCGTAGCTGGGGGAATGTAAGATTTCGCTGGCTTGCCGCGTTGGTTTAGTAAGTCTGTATAGGCTACAATAGAAGCGTAAACATCAATATCTGCATAATCTCCTACTACCGGTAGCCAAATCATTTCATAAACTCCTATGAGTATAATTATATCATGGTTCTAGTATAATCTTCTCAAACTGAATATACGGATCTCTAATAATTTCATAAATGCTTTTTCCAGTGGTACAATATAGATATGAAACGTGAAAAAGCTGCGGCACAATTATAATTGACCATGGTAAAGTTTTGCTAATTGGCACAAAAGATGAGCATGGAGAAATATTTTGGTCGTTTCCTAAAGGGCATCAGGAAAATAATGAAACCGATATAGAAACGGCACTTCGCGAAACTCATGAAGAAATCGGCTTGGAGGTAGAGATTATAGATCAGACGCTGATTATTTTGAGTCATTTAATTCATGATGGGGCGACGGTAAAAGATATTTATTTGTTTTTAGCGAAGACTAAAAGTACAAAAGTTAAACCACAGGAGGGGGAAGTAGAGTTCTGGAAATGGGTGCCATGTGACGAAGTGGATCAATATTTGGCAGATTATTACCAAGCTGCTTGGAAAGAAGTAGGGAAACGTATATTACAACTTTAATTACTTTAACAGTTTTATGGGATGGTTTTCTGTGTATTTCACAGTTTTTCGTTACGGCACCAACTTGGAAAAAGACCTTAATGGGCTGGCCTAAAGAAGCTGTACCCAGAGAAATTGTTGTGTGCCTAGACGTTTGATGGTGGAGTGCAAAACTAATTCTTATAATTTTACACCGTTTAGCTAGATTGTTTCTGGCTGTGAGAAAATATTCATAAGCATGTCTGAGGTCTGTTGAAGGTCCGTTTCAAAATCACAACTGCCATGAGCTTTGTAATTATACATGATGAACGTATGCTCGCCGAAATTTACCACTTTTGTCATGCCTTCGATGGGTGGTACAGTATCGATGAGCGGTGAATTTGCCTCAACCCTAGAAACGGTAACAATCGAGCAAGTGAAAATGTCATCATAATATCTGGCTTGGGGATGTTCCAACAAACTAGACTTTTGTACGGCAGACATGCCTAGCTCATACTCTCCAAAACTGTTGGAAAGACTGTTTTGCGCTACGGCGTAGCCATAATCAGTTAGCTCATCGGATAATTTAAATTTAACATTCCATTTTGGTACGTAAAAGTAGCCATTATCAATGTATGGGCTAATATCTCGTTCTACAGTGGGTTTTGCGTTGCTTGATTCGCTAAGTTTTTGGTTGGCTGTATCTAGCTCTTGTTGCAACTTGCTAATTTCTGAGGTTTTATGTACTTGGCCAATAATCCCCCATATTAACGCCGCAATAGCCAAGATAATTGCAAAAATCAATATTCCTAGCAATATCTTTGTATGCGTATTGGGCCTTGGCTTATTTTCTGGGCCATTGGTCAAAATATTATTTGGAGAATTCGGTTGCATATTTGTTCCTCTATAATCTTTTATTTAATTATAACATGAAGGGATGTTTTTAGTGCTCTTGTGTCAAGCAAAAGCCCCGTCCTTCTTCCGGACGGGGCTCGGTGGTGCTAGCGGTTGAGATTGTTCTGGAGCTGGCGGTAAAAGAGTAATACTTCGATAATGTCCTTTTCGGGCTCGATCTTTTCCAGCGCTTCTTGTGTCAGAATTGCAGGATACGCAAACTTTGTCATCATTTCCTCTTCGCGGCCGGAAATCAGACCAGTAACACCGAACATGTTTAACCAAGCGGATTGATTGTCGTACTGACCGACTAATCGCTGTAGCTCGGTGATCCGGTCTTTTTTGGCTTGCAGCGATTCGGTAGATTCGTGGGCAAGATGTGCGTGAGTACGATATTGTGGTAGCTTGAAAATAACAGGCAGGGTAATGGCTAAGAAGAGATATTGAAGCCTCTGTTTCATAGCGGTTTCCACCTTTCATGTAGTAAAGAACCAGGATCTATCCTACTTATGCTTCCATTATAGCACACATGGTTATTTTTGTCAATAGCATCGTATTAGTTCACCACCTTGGCAACAAAAAGATAGTCTTATAAACTGTAATTAA
>CAYMCF010000054.1:0-7291 GCA_964388975.1 uncultured Candidatus Saccharibacteria bacterium | reverse complement strand
TCGACCTCTTCCTTGGCAAGGAAGCGCTCTAAACAACTGAGCTAAGCTCGCATAGCAAAATCTTAAATCTCCAGAAAAGTATTCCTATTTCCTAAAGATATTTCCATTATATCACACTCCACCAAAGTTGCAATGACTTTTTGGGAGATTTTTGGCAGAAAACTATTAGGCACTGTTAAAACTTGCTGATACTCCCGAATCTCACCGAATAAATATCTTTTTCACCTTGACAAATCACAAAATGTGCGCTAAAATGGAAATATATTGTCGGGACACCCCCCGCCCAGACCCCAGAAAGGCGCCAGCCTCGCTGGGGGTATTTTATAGGAACAATTTTCTAAACCCTTCTTTCACTCTGGCTAAATCTCCTTTAGTAATCATACCTAAACGATTATGTAGTCGATAGGAGCTGAGCTTACCAGCTTGATTCAGTACTGCTACCTGATTTTTGTCCTGAAACACAAAATGCACGTACCAATCGCCCTGCCTCCATTTTTGTGAAGTTAATGGGATACCAAAAAAGCTATATTGATTAAACTTTTTAAATATTAATACCGGACGTAGGAAAAAATCATTCTTACCGTTAATTTCTACGCCTACATTTTCTCCAAAAATACACCACCAAATCTCCCCGGCCTTAAAGTTTGGCATGCGCGCAGCCTGATGAATCTCGCATTTAAGTGGAAACCACTTTTCTAAAGCCTTCTTCTTGTCATCTGATCCTAATAGTTCATTCTTCATCCTAACAGCGTAGCATATTTGAAGTAAAAGTGCCAAGCACTAGAGGAAATAAAAGTCCAAAACAAAACAGATTCACAAGTTCTTACGAGAAAGTTAATACTCAAGAAGCTGTAAATTTCCGCCCTTTCTCTCTCGCATTTTGCGTTCTAAGGGCATTTTTAAGCTTTCTGAGCGATTTTTGGGGCAAAATGCTATGATAATAAGGTTTATGCTTAAAGTCGCTCCTAGCAGCTCTAAATAGCCTTAAACGTGAAATCAACCAAAACAGCCAAAACTCAAATGCCCAATTTCCAGAATCTTCTAAAGTTTAGAAATACCTTAAAATAATCTAAAATCTCAAAACCAAGGGAATCCAAAAAATAATGGCAACAGCCCCTTGCCATTTTCTAGATTTGGTGGTAAGATGGGTTTAGGTTAATTATGTTTATGTCGCTTACTTCTGTGAGCGACATTAAACTTAGCTTTTACAAAAAGCCAGCCAATTGATACTGTAAAACCGCACCAAAACGCGCCGGCAAGCGGCGCATTTTGGGATTTATAACCACTTATCTAGGGTTACGTGGCTCAAGCTGGATTTATCAGAGGTCAAGCTCCGGTTGCGGGTGACGGCGCGCCTTTGGCGCACCTGTTCCAACTCTCGATCCTTCGTCCCTAGTGCTTTACCATCTACCCCACTCTGGTGCAGCCGATCTGGTCAGGCGGTTCAGCAGGGGCGACACGCATCACCCGTCTGCTTCCCTGCCTACCTGCCAGCCGCTGCCACCGCAGATCGCAAAGCACTCAGCGACGAACCAACCATCGGGTGCTGGAGGAAGGGCAAGCTGGCCAAAGCTCCTGCTCCAGCCAGCGTTTTTGCCAATTTTAGGTTTGCAGTGTTTGTTTTAGCCCTTCCTCACAAAACTGATGCTCATTTTCAGCATTTGCGGCACCTATGTTCTAGCTAGCGGGGGCGACACAGCGCACAGAGTAGCCGCGGTAGCGGTTGGGATTGTTGGACGGACTCACAGCGCTGCTACCAAAGTACAGGGCGTAAGCGTAGGTGCTACTGCTGGCCGTACTAGACCAGTAATAGCCGTAGGAGCCGACGCGGCCGAGGGAGCCATCGCTGACACGACCGGCAAGCTGGAAATTATACGGCTCACCGCGCAGTTTGGTGGAACCAGCTGCGTCATTGGTGAAGCCTAATTTATCTACTAGGTTATTAAAACTATAATTGTAGCCAGTAGCACCAGAAGATTTGTTGGAAGTGGGTAATCTCCAACCTTTTGGGCAAACGCTAGCCGAAGCTTCTTGACCGCCTGAAGCGACCGAAGAACAGGTGCCAGCAGTGGCGGCACACCAAGAATAATATGTACCGTAGGCTGCTGTAGTTGATGCAAAAGTAGCATTGACAGTAGCTGTAGTGTTAAACGATGATTGTGAGCTAGTAGGGAGGGTATAAGAGCTACCATCTGCCACATTGGAATATTTACTAGTCAGTTTAACAGTGTTCAGATCATCTGGGTTAGAAGCTTTCCAAGAAGTGATACTTTCCTTAGTGAGCTTAAGGTTCTGCAGCATCCAACAATTACCCTGCATATTTTCCCCGTCCTGGAGCCTCATAACCGTATAGCTATTCCCGTCACGCCAGTCAATTAGTGCCTTAGTCTCACCCGGTGTAGTAGAAGCACAAATTTCCGGAGTCATCTCATGCATATAAGTAATATCATCAATTGTAGTAGTCACTTGCTGTGCTGAAGCTACTAACGAGAGCATTACTTGAGTCTTGTAATGCCCGGGGCGATTCTGATCATAGAATTTTGCTCCAAAAACCAACTTTCTAGTGAAAGCGGCTTGGTAAGTGTCGTAATGTTCCAGCAGGCCAGTGGACAAATCAGAAGCAGTCGCACCAAACTGCGGCATGGTGTAATAGGACATAGTAGTCTCATCCGCGTCAGCATCGCCCCAAGCAAAGCCCCAAGAGCCTGGTGCCATTTCATTAGGAGTTTTACCATCGGCATTAGCCATGTAAGTAGTGTCACCGTCTAGACGTAAAGCATCCTTGCCACTGGCATAGGATATTTTGAGACTGAACCCAGTAACCTCATTTACATCTACTGCGACTTGATGACTACGGTAAGCCATGCCATTCGCTGGGACCAGAGTACTGGCATTTGGGTCGGAGCCGTATTGGTTATCAGTAGCCGTAATGGTGATGCTGGCTGTACCAAGATCACCATCAGCTTGAGGGGCAATGAGGTCGTCATGATTTGCTTCTTCATTAGTGGTACCATCTAGGTTATTCCCGGCCGGAGAGCTAGGAGCCTCAGTTGGTTCGTCAGAGTCTGTGGTATTTTCCGTTTTTTGGGTATCAGAAGCGCCCGACTGGTCTGGAGTCGGTTGATCCACCTGGGCGGAGCTATCACTACCATCGGTAGCGTTTGCAATCATGTTGTTCCCCACCGGACACAACATTGCGACGGTCAGCAGGATAAGCAGGCCTGCACAACCGACCGGGCCAGCAAAACTAGGCCCAGACAATTTGTCTATCTTCATAGTATTCCTCTATTACTTATAATTATCATTATAATCGACCATGAGCGGAATGGCAAGAGTTTTTTGGACGAAAATTTTGTATTTGCGCAAAACAGACTCAGGCAAAATACCTGAGTCTGAGCCAGGAGCTAAGCCTCGTGAAATACACACGAGGACGCTCTCTGCTATCCAAATATTAACACAGATGTTATAATTATGCAAGCCCTATTTTGAATATTTCTTAATTTCCTGGCTTTTAGTTACTATCCACAATGTGCGTACAGAACGCAATCTAATGAATAATTTCTCCAAAAGCGCCAAAGCCGAAGCCTCCCGTATCTTGCTACGCCGTAAATCTATAATAATATTCTCAGACTGATGCGTAGCGCGGCGCAAAGCACGCTCAATAGAACGCAGATCTTTACCGTTTGGTGATTTCATTTCCCAAGTGATTTTATTCATAAAAATATCTGCCGTTTTGGAATATGGCGTGCGCGAACGTTGCAAAAGCTCCACATCGTATCCATTTGCCAGAGTATTTTTATGGTGGCTAGCTCATGCGGTTCTAGCACAACATTATTTATGGTGAGCTGCCCCAGTTGCTTTATCTGACTATTTTTCATGCTACCAGCGTAGCACAAAAGAGGAAAAACCTACAAGCACTAGCATGAATAAAAGTCCATCTCTGCTACAAAAACAGCAGGCTGACCTGATACTCCAAGGCACCAGGACGCCTGCCGATATACTTATATTAACACATGATATAATATTGTGCAAACGCCCAATTTTACCATTGACAGATATGCCGGTGTAAGGTATAATGGAGATATATTTTCGGGATACCCCCCGCCCGCCCTCTTATCTATACGATAAGGGGGAGAATTTTTTATTTTGCATCGCCATACAGCTTGATGAAGCCAGTTCTTATCCGTCTCAAATCACCATTGCTAAGCTCACCCATGCGGTCATTTAAACGTTTTGCACTCAAAGTCTTAGATTGGGAAAGATTTGCATAGCTTTGTTTCTCTCTAAATTGAAAATTTACATACCAACTTCCACTATGATATTGAGAAGTCAAAGGTACGCCCATAAAGCTATATGAACTCAACTTCTTCAATATTACAACTGGCCGATCAAACGATGCGTGCTTGCCATTTATTTCTACACCAATGTTTTCGCCAAAGCTGCACCACCATACTTCCCCTTCCCGAAAATGACGCGACCTACTCTTATTATGTATTCTGCATTTCAAGCCAAACCATTGTTTTAATAACTCTTCTTTGCTATTGAGTTCCTCTGTATTATTTTTCATGCTACCGGCGTAGCACAAAAGAGGAAAAACCTACAAGCACTAGCATGAATAAAAGTCTTAAACCGATCAAAACAGACTCAGGCAAAATACCTGAGTCTGAGCCAGGGGCTAAGCCTCTTGAAATGCACACGAGGACACCCCTGCTGTTTACAACATTAACACAGATACTTATTATTATACAAGCAAAAAAGAAGACTCAATATTGAACCGATACGGGTACGCATGAATCTTCGTTACCCTTATTCTACCATAGCTAAACATGAAAATCAATAGTTTTTTGTCCTTTTGTTACTAGAATTACTTGTTTTATATTGGCATGTGCGTGGCTTAAATACCATTTAATATAAGATATAGCTTGATCCTGTGGCATTTTTGACCGCAACAGGCTGATTACAACGTTATCAGACTGTTTTGTAGCCTTTCTTAAATTGTCTTCAACGGTTAGCTTACCGCTGCCCCTAATATTTTTAATCTCCCAGAATTGCCCAGTGCGTACAACTTGAATATCCGGAGTCTTAATGGTACCACGCGCTACAAATGAAATATCACTCTCAAATTTCTCCGCCAAAATCCTTGCCACAGCCACCTCATACGAATCAGGCTGCGGCCTGACATCAGTAGAGATAATAATATGAAATATATTCTTTTGCATCCTTATCTCAGCGTGCGGCGGCGGCGTTCGCGAGTGAAGAATTCTAGCTTATCGCCTACTTCTACGCTGAGCTTTTTGTCGGTCTTGAGAGCCAGGCCGCCAACTTCGCCTTCGATCAGTTCTTTGGCCTCGATACGTTCTTTTTGCACGCTCTCCACCTCGGCTTCGCCCAAGACTACGCTGCCATGCTTAGCGCGCGCCAGCGCATGCGGCACTACCTTGCCGCTAGCCATCTTGCCGCCCGCAATCACCTCAGTCTTAGTAACCCGGAATACCCCCATTATCTTCATGACACCTAGCTCAGTTTCTACTACTTCTTCACCGAGGAGGTCTTCCATGCTATGCTTAGCGTCATCCAACAGCTCATAAATTACCTTGTAATTGCGAATCGCTACATTATCCCGCACTGCTAGTTTGGAAATATTAGTCGGCACATTCACATTGAAGCCATAAATCACCGTATTGCCATCGCCAGCCGCCATATATACATCATTTTCGGTCACGTCGCCCACACCAGTAGCCACCACATTCAGAGTAACTTCACCCTTAGTGTCGATCATTTTTAGAGAATCCACCACGCTAGTGACTGAGCCCAGTACGTCCCCCTTCACGATCACATTAAAGACCTTCGAATTATCCTCAGCACTCATCATCCGCAAAAGGTCGGTCGAGGTAACGTTGGCACTGGCCGCTTCGTTGGCAGCCTCTTGAGCGTTCAGGAGAGCCATCTTGCGGGCAGTTTTCTCATCTTTCTGCTCAAAGAAACGGTCACCGAAGTTTGGCAGCTCCTTAAAGCCGGTCACCGTCACCGGAGTCGATGGTGCAGCTTTGCCCTTCGGCTTACCGCGGAAATCCAGCATCGTGCGGACTTTACCATAAGTACTACCAGCAGTAATAAACTCACCTACTTTTAGTTCCCCGCCCGTCACGAGAAGGTTCACTACCGAGCCTTTGCCAGTCTCCATGTGCGATTCGATCACCAAGCCTTCGGCCGGCACGTCTACATCAGCCTTGAGGTCTTCTACGTCTGCCACCAAGAGGATGTTCTCTAGCAGCTTCTCTAGCCCTTCGCCCGTCTTAGCAGAAACCGGGATCATAATAATATCACCGCCCCACTCCTCGGGCTGCAAACCATGCGCGGAAAGATCCGCCATCGTCCGCGGTACATCCGCACCTTCGCGGTCGATTTTGTTGATCGCCACAATAATCTTCGCATTTGCACCCTGAGCAAACTTAATCGCTTCTACCGTCTGCGGCTTGACGCCGTCGTCCGCCGCCACTACGATCACCACGATATCCGTTAGCATCGCGCCATGCTGCCGGATCGCCGCAAAAGCTTCGTGCCCAGGCGTATCCAAAAAAGTAATCTTGCGCCCCTCATGCTCCAGCTGATAGGCCGAAATATGCTGAGTAATGCCGCCAGCTTCGCCCTCGGCAGTCTTTTTATGGAAAAGGTTGTCCAGCAAGCTAGTCTTACCATGGTCGACGTGCCCCATCACCGCTACTACTGGCGGGCGCGGCACTGCGTGGTCGCTCAATTCCTTACGGTAGCCATCAGAAATCTTGGTAGTAGTATTCTTGCGCTCTAGCCGGACGTTCTCGATCCCCAGTTCGCCAATCATAATCTCTGCCGTCTCGTAGTCTAGCCGCTGATTAATAGTGGCAACAATACCATTCTTGAACAATTCACCAATCAGCGCCGTCACACTCAACCCCAACGCCTGCGCCAACTCATCTACCGTAATCGAACCTGCGATCCGAATAATTTTCTCACTGTTGTCAATCTCATCAGCCACTGTATGTTCCTTTCTTTTTGCTTTTATTAAGTCAGGATAAGCATTCGAGAATCCTTAGCCAATTCTTAACAAAAACGCCCGTTTCGGGCTGATTAACTCGCTCCATCTCGCAATGAAGCGCCACGAGAATCCACACGCAAACTTTTGCGAATCTAGATACCTAGCTCTGCACAAAACTTCCCCTAATACAAATGTCGCAACAGTACCTATGTTTGTGAATTTTAATGGCTCCCGGGGCCGGGCTCGAACCGGCAACCTCGAAGTTAACAGCTTCTT
>CAYMCF010000053.1:0-7375 GCA_964388975.1 uncultured Candidatus Saccharibacteria bacterium | reverse complement strand
GGATGCGAGGTTATGTCTGAATTACCAGAAAAACAAATCAAGCGACTGCGCGGCCTAATTCAAGAGGCTGAGACTAATCTTGCTGCCGCTAAAGAATTACTTATTTCTGTCTTGGGAGATGGCAATTCTATCACTGCTCCGCGCGAAACGGTCTTGAGCAGCCCAGAGGGGAAAATTATCGAGGGTGTGTTTGATGGCGCCATTATGATTGGTCCAGATGGCAAGAATTATCCCGTACCGGCCAACTACGCTTCAAAATCCAAGCTGGTAGAGGGCGATATCCTGAAACTGACCATCACCCCAGAGGGACGTTTCCTCTACAAGCAAATTGGCCCAGTGGAGCGGCGTACGGTGATTGGCACCCTGGTGCACCACGATGACAAATACTACATCGAAGTAGCTGGCCGCGAATACGAAATCCTTTACGCATCGGTGACTTATTTCCGCTTGCGCGAGGGCAGCCAAGTTTCTGCGATAATCCCCGCCAACAACGACCAGGCGGCTTGGGCTGCGGTTGAGGCTGCCCTGTAGTTATGAGCGGTAAGGTACTTTACCGCAAATATCGCCCCACCAAACTAGCCGATGTGGTTGGGCAGCCGCAAGTGACTGATGCTTTACAAAACGCCCTCAAACAAAGTAAACTAGGGCATGCTTATCTTTTTATTGGGCCGCGCGGCACCGGCAAGACTTCGGTGGCGCGGATTTTTGCGCACGCGGTAAACGATTTTGATTATCAAGTAGAAGATAGCTATCTGGACATTATTGAAATTGATGCCGCTTCAAACACCGGTGTGGATAATATTCGCGAGCTGCGCGAGAAAGCGGTGATTGCGCCGACCAACGGCAAATACAAAGTTTACATTATCGATGAAGTGCACATGCTCACGAAGTCGGCCTCGAACGCCTTGCTAAAGACGCTTGAGGAGCCGCCGGAGCATGTGATTTTTATCATGGCCACCACCGACGCGCACAAAGTGCCACTTACGATTTCTTCGCGCACGCAAGTATTTACCTTTAAGCTGGCCGATCCAGAAACCATGCTGGCACATCTCCAGGCCATTGCTCAGCAAGAGGGAATCAAAATTACTCCCGATGCCCTCAAGCTAGTCGTGAAGCGTGGCGGTGGGTCGTTCCGAGATTCACTTAGCTTGCTCGACCAAGTGGCAACTTTAGCAGATGGGGAAATCACCACTCAGCTGCTCGAAACCGCCCTCGGCCTCCCGCAAGACCTCAGCATTCAAAAATTGCTCAGTGCCTACGCTAGCCAAGATAGCGCTAGCATTCAAACTCTACTGAAAGATCTGCTCAACACCGGCATTAAACCCGAGTTGATTGCCAGCGAGCTGATTGCTGCTATTATTGCTCGGCCCGAGCCAGTATATTTAGGGTTGTTAGCTAAGCTCTCTGAAGTGCAACCGCCCTTCCCGGAGGCCAAATTACTTTTAGCTTTGCTTAGTAGTACTTTGTCTAGTACTGCCCCAGCCGTTGTAACTGCCGCCCCCAAGCGCACTGCCCACACTCCGGTTACCGCTACTGCTAAGCCTACTCCTCGTGCTACCGCAACAACTCGTGCTTCAGCTGAGCCAAGAGTTCCTGCTCCATCCGTTGCCGAACCGAGCATGCCGACCGCCGAGACCACTAGTTCCACGACTATAGAAGCTGCACCAGACGCTACCACCGAGCCGGCACCTATCGCTGTTGATGGCAAGTTTGACTGGGAAGCCTTCCTGGAAGCCATTCGCAAAGAGCATCTCACCGTCTACCAACAGCTCCAAAAAACCGACTACGAATTTAGTAGCGATACTTTGCATCTCTATCCCAGCCAAAAGTTTGCCAAAAACGTGCTTGAGCGCCCCGCTAATAGCAAAATCTTAGCTAAACACCTCGGCGGCGTAGCTTTGGTAATACACGACATCGGTGACCGCCAAGCTCCAAAAGATGAAACAATTTCGCAAATATCTGCTATAATGGGAGATGTACGAGAAATAAAAGGAGATATGCCGTTCTAGATGAGTGGTGAAAGCGGCTGCGAAATCTCTTGGAGGTAATATGGAAGAAGAAGCGCGCGCTAGCCGCGATGGTCGCATCCCGCCTCAAGATATTGAGGCCGAAAAATCTTTGCTAGGGGCAATTTTATTGTCAGATCAGAGTTTCCCGGATATTCTTACCATCGTGCGAGCGGAGGATTTTTATGATCCACGCCATGTGGACATTTACCAAGGTATGACTAATCTCTATAGCCATCACAAGCCGATCGACCTCATGACCCTCACCGCCGAGCTTAAGGCTATGAAAAAGCTCAAAGACATTGGCGGCTCTCCTTACCTCACTGAGCTAACTAACTTCGTGCCGACGGCTTCCCATGCAGATGCTTACGCCGACCTAGTTGCGCAAGCTTCACTACGCCGACGCTTGATCGAAGTGGGCAGCGATATTGCCAGCGCAGTCTACAATAACAACGGCAAAATCGAGGAGCTAGTAGGCGAAGCCGAGCAAAAGCTCTTTGCTGTCTCCAACAAAACCGTCAAGACCGATTATAGCGCTCTAGGCGATCTTCTCATTGACGCCTACGACCGCATCGAAGAACTGCACAAAAATAAAGGCGCTCTACGCGGCCTAAAAACTGGCTTTCGCGACCTCGATAATAAAACTGCCGGCTTCCAGAAAGGCGACCTCATCATCATTGGTGCGCGCCCAGCCATGGGTAAAACTACTTTTGCTCAAAACTTAGCTTATAATGTAGCTACTCGCAACGGCGATAGCAAAGGCGTACTCTTTTTCTCGATGGAGATGGCCAAAAACGAAATTGTCGACCGTATGATTTCTGATATTTCTGGAGTAAAATCTTGGAATATCCGTACCGGTAACGTCTCGGACGAAGATTTTGCACTCATCGGTGACGCTCTGGGTGATATGAGCGAGGTACCACTCTACATCGATGATACTAGCTCCATGACGATCTACGATGTACAGAACAAGGCCCGCCGCGCCGTCCACGACCATAATATTGCCATGGTAATTGTAGATTATTTGCAGCTGATCCAAGGCTCCGACCGCTACAAGGGCAACCGCGTGCAAGAGGTGACGGAAATTTCTCGTGGCCTCAAAACTTTGGCGCGCGAGCTAGAAATTCCAGTAATTGCTTTGGCACAGCTTTCTCGTGGCGTCACTGGCCGCGACGACCCCCGCCCCGTCCTCTCCGACTTGCGTGAATCTGGATCCATCGAGCAGGATGCCGACTTAGTGATGTTTCTACATCGCCCAGATTATTACAAGCAAAATAACGATGATTTCGTGCCAACCAATATTACTGAGCTAATCTTAGCCAAACACCGCCATGGGCCAGTAGGGAAAGTGGAGCTTTACTTCCACCCCGATTTGCTACGCTTTATGTCGTTAGATAAAGAACGGTCTGAGGAAGGGTAGAGTTGCTCTGCTAGGCTAGACTTGCTCATAATCACCTTAACGAGTTCCGGTGGAGCTCTCCTCATAGACTCGCTTCGCTCCCTAAATCGGACCCGCTCCAGCCGGGAGACGAACTCTTATAAGGTAATTATGAACAAGTAATCTAAGAACAAATGCTTCACCCAAAAAGCTTGTATTTCATGCACAAGTCTGATAAAATAAGAATGTCTAAAACCATTATTGAAATCGAAAAAGATCGTAAAGATTTTTCGTATGCATAGAAGGCATCACGAGGAATCATACGAAAGGCTTTACGCTCTAGTTTTGATTTCATGGTTTTAGACACCACCTCGTGGTGCCTTTTTGCAACATCTCAGAAAAACGCAATACTTTTGCTGAGTTTTTGATACCATGGCACCGCTTGAGGGAGTAAACTAAACGGAGGGCATGATGCTAAAAATACGCAAAAGTAAAGTAAAAGTTGTTAGTATAATAACTTTTTTAAGCTTATTAAGTGCAAATTATGTAGGACTAAGTTTTTATTCTATTCCAGAAAAAGTGAGTGCGGCCGATAGTAATGGCGTAGAAGAATGGCGCACTATTAGTGACATTGTCTATATGCAGGATATGACGGTGGATATATGTAATAAATCAGAAATTGGTGACCATAAAGCCTTAATTGATAAACGGGGTGGCGGGTATGATAATGACGATACAAAAAATAGTTACATAGTCAAGAAGTTATCGGATGACAATTGTTGGATGACGCAAAGCTTGAATTTAATTGACAAAAGCATTACTTCAGCCGATTCTAATGTTTTGAATGATTATAAAATTCCCACATCAACACTTTGGAGCGCTCCTAGTAATCAAGATGATCAACAAAAACAAAATGGTGCATATTACAATAGCAGTACCGGTGAAGCATATTATTCATGGCTAACCGCTACGGCTGGCACTACAGATACTGGCAGTGTAAATGCAGTTTCTGATATCTGCCCTAAAGGCTGGCATCTACCAACTGGCGGTCAAAATGGAGAATTTCAAATTCTGTATAATTACGGCAGCGTTAAGGTAAATCAATCCAACAGCATTATACCAGGTTATATTCTCGGAGATGATAATGTTGACATCGGTGGAAAAATAGTAGACGGCTCAGCTTTCTTTTCGGCTACGGGCTTCGTCTACGATGGCGCTTTTGCCACCGGTTTCGTTGGAAGCTATTGGTCTAGTACGGCGTATAACAACACAGGTGCTCATCACTTATATCTTACAAGTACCAGCTCTACGTCTCCAACAGTCGCCTGGGGACGCGCCCATGGCGGTTCCGTTCGCTGCGTTAATGACCCAGCATCACATTCTACGGATATCCCCATTAAGATTACTACCCAGTCTGATGCTGATATATCAGTAGAAGTTGGCCCCACCATCACTATTGATGCCACCACCGGTATGAGTGGACAAGTAGATTATACTAAGGTCCTAGAAGGTAATATCTTTGCTACTATTTCTAGCAATTTAGGCTATACCGTAATGCTTTCTGCAACTAATCCAGCTCTAACTAATGAATCTAATACAGAAAATACTATTACTCCAGTAGTCAGTACTACTACCCTACAAAAAGGTACTACTGGCTGGGGTATCTGGACTGGTAATGGTACTACTATAGAAACTAAAACTTATAATCCTATCACTACTACAGAACAAGAATACTATAATACTACTACTCCCGCTGCCGATGGTATTGGTACTGTACATACTTTTGGTGTCGGGATCTCCGTATCTCCAAGTATCCCGAATGGGACTTATTCTACCGTAGTGACCGTTACCGCAGCGAATGCGTAAAATAACTAATAATAATTCACCCCAATAGGTTTACTTTCCGCCTTGTCTTACTCCATTTATGTAATTTCACATTTAAGCCTATTTAGAGCCGCTGTAACGAGTTTTATTCAAAACCTTGCTATAGCGGCTCTTTTTGCAAAAAATGCGCCAGAAAGCCGGAAAATGGCCTTAAAACGCAAATATTGTGGTCAAAAATGCCAAAAATTAGCTCCTAGCTAGAAACTAGTTTTCCGAAAGAAACGTTAACCTAAAGATTATTTTCCGTTTTACGGCTAAAATTCATGATGACAAGAGGACCGTTATCATTATTTTTGCTTTTTTAGCACTAGCTGTGCTATAATAATAATGTGAAGAAACCTGCTTTATCACAATTTTTCCTCTATCGTTACCGCTTTCATATTGGGTTCTTTTTGCTAGCAGCAGCTTATATTGCTTTGCTTTTTTGCTTACCCCTATTGGCGCCGAACGGCCTCTCTGAGTCTGAGATGGTATCTGTAGCGCATTCTTATGCCCTGCAGCCCGATTCTATTCTCAAAGGCGATCTAGTAGATTTACCCTATCGCGCTTTACAGAAGCTCTCTATCACGATTTTTGGGCTTAATACTTACGCTATTAAGCTTCCTAGTATCATTATTGGCGTACTCTTAGGGTTACTGCTGATTCTTTTATTAAACCGCTGGTTTAAGACTAATGTCGCACTACTAGCTTCGATTCTGGCAGTATTATCAGCCTCTTTCTTGTTTATTGCCGGGTCCGGTACACCGCTGATTATGCTAGTATTTTGGCCGACTTTGTTGCTCTGGCTAGGCTCGAAGATCCAGGGCGTCACTAAGCCCAAGCCACTCTATTGCTTCGTTTTCGCTTTTGCACTTTTAGCCTCCATTTTTACACCACATCTCATTTATCTGGCGGCTTTTATTGTATTGTTCGCACTGCTACATCCACACCTGCGCTTTACTGTCAAAACTCTACCTACTGTACCGCTAATTTTAACTCTTTTTATCATTTTAATGGGACTAGCAGCTTTGGTAGTGGCAGCTTTTGTGAATCCAAGTATTATCCCAGAGTTACTCTGGGCACCGGGGCTAACTTTAGGAAAGTTCTTCGAAAATATGCAAACCGCCTTCTTACCACTTTTCTCTTGGAACACCACTCTGGAGAGCCAATTCTTATCTCCATTTGTCGGGCTAGCTTCCATCGCACTGGCGGTAATTGGCCTGCTTTCTACCGCCAAAGGCTTCTTTGCTTCACGTAATTCCATTGCTAGCTGCTTGATTATCTTTACGATCTTCTTGGCCGGGCTTAACCCAGAATCGGCCATCCTCATTTTGTTGCCGCTAGCCATTCTAATTGCACATGGCTTACGCTACATTCTCGATAAATGGTACAATTTATTCCCAGATAACCCTTATGCGCGCATTAGCGCCGTCTTCCCGATTGGTGCTTTCATGGGGATCATGATTTTCGGTGGTATTACTCACTTCCTTTATGGTTATCATTACATACCCATGGTGGCGGATGAATTTAATAATGACTTAGCTTTGGTCCGCGAGAATCTCACCAACGGTGAAACGCTCTACGTTCTAAATGACCCGGTTACTTATGAGTTTTTTAAAGTTTTAGAGTCGGAAGAAAACAAGATTACCGTAGCCGATCAGCTCCCAACTGCCGAAAATTACCCTGAAAAGTACGCTACTCTAGGCTTAAAGACCGTTTCTGGGGAACTTAATGCAATAATCACCTCGTCAAAATCAAATAATTCTGATAGAATATATATGTATGCTAGTATTCCAGTACTAGAAGAAGTTAATTCAGAAGAAGAAAAGGAGTAAAATGGGTGCGACAATGGATCAAATGAAAATGCTCAATCAGATTCGCAAAGCCCAAAAAGCTTTAAAAAATGAGATTGTAGAAGTAGAAGCTGGCGACGGTGCAGTGACTGTGCAGATTACCGGCGAGCTAAAGATCAAGAGTGTCAAAATTGACCCTGAAAAAGTCGACTTGGATAATATTCAAGAACTAGAACATTGGATCGAAGATTGTATGCGCGATGGCTATGCTAAGGCACAGGAAATCGCGACCGACAAAATGAAACCATTAATGGGCGGACTTGGTAGTCTCGGCC
>CAYMCF010000052.1:0-7400 GCA_964388975.1 uncultured Candidatus Saccharibacteria bacterium | reverse complement strand
ATGGCATTAAAGTGGATGATAGGGTATTTATTTTGAATTATGCAACAATGCCAAAACTCATCTAAAACTCTTGCATTTTAAGATGGGGTAGGGTAGAATAAAGAGGTAATGTAAGCTGAGGTAGTTGCAAATGTCTGCAAAACAAACAAGTGATGGGCAAAATAATTACGATAGCTCCCAGATTCAAGTCTTGGAGGGTTTAGAGCATGTGCGTATCCGCCCAGGTATGTATATTGGTTCGACTGGTTTTGATGGCTTGCACCATCTAATTAAAGAAATTGCCGATAACTCTGTAGATGAAGCAATTGCTGGGTTTGCCACCAAGATTATGATTACGATTCAGGCTGATGGTGGCGTACGAGTAGACGATAATGGACGTGGTATCCCGGTAGATATTCACCCTAAGACTAAAAAATCTACTCTCGAGACGGTTTTGACTGTCCTTAACGCTGGTGGTAAGTTCGGCGGCGGTGGTTATAAGGTATCTTCGGGCTTGCATGGCGTGGGTTCTTCGGTAGTGAATGCGCTTTCTAGGCATATGGTTGCCGAGGTACGCAAGGATGGCAAGCTCTATCATGTGGAATTTGATAAGGGCAAGACTCTGGGCGATGGCGTGCAGCCGATTGGTGCTACTGATGGCACTGGTACTTCGATTACTTTCTACCCTGACCCTGAGATTTTTAAGGAAACGACTACTTTTGACTACGAATGGGTATCAAATTACGCGCGGCACCAAGCTTATCTGACTAAGGGTATCTTGATTTCAGTACGCGATGAGCGTAGCGGCCAGAGGGAATCATTCTATTTTGAAGGTGGTATTCGCAGCTACGTGCGGCGCTTGAACGAAGGTAAGGAGGTCATCTCCGATGATATTTTCTACGTTGAGAAGCTGATGGAAGATACCATGGTAGAGGTGGCGTTGCAGTACAACGATACTTTTTCGGAGACAATCAAGCCTTTTGCTAATAACGTGCTCACTCCTGAGGGCGGTATGCATGTAGTAGGTTTCCGTACGGCGTTAAACCGCGTAATCAATGATTATGCTCGCAAAAACAACCTTTTGAAGGAAAAAGAGCCAAATTTGACTGGTGATGATATTAAGGAAGGCTTGACGGCGGTGATTTTGGTCAAGTTGCCAGACCCGCAGTTTGAAGGTCAGACCAAGAATAAGCTCGGTAACCCTGAGGTGCGTAGTTATGTCGATAAGGTGATGAGCGAGTACTTCTCTTACTATCTCGAGGAGAACCCAAACATTGCCAAGAAAATTATTGGTAAGGCTACTCTGGCTGCTCGGGCGCGTAAAGCTGCTCGGGCTGCGCGTGATAATGTGATCCGCAAAGGTGCTTTTGATGGGCTAAATTTGCCCTCTAAGCTGGCCGATTGCTCTTCGCGCAAGCGGGAAGATTGCGAACTCTTTATCGTAGAGGGTAATTCGGCCGCTGGTTCTGCCAAAGAAGGGCGCAATCCGCAGATTCAGGCGATTTTGCCGCTGCGTGGTAAGGTACTAAATACTGAGCGTGCACGCTTGGACAAAATGCTGGCCAATCAAGAGCTGGTCAGCTTGATTAAGGGTTTGGGTGTAGGTATTGGTGATCAATTTAATCTTGATGGTCTGCGCTATGATAAGATTATCTTCATGACCGATGCCGATGTTGATGGTTTGCATATCGCTACGCTTTTGATGACTTTCTTTTTCCGCTATATGCCAGATGTGATCAAGGCTGGGCACGTTTACCTAGCGAAGCCGCCATTGTTTGGCCTTACCAAGGGTACAGGAACGAACCGTAAAATTGATTACGTTTATGACGAAGTGGCACTGGAAAAGAAGCTACAAGAGAAAATTGAGGAACGCCAGGCGGCTGGAGTTAAGATTGATCCTACCCAGGAGCGTTTTAAGCAG
Organism: uncultured Candidatus Saccharibacteria bacterium; assembly: GCA_964388975.1. GTDB lineage: Bacteria > Patescibacteriota > Saccharimonadia > Saccharimonadales > Saccharimonadaceae > Nanosyncoccus. The sequence continues at coordinate 5,500 of CAYMCF010000052.1, read as the reverse complement.
GCTGGCTATACTGCGCAGAATCGCTTTAAGGGTCTTGGTGAAATGGACGCTAAGCAGCTCTGGGAGACGACAATGGATCCCGAGAACCGCATCCTAGTGCAGGTACATATTGACGATGCCGAGAAGGCTGACGCAGTATTTACCAAGCTCATGGGCGACCAAGTGGTGTTGCGTAAGAATTTTATTCAGGCTGGTGCGTCGAGCGTAGATCTAGACGAGCTAGATTTCTAAGGAAAGGAGGTAGAAAATGGCAAAAGCAGACGAAAATACGGATAACGATAAGCAGAATATGCCTCCAGAGGCTCCAAAAAGCCCTACAAGCGATGCGAATGCAAAAGCGGGGTCTAACCCAGCTCTCAGCGCAGAAGGCCCCTCTGAGGCTTCTGGTGGGCCCGTAGAGGGGGAAGTGGTGAACGGTATCGAACAAAAAGCTGTAGAAACCACCATGGAAAACTACTTTTTGCGCTATTCGATGTCGGTGATTATCGACCGCGCTCTGCCAGATGTACGGGATGGTCTGAAGCCAGTGAACCGCCGCATTCTTTATGCTATGAACAAAAACGGCTGGAAAGCTCCTCATGCCACCGTCAAATCTGCTCGTATCGTAGGTGAAGTGATGGGTAAATACCACCCGCATGGTGATAGCTCGATTTACGATGCTATGGTGAACTTGGCGCAGCCCTGGAAGATGCGCTACACTTTGGTAGAGGGGCAGGGTAACTTTGGCTCCATGGATGGTGATGACCCAGCTGCCTCACGTTATACCGAGGCCCGGATGGACAAGGTAGGAACGGAGCTTTTGACTGATATTGAGAAGGAAACAGTCGATTTCCGGGACAATTTTGACGGTAGCGAGCAAGAGCCGGTGGTATTGCCGGCGGCGTTGCCAAATATTCTCTTGAATGGCCAGATGGGTATCGCAGTGGGTATGGCGACCAATATTCCGCCGCACAATCTTACAGAGGTGGTCAACGCAACGGTAGCGCAGATCGACAATCCTGAGATCTCCTTAGAAGAGCTGATGAAGTATGTCAAGGGGCCGGATTTCCCGACTGGGGCAGAAGTTTATGGTGGCACACCAATGAAACAGGCGTATGCTACCGGTAAGGGTTCAGTGACGATTCGAGCAGTAACGAGTATTGAAGAGAAGAAAAATGGTCGTTATAGCATTGTGATTACCGAAGTGCCGTATGGCATGAGCAAGGAAGGTTTTATTGAGAAAGTTCGGGAGCTAGTCTTAGCGAAGAAGCTTGACCATATTGCGGATGCGCGTGGTAAGATTCGCGTGGTGGTGGAGCTGAAGAAAGACGCTTTCCCCAAGAAAATCTTGAACCAGCTCTATAAGATGACTGGCCTCCAGACTACTTTCCATTATAATATGCTAGCTTTGGTAGATGGCGTGCAGCCACGTATCTTGGGGCTGAAGGAAATTTTGGCAGAATTTATCAAGCACCGCCAGAAGGTGATTCGGCGTCGCACCGAGTACGATTTGCGTAAAGCGAAAGAGCGCGCACATATCCTCGAAGGGTTAAAGATTGCCCTTGATAACATCGATGAGGTAATCAAGACAATTCGCGAGAGCTATGATAATGCCGATCAGCGCTTAATGGAACGGTTTGGCTTGAGCGAGATCCAGGCGGCCGCGATTTTGGCAATGCAGCTACGCCGCTTACAAGGACTCGAACGCGAGAAGATCGAAGAAGAATTGAAGGCTTTGTTGGCGCAGATTGCTGAGTACGAGAAAATTTTGGCTAGCGAGTCAGAAGTGCTACGGGTGGTAAAGGAAGAGTTGATTGCTTTGCGCGATAAATATGGCGATGAGCGCAAGAGTAAGATTTTTAACCACGAAGTAGGGAAATTTTCTGAAGAAGAGCTGATCCCGGACGAAGAGAGCGTGATTTTACTAACCACCGAGAACTATATGAAGCGGGTACTTCAGAGCGATTTCAAGAAGCAGAATCGGGGTGGTAAGGGTCGCAAGGGTATGACTACCAAGGAAGAAGATGTGATCTCACAGATTATTACGGCAAACTCACATGATTATCTACTCTTCTTTACTAATCAAGGCCGCATTTTCCGTTTGAAAGCTTACGAAGTGCCACAGGCCTCGATGACCGCCAAGGGCACACCAGCGGTGAATATGCTCAATATGCACCCCGATGAGAAAGTGACTGCGATCATTAAGCAGGGCAGTAATGTGGAGGGTTACCTCTTTATGGCTACCAAGAAGGGCACTATTAAGAAGACTCCGGTAAAGGAATATCTCAATATTCGCGCCAATGGACTGCTGACAATTAAGCTTGACCCCGGTGATGAGTTGAAATGGATTCAAGAGACGACCGGTGATCATGATATTGTGATTTCTACCTCAGCTGGGCAGGCAGCACGCTTCAGTGAGAAAGATGTGCGTAGCATGGGCCGCGGTGCGCGGGGTGTACGCGGGATTCGCTTACGTCCGAAGGATGAGATCGTGGGCATGGACGTCATTAAAGATAAGAACCAGAAGCTCTTAGTGGTATCGGCCAATGGCTATGGTAAGGCTACTGAGGCAGCCAACATCCCGGCACATAGCCGCGGTGGTGTGGGAGTAAAGGCGGCAGCAGTATCAGCTAAGACTGGCCCAATCGTGGCAGTACATACGCTTGATCCGGAGGCTACCGAAGTCATTATGATGTCTACCAAGGGGCAAGCGATCCGGATTGCAGTGAAAGAGATTCCTACTCAGGGCCGCGCTACTCAGGGCGTACGCATTATGCGGCTGAATGATGGTGATACGATCGCTTCGATTGGCGTAGTACTGCCAGATGAAGAACCAGCTGAATAGATTGCCTTTGGGACTTAGGGAAGGTGAAGAACTCCAAGGCGTGTCACATAAACTCCAAATAATGCCCAGGAGGAACCTTAAAACAACCTTAAAATACTTCAATAATTCTGAATAATTTTAGTGTTCAGGTAGGAAAAAGTGGTGATTTTGCAGGAAAATTGCCACTTTTTTGATAATTCTACCCCTGTTTTGAAGAAATTTTAATCTTCGTTTAAGCTAATGCTTGTTGTTGGGAGAGAAATTTTGTTATACTCGCACAATATTATCAACAAAAGAAGAAAACAGTGAGGTTTTATGACAAAATTACCAATTTATCTTACCGCTTTGGCGCTCTGCGCTAATGCTGGCGTACTCGTAACTCCAGCTATTACGCAGCCAGTCTGGGCTGATGGAGGTACTACTACGGTATTGCTAGAGCATAATCAAAGGCATCCACTAGTGGAATTCCGGCTCATGGATGGCAAGGCCAGTGCGCTAAGCTTTACTTTTAACCCTGAAAATAACCCTAATTTTAGACTAAAGCGTACAGTTTTTGCTACCTATCGCTATACTCAATATCCGCGTAGTGCAGTTGAAGCGGCAATCGAAGACCTTAAATCTACTCAGCAGCCGGCTTGGGCGGAGTATTGGCTGGCTAAGAATGTTTCCGCTAGCCAGGGAACTTATGCCGTTGATAATTATGTTATGAAAGATTGGAAGTATAGCGCCAAGCTTTCGTCGAGTCTGACCGGTACGCTATACTATGCACTAGAATATGCGGATGTCGAGCACTCAGATAGTAGTTCTTGGCTGATTGGGCGGCTAGATTATCGCGATTGCTTACAAACGGCATTGGACCGATCGATGTATGCTAGCTTGACTACCTGTGCGGTTCAGCCCAATCAAGATGCGACGAGCTGGGTATTTACGCGTACTGATCCTAGCATCACTAGTACGGTAATGCCATATCAAGATGCTTTGTATAATTATTTGCATAATCAATTACAGAGTATTGGTGTATCTGCCGATAGTCCCAGCAATACTACCGAGGCTGATCACGAACGGCTTTATGGCGAAGTGGTGCGCATTCGTGGGGTGATGGCGGAGACGGGGGAGGACAATGCTCAGAAATTACTCAAAGAGTCGCGCGAGACCTATAAGGCTATTTATGGTTATTATGAGGAAGGCTATGATCCCAATGCTGAGACTATCAAACCTACCGAGCCGGTAGACCCCGTAGATCCTACTCTGCCGACCAATCCTACCGACCCCACCCCGGGTGGCGAGGACGACAAAAAGGAAGATGATAAAAACCAGGGAGAAGGTGATGACGAAAATAAGGATAACGATAATCCAGCCACGCCAGGTACCGAGAATCCGCCCACTACGCCATCTACATCGACCGGCCGTCCAAGCGGTAGCTATCGGCCGAGCTCAGGCTCTGTTGAGAATATTAATGCAGGAACACAGGCTCAAGACCAGCCAAAAACTCCAACTGCTACAGTAGCGATCTCAAAAACACCTGCTACGGTCGCAAATACACAAAAGTTGCCAACTAGCAGCCAGAATCTAGCCAAAAATGACCAACAGTCAGTAGAAAAAACAGAGGGAGATGCAGAAAATAGCTTAAAAAATGACCAAGGGTCAGAGACCGCTGCGGGAACAGATAAAGTAGCGGTGCCAGCACTCAATGAAGAAAAGAATCTGGCGGTAGTGAAAAAGTCAAATAGTTGGCTAATTGTGGCGATTATCACAGGTTCGGTAGCTGCGGTGGTGGGCTGGCTCGGCTTCCGCGCCTACAAACGCCGTCATTAACATACGTGTACCTTAGGGTGGGGAATAAAAGTCTCAAAACTTATCTCTGACCGGACTGGACAGCTAAAAACGTTTATGCTACAATGTAGATATGAATGGTTGGTATGCGTTAGTTGCTGCTTTGGTTGGTTGGTTGGTTGCTCAGATCTGGAAAACGATTGCCGGTCTCTTGAGCAAGAACCGCCCCCACAAGATGAGCTTTGGGGCTTTTATTAGTTATGCTACGCGTTCAGGCGGGATGCCATCGGGGCATTCGGCAGCCATGTCGGCGCTAACAACTTGCATTGGTATGTTGGCGGGATTCAGCTCGGGGCTGTTTGCTTTGGCTCTCGCGGTGACGCTAGTGATTATTTATGATGCCATTCATGTACGCTATGCTGTAGGTGTACAAGGCCAAGCTCTGAATCAGTTACTTGAAAGATCTGGCCAAAAACCATTGCCGATCGTAGAAGGGCATACTTTGCCGCAAGTAGTCGTGGGCGTTATGATTGGTATCATAACAGGGGTAATAGCAGGAGTTTTGTTCAAAGCATAAGAAGTTTCCTTAAAATAAGTTAAAAAAGTCAAAAAAAGTCCGAAAAAAGTGTTGACATTTCTTTTGGCGTGAGATAAAATGAGAATATCCCAGCGCACAGAGGAGGATGCAAGAAGCAAAATCATCGCGCCAGGGAGAGGAAGTTTAACAATTTAGTTGTGCAATTATGGTTTGTAAAATATCGTTGGAGAAATCCAGCGGAATTACAAATTTATCATCGTCAGTCTTTTATTTGAGTGAATCAAATTATCATAGCTTGCCAGAAACTGTAACAAGTTAGAGTAAGCTGGTGAATGACTAAGATCTTAATCTGAAAGTTCACATTCATTGATGGAGAGTTTGATCCT
>CAYMCF010000051.1:0-7420 GCA_964388975.1 uncultured Candidatus Saccharibacteria bacterium | reverse complement strand
GGTGGTGCGAAGTTTACTCGTAAGCAAATTGATGAGTTTACCGATTTGGCACGCAAAAACGGTGCGGGTGGTTTGGCATATATCCTATACGAAAATGGTGAAGTACGCAGTCCGATCGCTAAGTATCTCAAGCCAGCCGAGCTAGACAGTATTAAAAAAATGACCGGTGCAGAAGATGGCGATGCAGTATTCTTCGGTGCGGATGAGCGTGAGAAGGTAAATAAAGTTTTGGGGCAGATGCGGATTGCCTTTGCCGATGCGCTTGGTCTGAAAGACGATAATATCGTGGCCCTGTGCTGGATTATCGACTTCCCGTTTTATGAGTGGGATGACGGTGCTAATAAACTCGACTTTGGCCATAACCCATTCTCGCTGCCAAAAGGTGGGCTAAAAGCGATTCGCGAGACTGAGAATAAGCTTGATATTGTGGCGGATCAATACGATATGGTGATGAACGGTTACGAGATTTGCTCTGGTGCAGTGCGTAACTACAATCCTGAAGTAATGTACGAAGTCTTTGGCGTTTTGGGTTACGATAAAGAATATGTGGCAGAAAAGTTTGGTGGGATGCTGAATGCCTTTAAGTTTGGTGCACCTCCACACGCCGGCTGTGCTTTTGGTATCGACCGGATGTTTATGGTGCTCGAAGGTATTACGAATATTCGCGATATCGTTGCCTTCCCGAAGAACGGCTCAGGTGTAGACTTAATGATGGCTTCTCCGTCGGCAGTAGATGAGAAACAGTTGGAAGAAGCGCATCTCCAAATTATTGAAGATGAAGAATAAAAAAGTATAAGTTGTAATAACTTAATCACTTTTGCAACGACACGAAGCAAGATTTTTAGCACAAAAGTAAGTATTTGTGGTAAAATAGTAGTGTTCAGACTTAATAAAACAATTTGTAGAGACTATTGTTCGAGCTTTGTAGATGAGTTGCTGGCAGCAACGACATCGCAAGTCAACTAGTGACTCATTGCTTTTAGCTATGTTTCTACGAATTGATTAGGTCTGAACACCCTTGCGGTGTCGTTTTTGTATTAGCAAAAATGGCAGAAGGATAACTTTTGCTATTTTTGATGCTTAGAATTCGGCATCAAGTGGGGGATAAGTTTAAACGGAGGGCATGATGCTAAAAATACGCAAAAGCAAAATCAAACTTATTGGTGTGATAAGTTGTATTAGTTTATTAAGTCTGGGCTATGTGGGATTGAGCTTTTATTCGATTCCGGAAAAAGTTAGTGCGGCGGAAGAAGTTGATGAATGGCGCACGCTCAATGATATTACTTACATGCAAGAGATGAATAAGTATATTTGTGAGAATTCAAAAGTAGGTGATAATAATATATTGATTGATAATCGTGGTGGCGGATATGACAATGGTGGTATAGCTAATAGCTATACCATTGTAAAATTACATGATGATACATGTTGGATGACGCAAAATTTAAAATTTGACATTGGCGTTGATGAAGAAAGATGGACAAATGCGGATACAGATTTATCGGATGGTAGATTATGGCCGGACGTCAAAGCAATAAAAACGCTAAGTGCCGCTAGCTGGGCCAATGATGCAAATGCGCCATATTATAATAATGATCCTAGAGCTTTAAAGACTTCATCTAATTATAGAAATGAGTATGGCTATTATTATAATTGGTGTGCGGCTACTGCGGGAACTTGCACTAGCAGCGGCGAAGCGGCTGATAGTATTTGCCCTCGCGGCTGGAGGTTGCCAACTTCAAATAAAGCAAGTACAGTGAGCGGCAGTTTTAACAAGCTAATAGCAGACGCTAGTCCTGCCGTTGCGAATGTTATGGCTGCCCCGTATAATTTTAAATTAGGTGGGTATGTCGGTGGCGAGTCTCTGAACAACGCTGGTGTCGAGGGAACTTACTGGTCTAGTACTTCTAACGGGGCGGACAATGCTTACATTTTGCATTTTGGTAATAACGGCGGTTATAATCCGTCATACTCTGGAGTTCGGTATGGAGGCTTATCTATTCGTTGCATCACTAATGAGCAGATTTTGGAGAGTGATAACCTCTCTGGCCCCACTACCTCCACTGAAGAAACCCTTTCCGTCAAAGTCGCTAACGTCATCACCATCGACGCCATTAGTGGTATGCAAGAAGAAGCTACTTCGGCCAAAATTACTACCGGCAATATCACTGCTACGGTAGCCACAAATGCTACTTCTTATCAAGTTTTATTAAGTGCGGAACAAACTGATCTAGTATCCAAAAATGCAGAGAATACTCATGTAATTCCAGCTTCTACGGAAATAGTAGTAAACAAAAATGGTTGGGGCATTCTCAATGAAGACGCTACCTATGCTGCAATTACCAATAAACCTACTCCCTATTATAATACTCGTACTACCGGCGAAGATATTATTGGTGTAAAGCATGTTTTTGGTGTGGGAATTTCTGTAACATCTACTCTCCCAGCTGATACGTATTCCACTAATGTGACGATTACGGCCGCGGCAGTGTAAAAATTCCCGCAAGTTTCAGAGGACCTGTGCTATAATTAAACTATGGTTTGTATTGCGGCGTTTATTATCTTGTGTTTGGTAGGGGTGTTTGTAGCTTTCTTAAGTATTTTTCGGCGGGATATTGGCAAAAAGTATTGGGCAGTTTTCAAAAAGTCTTGGGGCTGTGTAGGCAAAAAAGTCCGTTTACAAAAGTGCGAAACTAATTTCAAGGATGATGTCAAGAATTCTTTGCTCAGTAAAGTTATCCTCAAGCACCCCAAGTGGGTAAAACCGCTTGGCGTAGCGATTGAGGTGAGTGCGATTTTGATCGTATTCATAACAGTGTGGTCGCTAGTAGAAGCAGTAAAGGCGATTCTTGCATTGTGGGTGTTTGGTACTTGTAATGTTTCGCAGCCAGCGAGCTGTGCGTTGGGTGCAGAAGTTTGTGGTATTGATGCCGAGGAACCGAAGAATCCCATTGAGTGGACCGGGCGGTGGTTCTCGGAGTGGGGCGAGATTTTTGCTAATATTCCGGACCGGTTTCATACTTGGGAGGTAGAAGATTATTTGGTAGAGCCGTACAGTTTTGCCGCGAAATATCAAGATGGTAAGCCGCTGGCCATGGATATCATTGACCCGGGCTGCTTGGTATGTTTGCAAAGTTATCGCAATCAAAAAGCCAGTGGTTTCTTTGAAAACTATAATACTGTATTAATGATTTATCCGATTCAGCTGCCAGACGGTAATTATAAGTTTAATAATTCGGATTTGGTAGCGCGTTACATTCATGCGGCGGACTATCTAGATACTGAATATTCAGGGCAGATCATTAATCGCTTGTTTACGGAAAGTAATGCAGATGGCGTGATTTACCAGTCGGTAATTATGCAGAGCTCACGTGAGGAGGCGGAAAAACTCCTTCAGGCTTGGCTAAAAGATTTTGGTATGGAGAAGAGTAAAATCGAAGATTTAGCGAAGCTTGCGAGCAGCGGTACAGTAACACAAATTATGAACGAAGTAAAAAACATGGTAGAAGAACGTATCCATGCAAAAGGTATCCCGACTTTAATTTATGATGGAAAGAAGCACAATGGCCTCTACAAAGCAGATTAGCGCAGGAGTTTTGCTAGTGGGAGTTCTAATGATGAGCATGTTTGCTTATGCTACGAATGTTTTTGCTGAGAATGAAGATAAAAAAGTACCACTCACTAACGAAGAACGCGATGCGGTAGTACAGAATTGTTCTAATATTAAACAATCATTAGCAAAACTACAACATTCCGATTCACGTACGCGTACATACTTGGGCACAGCTTATGAGTCAATTAATGGACGATTCATCACGCCGCTAAATTTGCGTTTGGTAAAAAACAATATCCCTTCGGCGGAATTATTCCAGGTGCAAAGTAAATTTGCTGCCGCGCAGGCAGATTTCCGGGGAGACTATATTGATTATATGCGCGAGCTAGAAAGTTTGATTACGGTAGATTGTGTTTTGCAGCCACAGGAGTTTTACGATAAGCTAGAAATAGTGCGGGATAAGCGGGCAAAGTTGCGTAGCGATACGCAAGAGTTGGCTGAACTGGCGCAAGAGCAATATAAGAGCGTAGAGGAGCTACAGAAAAGTCTATGAATGTAGAAAATCATGGTAACCGCAACTTGTTGATTCTGGGGATAGGTGCGTTTTTGATTGCGACGTTAACGACTTGCTTAAGCTTATGGGCATATCGGACGTCCGGGGACATTTATCTTGACCGGTCACGTCCAGGCTATTTACCGGATAAGGACGAGGCTGGCGAGGAATCGGAAGTGGCTGGCAACTATACTTTTAGCGAAAACGGGGAATTAAACCAAACAGAACTAGCAGAATATCTTAAAGAGCTAAAGGTGATTATTGACCGAATTGAATCTTTGAGCGATCCATATGCACCGAACGCTTTGAGTGACGAATCTTTAGGTATTAAAAAGCTGCCAGATGCTCCAGAAACTCCGGCGGAAGCAAAGTAAAACCTAGCAGGTTTTAGAGTCGCTCGCTGCCTTCGGCGGCGGTGCGGGGTGCATGGATAAAACGGGTAGCAGCTGACTCTTGATTGCCGGCGAAAACTAATTTGCGTAGCCACAAATCAGCGGGCCCGGCGGTCATAAGGATTACTAGGTAACCTTTCTCGTGCCATTTAAGCAGAGCTTCACCAAGTTTCTCATCTAGCTCGGCCGGCTCAGCGACTTTTTTATTGTTAAGCTTGGCAATAAAATCAGCAGGCTGGAGAATTTTGTATTGCGGATCTTCACGAGTAAGGTAAGTAGGTAGCCAATAAAGCTTAGTAACACCTTCAAAGGCATCAGCGTAATCATCAATAATGCCGACTTGACGAGTATTCTGGTGAGGCTCGTAGAGGGCTACTACGCCTTTAAGGCTGCGTCGCTCGGCTTCTTCTAGCGCAAGTTGTACGGTAGCTTGAATTTCTTCGGGGTGATGCCCGTAGTCAGAATAAAAACCTTCGGAAACTTGCTCAAACCGCCGCCCCACGCCAGGAAACTCGTTGATGGCCTGGACGATTTTTTTGCGTCCGGAATTAGTGAAGCGAGCCAAGCCGCGCGGACGAGGCATAATGCGCTGAACGGCATCGATCGCTAAAGTGGCATCAAAGCGGCGAGCTTCACCGGCCAATGTGACATCGGCCGCAATTTCGTCACCATAGATTACCTGTTCGCTTTGCTGAGTAAACTGTTGAAAAGCTTCTTGATAGTCTTGGCGGTCGGGATAAATATCTGGATGATCGTAAGTGACTACCGGGATTACCGCTAGCCAAGGATGGAAAGCTAAGAAATTACGGTCGTATTCGTCGGCTTCGTAGATAAAATATTCGGAATTTTTATCATAAAGCCCAGCGGGAGCAAAAGGGAGAGTAGTACCGATTAAGTAGGAAATCGGAATGCCAAGTTTTAGACACGCCCAGATAATCATAGCGGTAGTGGTAGTTTTGCCATGAGTGCCAGCTACAGCCACTATTTTTAGCTTGAGTTTTTTGACTAAATAACTAATTAACTCATCACGCTTGCAAATGTGTTTGATCTTTAACTTTTTAGCCATTAGTAATTCTGGATGATTATCTGGTAACGCTGAAGTATAGACGAACCAGTCTACACCTTGGTTTTTAGCGCAAGATTTAAGAAATTCTCCATCTTGCTCGCCTAGGTAAACTTTAATATCATGATTAAGTAACTCATTTGTGACGGCGCCAGGCAGTAAGTCAGAGCCAAAAACTTTGAAACCAGCATCTTGTGCCATTAAAGCTAATGGCCCCATGCCAGTACCAGAAATTCCCGAGATATAGATATTCATAAACTTATTGTAGCACAAATATTTATTATAGTTCATAAAATATGCTATAATAATACTTAGTTATGGGTGGTAGAAAAACTAACCGAATTCGAGAAATTTTGCGAAAATCATTCAAAGCGGTGCATACTTGGCAGCTGATTGTGATTTTGATTCCGCTGTTGTTTTTTACAGCCACTCTGCTAAGATTTGACCATTTGCGGATGGTAGAGCTAAGAAAAAATGTTTTAATGGCTGACCAAGAAGGGGATGATGAGCAGATTCGTCAAGCTTTGGTGGAGTTGCGGGAGTTTGTCACTTCGCATACGGTGATTAATATCGTGGAGAGTAATGGTAACCAAAAGGTTGAGTTTGGCACTGGACCGTTTTACTTAGAGCAACAATATCGACGTGCTGCCGATAAAGCTATTGAAGAAGCTAGTGCTGGCTTGGTAGATGACTCTAATCCAAACGGGAATATTTATGCGGCAGTGGCAGCCATTTGCCAGCCTTTAGCCATTGCGAACGGATGGAGATGGACTGATCAAGGCTATTTGGATTGCTGGACTTCAGAATTAGCCAAATATCCCGAAACCGACATCAAAGATAATACCCTGACTGCAAATATTCCTTCCACCGAATTATACCGGCATGACTATGCCTCACCGATTTTTACTTGGACGCCGGCGGGTATCGCGATTTGGGCTTGCATTATTTTGGCGGTAATTATTGTTGTGCGTATTTTGATTTGGCTAGTCTTAAAAATCGCACTTCTCTTCTTGAAAAATACTTAAGTTGTTAGTATAATATAAGCTTTTTAGGCTTTTTTGTAGAAAAACATGAGTTTTTTGGTGTTTTCTCAATAAAACCTCTTGACTACTGATATGATTCGGACTAAGATAAGAGTATAATAATCTTAAGGAGGAACCTAATGGCCTATCAACATACCAACAGTAAAGGCATTACCTATTATCTGCACAAGTCCGAAGTTACCCTACGCGGTGGCAAGCCACAGACGATTTATTTCTTCACTAAGACTGCAGAAGGTGGTAAAGGTACCCCGTGCGATTTGCCAGAAGATCGTGTGGTGAATGAGAACCCACGCAACGGCTTCTTGACTCTCAAGAAGAAAGATTCTGCTAAGAAATAATTCGCACGCAGATAATATTTAGGTACAGCAATAGCATCTCGTAAGAGGTGCTATTGTGTTGGGTGATAATTTTCTTAAAATAATCTAAGAATGTGGTATAATGTAATTATTATGAGTAATAAAGATCAAACAAGTGTGCGCAAGCGCGGAGTTAAAGAATTAATTGGTGGAGTTGTCTTAGCGGCAGTGACTGGTATAATTTCCTATATCTCTTATGATACAGCCAAGGCTGGTGAGACCTATACGGTCTACTATGGAGGTATTGCTTTGGGCATAGTTTATGCGGTAAAAGGATTGTATGACATTGCTTTTCCTGCTGGTTTTAGTAAACAGGAAAAGTCGACTAATCCCGCCGAAATTATTGACAAAGCGGAGCCTGACCAAAAAGATAAAGTTGTTGAAGAAGACTAAAGTGCATACCGCAAGGTCTTGTTGCATAACACCATCAAAAAAGTAGTGTTATAGTTATAGTATGCAA
>CAYMCF010000050.1:0-7567 GCA_964388975.1 uncultured Candidatus Saccharibacteria bacterium | reverse complement strand
TATACGCAACCTATCGTACAAGCATAACTAACAACACATTTTTGGTATTAGCCCTAATATCACAGAAATGCAGTCTAGTCAATTACAAAACAATCGCTACGGCCTGTTGCATAATACTATTGACAAAATGCTTATGCTGTGCTACAATGTAAGTATTGCTCTGCTAATGAGTCTAGGGTTGTGTTGGCAATGTGACTATTTTTTGAAGCTCTTTACCGCCACTAAGCCTCTCCTGACTCTCTATTTCTCTTTATCTTTCACCCGGATCAGCGGCTTTTGCCAAAGCGCCGGATAGTCTGGCAAGCCTAACAACACCGCCACCGTCGCTGCGATATTCGCTAAGCCGGGATGCTTAAGCCCAGCGCTACGATAAAGCTTCGCATTGGGCGTATTGTCATAGAAAATACAAGGTACAGGGTTGGTAGTGTGGGCAGTCTTGGGATTACCCTTAGTATCTAGCAACTCCTCAGCATTGCCATGATCAGCGGTAATCAGCAACATGCCACCCAGCTTATCAACTTTTTTCGCGAGGCGTGCCAGCTGCAAATCGATCGCTTCCAGTGCGGCAATGGTTGGCTCTAGTTCGCCAAAATGCCCTACCATATCTCCACCTGGATAATTAATCCGGATGAACTTAATTTTCTCCATGGATTTTAGGGCTACATCAGTAATCTCGGCCGACTTCATCCAAGGCCGAGTATTAAACGGCAGGGTATCAGAAAGGACCTCGATCTGCCCCTCACCGCGAGCTTTTTTGTAGCTATTGCCATTAAAATAATAAGTAATATGGCCAAATTTCACCGTCTCAGAAATTGCTAATTGCGAGATTTGATGCTGGCCCAAAAATACATTCAGCGGCTCGGTAATTTTGACCGGCGGTACTAAAATATTCTTGGGAATATGTTTGTCAGAATTATACTCAGAGAGCCCAGCAAAATAAATATCTGGCAGCCAATTCGTAGCTTTGGCACTGGAAGTTTTGGTTTTACTATCGCGCGAGAGCTTTGCGGCGGTCTTCCCTTGTACAGTAAGCTTACCCTGCGCTACTTTCGCCGATGCTGCCGAATGCGGAGCAACTTTAGTCCCGGCCCTGCGCCGATCGAATTTATCAAAATCTACTTCTGTAAATGCCCGCGCAATCTCGACTGCTCGATCCGCCCGAAAATCATAATAGATAAATGCATCACCATCCTGCACCTTACCAATCGGCACTGGCTTGCGGCCAGCCTTATCTCCCTGAGTAGCCCGCGCCATAATTGCCCGCGCAGCTAGAGCAGAGCGTGCCGCCAAGTCCTCAACAATTACAAACGGCGGCAAATATTGGTCTTGCAAGCCAGGATTCTCCGCCCGCAAAGTACGAATCGCTTCCGTAGCGTGCTTAAACTGCCGCGGTGCCTGACCATGCACCATCATATCCCAACCACGCTTGACCATGCCCCAATCGCTCTCGTAACGGTCGGCCGTCGCTACCATCCGCCCGGCACCAGATGCAATCCGGAAGTCGGCATCAGGGAACTTCTTACAAAAATTCTCAATCCGCTCGATGTACTTGGGCTCCGACTGCGGAGAGACATCCCGCCCGTCAAACACGCAATGAATCCGAATCTTGCGTACGCCTTCGTCATAAGCTTGCTGAATCATTTTCTCGAGATGGCGGATATCACTATGTACACCACCATCAGAAAAGATTCCCGCAAAATGCAAAGTAGGATGAACCTTTTCGTGGGCTTTGAGAAATTTCATGGCGCCTTGCCAAGCCTTAGAAGTCCAAATATCACCAGTGGCAAAAGCTTCTTCGACTTGCGCCACGCCCTGCTTAATAATCTGTCCCGACCCCAAAGCATTGTGACCAACTTCAGAGTTGCCCATCTGCCCTGGCATAATGCCAACTGCTTCGCCGGAAGCCGCAAGGGGGATATTGAGATATTTGAGCATGGCATGGTCTAAGAACTCGGTATGAGCTTGCCGCACTGCATTACCGCTGCGCTTGGCCGACAGCCCCACGCCATCCATCACTACTAAAACTACTGGCCCATCATAATGTAACTTTTGCATATGTAATTATTATAGCATAAAAACATAAACGTATTAATAAAAAGCCGCCCTCGCGGGCGGGCTTTTTATGGTCTGGGGACTTGTTGGGTAATACAGTGGATATTCCCGCCACCGAGCAAAATCTCCCGCGCATAGATCGGCTCAACCTTCTTATGTGGGAAAAGTTGTTGCAAAGTATCAATCGCAGCTTGGTCGTGTGGGTCGTTGAAGACTGGCAAAATAATCGCGCCGTTGCAATTGTAATAATTAACATAGCTAGCCGGCAAACGATCGCCTTCGTTGCGCGGGAAAGTCCCCTCGACAATATCTACGCCTTCGGATTCTTCCTTGGTAATAGTAATCGGGTTCGGCACGTGAATCTTCACGACTTCGATCTTGCGGCCTTGCGCATCCGTCTGGCTTTCGAGATAGTCTAGAGCCGCTTTAGAACGCTCGTACTGCGGATCATCTTGATTATCTTCCCAAGCTAGAACCACTTTACCCGGCGCCACGAACTGACAAATATTATCAACATGCCCATTGGTATCTTCGTCCATGTAAATTCCCTTTGGAATCCAGAGGACTTTTTCGGCACCAAGGTATTCTTTGAGCTTCTCCTCAATTTGCTCTTTGGTGAGGTCAGGATTGCGGCCCGGATCGAGCAAACATTCTTCGGTAGTAAGAATCGTACCTTCACCATCGCTATGAATCGAGCCGCCTTCAAGGACAAAATCACTCAAACGATAACGATTCACCGCCTCAATTGCGCACATCTTTGGCGCAACTAAGTCATCTTGATCCCAAGGGAAATACAGGCCATTCACCAAGCCACCCCAAGCGTTAAAAGTCCAGTCGACTGCGCGCATATTACCTTTGCCATTAATTACGAAAGTCGCACCACAGTCGCGGATCCAGGAATCATTATTGCTAATCTCCACTACTTGTACATTAGGCATATTTAGATTAAGCACATGCGGATACTGGCCAGGATTCACACCTAGCACCACTGGCTCGTACTTGGCAATCGTACGCACAACTTCCTGGAAAACTTCTTGAGCATTCTCAGCGTTGTTGCGCCAGTTATCACCGCGCTCTGGCCAGAGCACCCAAGTACAGCGGTGCTCAGCCAACTCCGATGGCATATAGAAACCATCTTTCTTAGGGGTACTATTATCTATTCTCATGCATTTCTCCTTTTAGCGCGAAGCTCGGGCGCGTACGCGTTTAGTTTTGCTAGTCTTAACAATTTTTTGTTTGCGCGACATGTTCCAAACCATAAACTCACCGATAATGATAGCAAGAGCAGCACCAACGATCAATGGCCAGTTGTACTCAAACATCTCTAAGTTAAATTCTGGGAATAAAGTAAAGAAGAGTGCAATCAAAGTCAGTAAGAACGGCACCAAACCGAATAGCGTGATCTTAATTTTACCACCACTAATCCAATAGCCCTTCTTGACAGCCGGCCCTTGCTTGTGCAGTTTCAGGAAAGCTAGGAACATTGGCAAATACGACATCAAGAGACAGACCAAGCTGAGCGAGAAGAAAGTCCAGAAAAGATTAGTAAGATCTGGTACAAACTGCGCCACCAAGATGCCAGCCACTGCAATAATCGCACCAACTACACCTGTCCAGATTGATACTACATATGGCACACCGTTTTTATTACGCTTCGCCCAAGACTTCGGGAAAGTGCCATCTTCAGCAGCGTAAGCAATTACTGAGTTAACGCCAAAATTCCAAGAAGAGATATTTGCCACCAAAGTATAGATAAACATCCCGCCTACCACTACCGTAATGGCCTTAATCGCGGCAGCCGAGAAGCCAACCGTATTGAGCAGAATATTGTAGCTATCCAGCAAGCCAGAATCGGTGCTGAGCTCTTCCAGCGGAATTGCCACGCCGATGCCAAACGATGCCAAAAGGTAAAAGACGGCAATCAAGATACCGCCCACAATGACGGCTTTAGGAATTTCTTTTTTAGGGTTGTCCATATCATCACTAAAGGTAGAAACCACTTCGAACCCTAGCATATTGAAAATAATCAAAGCCACAAATCCTAAACCGGTAAAGTCAAACTTCCCATCAGCGCCAACCATCGGCAAAAGATCAGTGAAAGAATTAATCGGATTTGCGCTTCCCTGCGTCACTAATACATAAATACCCAACACACCGATGCCAGCCATGAAGACGAACTTACAAAATGCACCAAGGTTGGACAGCCAAGCACTTTGCGAAATGCGCAATACACCCAACACACTAACGAGTAAAATGTACGCCAGCTGAATCGCTAGAATCAGTGGCCAAGTCATCTCCACACCTAACATTTGCAAAAGGTAAGTCGTGACAAGGTCGGCCAAGGAAGCCACCCAGAGCGGATAGTTTACCCAGTAGAACCAAGCAACGCGCCCAGCCCATTTCGGACCGAAAGCTTTCTTTACCCAAGTATACATGCCGCCTTCGGAAGGATACTGCGTACCCAGCTCGGCAGAAATCAAGCCGTAAGGCACAAAGAAGCCGATTAGCATAATAATCCACCAAATGTACTGTGAATTACCGATTGAAGCGGTTGGTGCTACTGCATCACCCACCAAGATGATACAGACCGTTGCGAGTACCGCGCTAAACAGCCTGAACTTATGTTTTTGTTTCGTTTTGGGCATTATTTTTCCTCCTTATGCCGCTTAATCGTATAGAGCGCCTCTTGCGCTACATCGCCAAAATACAAAACTAAACCACGCTGAGCGGTAAGACGGTTCTCGGCTTGGTCCCAACAAATTGAAGCTGGGCCATCCATTACACTATCCGTCACTTCTTCGCCACGCATCGCTGGCAAACAGTGCATAAACTTCACTTCTGGATTTTGCGTAGCAGCCAGCATTTCGTCATTTACCTGATACTTAGGATAAAACTCGCGCATGTAAACTTCTTTGGGAGTTTCTTTATCGTACAGACCATACCAAACATCAGTATAGATGAAGTCTGCACCCACTAAAACTTCGGGGTTATCAGAAACATGCACGCTACCACCATACATCTGGACATTCTCGCGACCAAGCTTAAGATACTCATCATTTAGCCACTTAGCCGGTGGTGCATACTGGACAAAATCCATACCCATCTTAGTAGTAATCATCATCAAAGATGCACAAACTTGAGTACAATCGCCCACAAATACAGCCTTTACTTGGTTGAGCGGCTTGTTTTTTGGCAAATGATCAAAAATCGTAATAATATCACCTAGCTCTTGCGTGGGGTGGTTATAATCCGACATACCATTAATTACCGGTACGGTTGACTTCTCAGCTAGCTCCACGACACTTTCGTGACGATCTACTCGCGCCATAATTAAATTAACCATACGCGACAAAACTTTGGCAGTATCACCAATCGTTTCGTGTGCACCTAGCTGGATAGCACCTGGCGCAAGGTTCAGCGCGTGCCCACCCAGCTGCTCCATAGCCACTTCAAAAGACACCCGCGTACGCGTAGACTTTTGTTCAAAAATCATTGCTAAGTTTTTATGGTACAAAGTTTCTAAAGTACCGCCAGACTTAAGGTAACGGCGTACCGTAGTGGAAACTTTTACCATGTCTAGCATTTCAGACTGATCAAAATCGGTCGTGTCAAGAAAATCTTTGTGTGTTGGTATTTTATGATCTAGTTCATATGGATTATACATAATTATATTATACACAAATTTTAAGCTAAGCACAAGAGTAATAAAGCGGAAAGTATTACCTATATCTGTGTTATAATGAAAATATGGGAATTCAGAGAAGTAATGATACAGAAAAACCGCACCGCGTGCTAGACACTACCGTAGACGAAGCTAACCTTTCTGAACAGGCCGAAGAAGTGACTTTAAGGCCGCTAAGTTTTGATGATTATATTGGCCAAGAGCGCCTCAAGACCACTCTCAAAATTGCGATTGACGCTGTAAAAAAGCGCGATGATGGCACTACGCTCGATCACGTTCTGCTATATGGCCCGCCAGGTCTAGGTAAAACTACCATGGCTAATATTATCGCACATGAGCTAGGCACAAATGTCCGCATCACCAGCGGTCCAGCCATTGAGCGCGCCGGAGATCTAGCTTCTATCCTCACTAATTTACAGCCCAAAGACGTTCTCTTCATTGATGAGATTCATCGCCTGCGTCGCGCCGTAGAGGAAATACTCTACTCCGCCATGGAAGATTACAAGCTCGATATCGTGATCGGCAAAGGTCCAGCGGCACGCTCGGTGCGCTTGGACTTACCCAACTTTACCGTAGTGGGTGCCACTACTCAGACCGGTTCTCTTGCCAAGCCACTGCAAGACCGCTTCGGCCTAGTGCAACGCTTAGAATATTATCGACAGTCCGAGATCGAACAAATCATTGCCCGTACTGCCAAAATTTTGGGTACAGAAATTTCTCCCGAAGCTACCACTATGCTTGCTGCGCGTTCCCGCTCTACGCCACGTATTGCTAATCGCCTCACCAAGCGGGTGCGTGATTACGCTGAAGTGCATGGTAATGGCAAAATCGATACCGCCACCGCCGCAGCCGCAATGGAGCTAATGGAAATCGACGATCTTGGCCTCGACCCGGCCGACCGTAATATGCTAGAGCTAATGTTAGAAAACTACGGTGACCGCCCAGTCGGGCTAAGCACTATTGCCGCTCTTACCGGCGATGAAGAAGATACTATTGCTGAATACTACGAGCCCTACATGCTTCAGCTTGGCTTGATTGAGCGTACTCAGCGTGGCCGCGCTATCACACCCAAAGCCATTAAGCATCTAGAGCATGTAAAGGCAAGTAGAGCCTAGTTTTCCGCCTTCGCCTGTGCTATAATAGGCCTTGTAAATAGAGAGGAGTTTTATGAAAACTTTAGAAAAAGACAGCCAAACTTGGAAAAACCTCGAAACGGCTTTTGCTGGTGAATCACAAGCCTCAGTAAAGTATGGCTTCTATGCAAGCCAGGCTAGAAAAGATGGCTTTGAACAAATCGGGGCAATTTTTGCCGAGACATCTGCCAACGAAAAAGAACACGCTAAAATCTGGTATAAGTTCTTGCATGGTGGTAGTGTCGACCCGACTTCTACTAACCTCGAGCTGGCCGCAGCTGGTGAGAATTACGAGTGGACCGATATGTATAATAACTTCGCCAAAGTGGCTCACGAAGAAGGTTATGACGAAATCGCCGCTAAGTTTGAGCTAGTAGCTGGTGTAGAAAAAGAGCACGAAGCCCGCTATCTCAAACTCAAAGCTAACGTAGACTCAGATATGGTCTTTAAGAGTGATAAAGTAACTGTCTGGAAGTGCCGCGAATGTGGCTATGTTTACACTGGTGAGCAAGCTCCAGAAGTTTGTCCAGTTTGCAGCCACCCACAAGCTTTTTATGAATTGCGGGCTGAAAATTACTAGAAATTTTATCAAAACTGATTAAAAGTTTCAGTAGAGAATAACTCCAGAGAAGCTGGAGTTATTCTTTTGGTCTAATACCGTTTTCAAGTTGATGCTTATGCCTATAGTTGGATAGGCTTC
>CAYMCF010000049.1:0-7691 GCA_964388975.1 uncultured Candidatus Saccharibacteria bacterium | reverse complement strand
TCATTCGTAACGAGCAGGTCGCTGGTTCGATCCCAGTCAACGGCTCCATTTTGAGCTAAAATTGGCTACTTTGCAAGTTCTAACTTCGCTCCCTCGTCTTGAGACGCGGTTCGTTCGTTAGAATGCAAATTAGCCTAATTTTATTCTCAAAATGCTCTTATTTTTTAGAATTCTTTTTTGATTTAGTTTTCTCGGGTACGCAGAATTTGTGGATTAGATTGATCAGGATAAAAATTACCACTTCGCTGAGGAAGAGAATCAGCGCGAGCAGGTATTGTCCAAAGCCGCAAGCCAGCGCAAAGCCGGACATGATAGTACCAAAGCTCACCGCCGAGATGATTGCTAGCACTTTGCTGAGGCCTTTGGGGCGGCGGTGCTGATAATCTTTCCAAGCGAAGAAAATTGTAAAGATGACTATAAGTATCGCAAAGGTAATCCCCCAGAATCGGTCAATCGCTTGCTGATTGCCACCGAAGATAGTTTCCACTACCACGTCCAGTAGGCCACCGCCCTCTTCTTCCTGCACAGCCAAGGTGCGGAAGGGAAACAGAATACTTGAGGTAACCAAAGCTAAAAATGGCTGCAATACGCTCACGCTGATGTCCTCGTTAGTTCAGCTGGTGAATTTGCTCGGTAGTAATAAACGGATAGCGAGTGAGCTTGGTGGCGTCAAGGTCGACCTTGTGCATATCTACAGCGGTAATTTGATGATTGTCGTAGCTCGTATAATAGAAGATGCCTTTTCCAAGATTGTAACAGTCGGAATAAATAGTAATCTCGTATTTACTATCGCCCAGGTCAGCGCAGCCGCGTTGTTGGTCTACGGAGTGCAGGATATGGAAGAATTGGCTAATATTGGAGAGCTCGTCATCGGGAGAAAGGGAATTAAGCTTGGTGAAAGCAGCCCGCACAAAACGTGATTCGGAAGAGAGGTCGCCCGGCAAGCCGATCGCACCCATACCGCGACTATATTGCGGAAAGTTGATGGCCGGAGCAAGATTGTTTACCGGAGGTTTGGCGGAAAGGTGCTGATAATTACTTAGTTGTAAGAGCATTTTGTCAAAGGGCGGATTATTAGTTAGAACGCCAACGGGATTATCGTAGACTTTAAGGCCATCAGCTACCGATTCTACGGTAATGCTAGATTTGCCATCGGTAATGATCCAGTGTAGCTCAGCTACTGGTAATTGATCGGAGAAAGCAATATTACGGAAGTTCATTTTGCTCAGCAGAGTTTTAGCCTCGTCTACAGTAGCACATTGGCTCAAGATCCAAGGAAGAAACTCAAATTGCGAGATGTTGTCTTTACTATCGACATGGTCAAAATACACTGCATTGCCCACAAAGTTTAGCCCGGCCACGCCCAAGCCCTTCTCGTTCACGCCATCGTAAAGCAGAGGATACTTATCGACCACATAAGCCACGCCAATAATTGCGTAGTGTGACTCTAGGCTATCGGCTTCGCGGAAGTGGAAGGGAAATTTGCGCGGGATAATCACCGTATCTTCGCCATAAGAGAACTCGTAATCGAGATTACGTCCAAAGTAATGGCTATTATGGTTGGTATAGGTGGCGGCAGTACACATTTTTTCTCCTTT
Organism: uncultured Candidatus Saccharibacteria bacterium; assembly: GCA_964388975.1. Lineage (GTDB taxonomy): Bacteria > Patescibacteriota > Saccharimonadia > Saccharimonadales > Saccharimonadaceae > Nanosyncoccus. The sequence goes on along the minus strand of CAYMCF010000049.1, from coordinate 6,093 downwards.
GTTTTGCGTTTGGTTTTTATTAGCCTCTACTGATGCATCTGATAGTTTGCGGATGTTTTTGGTTTGGGGTGTTTTATTTGTCGTTTTGATTTTGGCACCACTAAGGGTATCCTATAATTCCATTGTAGCACACTTTATTAAAAAAGTCAAGGTTATTTTGCAAGTTTTTTGATTTTATGGGTTGGGAGGCAGGGCTCGCTAGGGTTTATTGTAGAAAGGGGATAGATGCTTGCCCGAGTAGAAGATTGTTGAAGAATATGCTATAGTATATAATACTTATGAATAATATCAAGTCTTGCAGAAAGAGTTGAACTCCAGTATAATGGAAGTGTTATCAAATCTAGCTGAGTTTTATTCTATTTGTTTCTGTCGATTTTGATGGCATCATGAGGTACCAAGTCGATAGATATGGTAGAACATGTTTTGAGGCTAGGTTTGATAACACCCTCGTGGTGCCATTTTTGTATTTGTAGTATTTGCAAAAAGGCGCATAAACTTCATTACTACTAGTTCTTTAAGCTAATTAGTGCAATATCTTTAATCACATATATTATATATATAAAAACTTAGTATTCCTCTAAGCTTAAAATATTGCCTGCTTATCTAATTAGCAAAAAGGAATAACCCTAGTAGCATCCACAGTATTATTATGAATAAGCAACATAATGTCTTACTATGAAGGTTGCGTAGTATTTTTGTATCCTCTATTACTCTACAGACTAACATAAAATGGCACTCCCACGAGACTTGTGCAAACAAATCAAAGGAGGACATGATGCACCAACATCGGAAAACACCAATTTTTGTGCGGCGGAGATATGGCCGGAACTTGCCAATTCGACCGCATAATACCTTTAACCAAAAGGCTTTTGCTAGATTTAGAGATTTGTCTTATGGTTTTCCGGTGATGTGTATAGTGGCTTTCTTGGGGATTTTTGCCTATAGCCTAAATGTGGGCACAATCTTTAACTATGCCGAGAAAACCTACGCCGAAGGGGAATCTACTTCATCTGGTACCGTTACTCCCCAAGCCACTATCAGTATTAAACCTTCCGAGGGGCAATATGGTGCAGGAGTAGACTCTACTACGGTAGTAGGTAGTATGGGTATGGCTTATCGTAGCCATGATGTGACAGTGCATGCTCAAGACGTTACTAAGTATAGCCTGAATATCTCCTATGCGGATGGTAAAGATGCTCTTAGGCTAGAAGGCGGTAGTACCTACTTTGCTAATGTTGCTAGTACTGGCCAAACCCCATCTACCATGAAAGATAATACCTGGGGATTTGCTTGGGGAGAAACTACCGAAGCAGAAGATGAGATGACCTACTACGTCATGCCTCAATATGGTAGTATTGGTACTGATCTAGCTGGAGGTATGTTAGAAAACGAGAATACCTATAACCAAGACTTTACTAAGAAACTGGTCTTTGGGGCTAAGTTTGGCAGCCAAAACGAACCGGGACACTACAAAACTGCAGTTATCTTGTCCTTAGCCGCTAATGCCCAAGAAGTAGTCACTACCCTAGACGATTTACGTTATATGCAAGACATTACTCCAGCAATTTGTGCTTCTACGAAAGCCGGAGAAAACGCTACCCTACAAGATAAGCGTGATGGTAGTGAATATGTAGTACAGAAACTAGAGGATGGTAACTGCTGGATGCTGCAGAACCTTAAGCTTACCAAAGAGGGAATTGAGAGTTGGCAAGCACAGTACCCAGATACGGAGAATAATGTAAAACTCTCTAGTAAGTATTCTAATGTAGCCAGTGGTAGTACTTTTGAGATGCCGGAAACTATTGCTACTTTGACATCGGGGAGCACGACTCAATTTGCGCCTAACTCTAATTATAATTCTACTGCTCAGATTTATAGCGGTAGTGTACAAGATGCTAATTGGCAGGAAGGTTACGGGGCATATTACAACTGGTATGCCGCCACTGCTGGGTCCGGTAATGCCTCAGTAACTGCTGATAAACAAGATGTGAACTCTAGCATTTGCCCTAAAGGTTGGCGGCTACCTGCGGGGAACATTACGGATACTAGTGATGTGCGGTATCCTTATAGTTATAATAAACTTGTAGCGGACGCAGGTTTTACTAACAATTCTGCCGGTTCTGCTGCACTACGCGGTGAGCCATATAATTTTTATTCCGCTGGACAGATTAGCGATGGCTCCTTTAGATATGTCGGTACGAGCGGTTATTATTGGACGAGTGTTAGCGGTTATAATAATAAATTTGCTTATAACTTTTATTTCACTAATAATAGCGTAAGCTTAACAAAATATGACGACCGCTTTCGAGGTCTCTCTGTGCGCTGTGTGGCTGCCACTTCCGACTTAGAGCTCATTACTACTATGCAAGAAATGACCCCAAAAGTTTGCAAGAATACTCAAACTGGCTTTAGTAAAGCTCTAATGGACATACGTGATGGTAGCAAATATTATGTGCAGAAACTATCTGATGGTAACTGTTGGATGCTGCAGAACCTTAAGCTTACCAAAGAGGGAATTGAGAGTTGGCAAGCACAGTACCCGGATACGGAGAATAACGTACAGCTTTCTAGTAAGTATTCTAATGTGGCAGAAGGTAGTACCTTCTCCATGCCAACGACTATTTCTTCTTTAAGCTCCGGTAGTTCCAGTCAATTTGGCAGTAGTTCTAACTACAATACAACTGCACAAATCTATAATGGTGGTAGTAAAGATGTTAAGTGGCAGGAAGGTTATGGCGCTTATTACAACTGGTACGCTGCTACTGCTGGTACCGGTAATGCTTCTGTAACTACGCAAGGGCAAGATGTAAATTCTAGTATTTGCCCCAAGGGTTGGCGTTTACCTACCTCATACAAAACCGATACTAGTGTGCCAGAATATAAGTATAGCTTTAATCAATTAGTTATAGACCCACTTACTGGTAACCCATATGCAATTAGTAATGATGCTAACTACATAGCTAATGCTTGGAAAGCTGCCAATTACACTAATACGACCCTAGGTCTCACTAACGCTTCTGGTGCCGTCCTTAGCAATGGTTTCTTCCCGGCTGCCGGTTATGTCCTCAGTGGCTACTTCCGCAGCGTTGGCTCCAATGGCTGTTATTGGTCTAGTACGGCCTACGATAGTAGCTACGCTTACAGCCTATACTTCGATAGCAGCGATGTGAATCCGCCCCTCAATGGCAATCGCTACAGCGGCCGTTCTGTGCGCTGTGTCGCCCCGGCTAGCTAGAACATAGGTGCCGCAAATGCTGAAAATGAGCATCAGTTTTGTGAGGAAGGGCTAAAACAAACACTGCAAGCTTAAACTCAGAGCCAGCCTAGATAAGTTAGGCTGGCTCTTGCCACTGATATTTAGCTAAGTCTACGTGGCCATCAATCACTGTAATACCATCAGCTTCGAGACGTTGCTGCTGTACATCGGCGCCACCAAAAGCAAAGCTTCCAGATAGCTCGCCTTTGCTATTCACAACTTTGTAACAGGGATTGCGTTCACCATCAGGATTGCGGTGGAGAATATTACCAACTACGCGGGCTAATTTCGGGTTGCCAAGATAACTGGCCACTTGTTTGTAAGTGACCACTTTCCCGGCGGGGATCATCCGCAAATATTCGTAAACTCCTTCAGCTAAATCGTCCAGCATTTTACGAAACTTGCCAAAAATTATTACTCCACCACATAAGGCTTAAAATCAAAGTCAAAGCCGACATATTTACTTTGCTTTTCGTCAAGATAAGCTTTTACCGCGCGGTTGACTTTATTAGAAAGTTTGGTGATGCGTATCGCGGCTGGCTCCTCTTCATCTTCACCACGTTCTTCATCAGAAGGCTGCGGAGCTACCAAAGGCACAATGTAGCGCACTTTAGCTTTGACGCTAGCGCAATAGCAATTTTTCTTGGAAATGCCGCCGGCATAGACAGTAGTAGCATGCTGGAACTGACGGAAAGCTTCGCTGATGGTTTTGTCGCCACAACTTAAGATCCAGTCCACTACTTCGCGCTCGCTCATCACATAAAGATCGTCAACTGTGAGGTAACCGCTATTAATCATTGAGCGAATAATGTCGGCGTAGAATTGCATGTTGGCGCGGGATTTGTCGCTGTGGTAAATTGCACTAAGGCCCAGATTCTCGGTAGTAAACTCTTGCGCAATTGATAGGGTTTGGAAACCAAGCTCGTCAATCTCGTCCTCATTCTGCAGGACGGTGAGGTCGTTATAGAAAGTCTTGACTTGTTCCAAGCTCCAAACATCGTAAAGGTAATAGCCATTAGCCAAAGTATATTCGAGACGGTCGGCCGAAAGCTGTGGCGTAGGGTTGTCGGCAATCGGATAAATATGATAGTCGGAAACTTCACTAGGCAAAATCCCGTCTTTCTTGAGCTGTTTCATGATTACACGTGATTCGCGAATCATGTCGGCAGTTTTTGATTCGATCGATTCTTGAGTCTCAGCGTCATGATTCATGAAATCAATACTATGCTTAAAGGTTGGCGTAGAAATATCGTGGAATAGCCCAGCCAAAGTCTGCTTTTTGTCGTGTGTGAAATGCCAAACCACGAAGGCTGTGCCAATGCTGTGCTCTAGTACCGAGTAGAACCGTCGATAAGTGTAAAGCGAAGTATAGTCTAGGCCGCAAGTCATGCCAATGCCGGCTAAGCGTTGCATTTCAGGTGCTGCGATGTATTTTAGAAGCCAAGCCGGGAATTCTGGAGAAAGAACTTTTAAGTATTCGCGGGCCTCAGGAGTGAGGCCTTTGAGACATTTTTTGTTGCAAGCAGTAATATCGAGAAGCTTGTTGTCGCGGTTAAAGAGGCCGGATTTCTGCGGCGTGGCGGTATCTATTACCACGCCTTCGGTTACTGGACGAGCGGTAGATTGAGGAGTAATCGTGGTAACGTTATTAGTATCGCCAGCATTGAGGGCGGGAGTGGTGGTAATAGCGTGCTGATCGGGCTCTGGGATGGTGGCCTTTTTGCCGGTAGGGCGGTGGTAAATTTTAATCCAATCTTGGTCTAGCCAGAACTTCACTTCTTCGTAGCAATTCTGCTCTTTGCTCGGCAATTTGAGAATATTAATCTCTACTTTACGACCGCGATTAAGGTTACCAATAATCGCATAAGTAATCTCAGCGATCATGCTGGCACCAATGTAGCCTTCGATGCCGTCGCGGTCTTCGTTCATCAGGAAGAAAGTATCACATTGGTCAATATTTCTGTAAAAGCGCTGATAAACTTTCGTCAGGCGTTCGGCGTAATCTTTGTCGGACGGAGAAAGCCAACGCCCCAGCGATAGCCCCGGTTCGGTCTGAGCTTCGTCGAGAGTCTCTTCTTCGGTAGAGATAGGGCAGGGCCAATCAATTACCTCGTAGCCACGCCCCTCAAAGTAGCCTCGCCAGTACAATGCGCGTTCGTGAAGTTTGGAGCTGCCAGAGATAACTAATTTTTTCATACTAATTCTCGAGAGTTAAGATAATTTGTTGATGCTTGGTGGGATGGAACTGCCGGTAGCGAATGCCGCATTGTTCAAACATTCGTACCGAAGCTTTTACCTCTACGTCTTTGCTTTCGTGGTCAAAGTCATGAAGATAAATTACTTCTTTAATGCCGGCCTGGATAATGGCCTGTGAACATTTTACACAGGGGAAGTAATGGACATAAATGCGGGCGTCTTGCAAATCGCGCATATTGCCACGAAAATTCAGAATGGCGTTGAGCTCAGAATGGCAGACATAGGGATATTTAGTATCGATCGGCTCACCTTCGCGCGCCCAAGGGAATTCGTCGTCATCAAAGCCGTTTGGTGCACCGTTATAACCTACCGAGAGCACGCGGTTGTCGCTGCTGACGATACAGGCCCCAACTTGAGTATTCGGATCTTTGCTACGCATTGAAGTTAGCTGGGCAATTCCGATAAAATATTCATCCCAACTCAGATAGTCCTGGCGTTTTTTATTCATTACACTCCTTTTGATATCTTATTATATCTTATGAACCGAGTTTTGACTAGACCCTTTATAGAGGTAGTGGTTATAATCCGTATTAGTTCACCACCTTGGCAACAAAAAGATAGTCTTATAAACTGTAATTAAT
>CAYMCF010000048.1:0-7810 GCA_964388975.1 uncultured Candidatus Saccharibacteria bacterium | reverse complement strand
AACCCATCTCAGTAGGAGTTTTATCTCCTGCACCGAGTAATGCTGCATCTCCTCCCACTAAGCTCATCCGGTCGACATTATTCGCATAGGATATTACTAAGTTATAGTCCATCACATCCTGAGCTTTAACCGTTACGTTATGACTCCGATAAGCTACTCCTGCACCACTTACCCAAGTGGCGGCATTCTGATCAGCACCATAAGCTCCATCGGCTTTGCTGATGGTAATGGTGGCGGTGGGGGTGGCTGGTGTAACATCTTGCGGAGAGATCTGCTCATCATAATTAATATCATCTTCTTCAGTATGTACAGAAGCTTCAGAAGTCGTTGCACTAGAATTCTCCGTATTTTCTGAGTTATTTAAGCTATCCAGCGCATCTGGTTTTTCTGAACCATCTAGACTAGTAGTCTCATCTTCTAGGGCAGAAGTTTGTTCATGAACAGTAGGGTTCAAGCTAGCAACTGTTAAGGCTAAAAGTAACACCATACAACTAATCGGTATACTATGTAAATACTTCCGCAAAAACTTCAACTTTAATATTGGCTGTATTCGCCTACTACTTGGCAAATGTTGGTGCATCATTTTGCCCTCCTTTGATTTTATGTATCTCTGCCTTAGGCGGTGCCGTAAATGTATAGTTATTTATAATTATGTAGTAATAGAGGACGCAAAAAGTTTTACAAAAGCCGCAAAAATATTATCAACAAGTTATGTTGCTTATACCATAACTTATTTTAAGTTTTTAGCTCATTAATATATTAAGCAATCTAACTTATATAAGTTTTATTACAAGTACTCTGAATAAAACTTATCAAGCTAATTATAGAAATGAACTAATAGCTTTTACTTTTTGTAGTGTAACCTTTTTGCAATACTATAATTAATATCATACAAAAACGACACCGTAAGGTGTTAAGACAATTAGACTATAACACACTAAATATGTTGATAGAATAACGGTTCGTCCTTACGGTGCCGTTCAACTTCTACCAAAATATTACAATATGTATTTTTGGAATCAATCTAATTGTCTTAACAATACTATTGTATACCGCTTTTGAATTTTTGCCAAGAGTTATTTTATTGCAGAGTCTTAAAAGTTTTCTTTAGCTCAGGACGCAAAACTTTTTCTAAGTAAACATGCGGCGCCAGCTCGGTTTGGCGGAGCAAAGCTAAAGCAGCTTGGCTGCCACGCTGAATCTTTTGGTGGCGGCGTTGATTGAGCTGTGGTTTTAGAGCTTGATTGTACTGGCCAAGCTGCAGATTAGCATCAAGCACTTGCACATGAATTTCATTTGTAATACTATGCAAACGGGCAAATTCATGGAAAAGTCGTGCCGTACTGTCATCACTCAAACTTAAGAAGTGCAAAGGCTTATGATCTTGCGGGAGGCATTGCAAGGTAGTTTCGTAGGCCTCCTGCAAAACATGCGTATATTGGGTGCCGGCATCGGCTAGTTCATCCAGGAAGGTAGACCAAAAGGCTTCGTCGCTTAGTGATTCTACGGCCAGCGCGCTGTAGGCGTAATCATCGGCAAAGCAAAGCTGATACAGCTCTAGGCGGCTTTCTAGCCCGGATTCGTGGAACAAAATCTGCAACATACGCGCCGCATCCCAGCGTGGAGTGCGGTAAGTAGCTAGTAGCCAGACAAAAGCCCGCAAAATCATAGTGCTATCGAGCGCTGCGCAGGTGTGGAAATTCTCTTGTTTGGCAAGTTGCGGAGTGCGTTGGAGAATTTGGTCGGCTACTTTGCCGGCAAGCAAAAAGTTTTCTTGGTCGTGCAGCTCAGTCGCTAATCGTAGCTGCCAGCCCCAAATCGTATAGGCTTGGCTAATCAATACGCCGTACTCGTACCAGCTCTCACTAACTGAGCTAGTAGCAAGTGGACAAATTTGTTGTATACGCTTATGTTCGCGATGTTTTGCTGTGAATCTGAGCAGAGCCATCCAGGCTTGCCCTACCAAGGTACGCAAGCCGCGCATCCGGAAAGGGCGGAAATGAATAGCTTGACTATCATGCAAAACTGGCATGAGGTAGTCTGGAATGCGGTGATCACCAATATGAAGATTTGCCATGAGGTCTAACCCCGGCAATTCACTAGCTAGTTTCTCAAAAATTTTACCATCTTGTTTAGCTAAGCCTAGATCGCTAGAACAAATACCGCCGTCAAAGATTTTAATTTGGAAAATATCTAGCAAAGTTTCGATTTGCTCACAAGTGAGATGAGTATCAGCCACAAAATATACTTTTAGCTCGGGGTTAAGCTGCTTCAGAAGGCTGATTGCGTCAATCAGCTGGCGGTTCGGCTTGGAATTATTAACTTCAAAATCTAGCTCAATGGTAATTAATGTTACAAGCAGCTCGAGGTGCTGGTCGCTGTCAAGTACAACATCATACTTCAAACTCAGTAAAGTAATCAGTGCATCCAGCCAAAGGTCCATCCGCAAAGGCTGCCCTTGCTGCTCTAGCTGCTCACGCGCATATTCGCGATAGCTAAAAATCTCAAAAACTGTAATCTGAGGAGAAATAGTTTTTTGGAAAATATCGAGCCATTTTACGGCAATGTCGTATTGGCGCAAGCTTGCTGGCCAGTATTCATGCAAAAGTACGGTATCAAAAATATCTAAAGTAATAGTTTGCAAATGATATTGCGTAAGCTGTTTTGATATTTTATGGTATAACCGCGACGACATAATTTCTCCCGTTTCAGCAAATAATACTATATATTATAGCGCATTTTAGCAAAAATGTCTATATCAAGTTCATGGATTCTTGGATTTGTAAATGCTTAAGGAAAGATGTTGGATTGTTGCCGCGTAATACCTTTTTCGAAGAGGATCCGGACGTCATGAGGAGGACGAGCGGCTCGGCCCCGTAACGAATCTTGTAGGAATCGAGAGAAGAATAAAAAACTTGTTTTTATTCTTCCGAGATGACGCCCAAGAATCTGAGTGAAACGAAGATGGGTTCGAGCGACACGTCTCCAAGAAAAATGGTATTTGTGGAGTGCGGCCAATCTTCGGGGTAACTCATTTTTAATCTTCTAACTGGAACCAATCTTGCAGCTGGAAATCTTCCCCGCTTACACTAGCAGCAGCCAAAATCGGTTGATAACTTTGATATTCTGCATGTGCACGCAAAAAACTTTCGGCGGCAAAGCGCATCTGTTGATGTTTTTTAGTGGTAATTTGCGCTAAAGAACTGCCATGCTGAGGAGCTTTGCGATATTTTACTTCAGTGAAGTAGATTTTGTCAACAAGTGTTGAGATAATATCAATCTCATAAGTTTTGGTTTTGAAGTTGTGCGCGATGATTTGATGGCCTTGATTTTGCAAGAAGTCGATGATAATTTGTTCGGCAGTTTGTCCGCGCGTGGTGGCATTACGTAATTCTGTAGAATTGATGCTTAAGCTATCGGCTTTTTTATCTAAATTTGTCTCAAACTGAGCGGCGATTTCGCGTACTGGCCGAAAACTGCGCCGGTGTTCAGGGCAAGGACCGTATTGCTCGAGAGCTTGACGGTGCAGCGCAGTACCGTAGCCGACATGTTGGTCAAAATGATAAACTGGGTATTTTTCAGCTAGTTTAATCATATAGTTGTCGCGCGCTACCTTGGCAATAATTGAAGCTGCGGAAACTTCTTTCACTAATAAATCGGCTTTTTTAAGTAAAGTAACATAATTATCTAACGGTGTATCAGCTAAGAAATTAACCGTACCGTCGATTACAACTTCGTCAAATCTTATTTTACTAGCCAGAACCTGCTTGACGGCGCGGCGGGCGGCTAGCTTCAGGGCATTACTTAGTCCATATTGGTCAATTTCCGGTGCAGACACCCAGCCTAAACCAGTGGCGGTAGCTTGTTTAAGAATTGTCGGGCTAAGCATAGCGCGTTTTTTGGCAGTAAGCTTTTTTGAATCGGTGAGCTCTTGCCACTGAGAATAGTCCGTACCAAGAATAACTGCACCTATGACTAACGGCCCCGCCCAGGGGCCGCGTCCAACTTCGTCAATTCCGAGGAGAATTTTACTCAGCTTTGGCTTCCTCAGCTACTGGCTCGGCAGTGGCTTCAGCCTTTGGCTCTTCAGCGACTGGTAAGGCATTGACGGCAATGCGGTCGAAAGCTTTGTTGACCAAACGAGCAGATTTGCCGGAGCGCTCGCGTAAGAAAGAAAGATTCTTGCGACGTACCTTTGCGCGGTGCACAATTTCGATCTTCTCTACCAACGGGCTGTGAATTAAGAAAGACTTCTCTACGCCTACGCCAGAAGCAACTTTGCGTACGGTAATGCGCGCAGTATGAGAATCTTTACGATCAGTACGAATTACCACGCCCTCAAACACCTGAGAGCGGAACTTTTCGCCTTCTTTAATCTTTTGAGTAACACGCACAGTATCGCCCGAGCGAACATCTACAACTGCAGACTTTTTCTGCGCATCGCCAATCTTTTTCAAATCTGTAAAACTCATAATTTAACCTTTATATTACAACTACCTATTATTTTAGCACACTTTTTTACATTTGAAAAGGGTTTTTCTGATAATAGCTACTTCTGTCGCAAGGCTTGGCGAACGCGTTCTTCTACGGATAAGTTCGGGTCAACATCACTGAGAGCGGCCGTAGCTTCTTTAAGTGGAAAGCCCAGTGCAATTAAGGCGTCAAGTGCCTCATCCTCGGGGCCTTTAGTGATAGTGGTATGTATTGGCTCACTGCGGCCATAGTGCGATGGCAAGCCTACTTTATCCCGTAGATCTACGACTACGCGTTCGGCGGATTTCTTACCTACGCCGCTAGCTTTGGAAATGAAAGCAGTATCATCATTCGCAATCGCGTTGCGTACTTCTTCGGGTGTACTGAGGCTAAGGATGTTGATTGCTGCTTTGGGGCCAATGCCATTAACGGAAATAAGCATTTCAAAAAGTTTTTTGGCAGCTAGACTTAAGAAACCATACAAATCTTCACCGTTTTCACGAATTGCGTGGTAAGTGTAAAGTTTAACTTCATCATCGAGGTTAATTTTTTCAGCATCTGGCGCACTAATAGTAATTTCGTAGCCGACTCCATGCACATCCACAATTACCGAGTTCAAGAACTTTTCGGTAACGGTGCCAGCAATGTGTGCGATCATGAGTTATTTCTTTTTCCGGCCGAAAAGATTAAGGACAATGAAAACTAATACCACTAAGCCCAAAGCTCCCAAAGACAAATACATTGGCCACATAGGAGTTTCTTCGGCTATACAAGCGTCGGCATCCGGCGTGGCTACACAATCTACTTCTACTTCAGCTTCGTCTAAGCCATCACCGGTTTCGAGGTCGACTTTCTCATCGGTCACGACTTCATCACTCGGCTCTGCGATTTCGTCACTAGTTGGAGTAGCCTCAGCGGAAGCATCTGGCTCGTCGCTAGTGGCGGTAATGCCATCTTCAGAAGTTTCGTTGTATGATATAGGGTTGGGCTCATCTGCAAAAACTACTGCACTACCAACTGTTAGTCCTAGAGCTAATGTCATTATTGCTGCTATGCTCATTATTGAAGTTTGCTTATTCATGCTCGATGCCTCCTTATTTCTTTTATTTTAGCATAGTTTTTGGCAAAAAACTAGTTTAACTTACACGTGCGGCAAAAGAATGCACGATCGCTACCGCAAGTGCATCAGCAGCGTCGTCGGGCTTTGGAACGGCTTCAAGCTTAAGATGGATGCGCACCATTTCTTGCACTTGGGGTTTATGTGCCATACCATAGCCGCAAATTGCACTTTTGATTTGATTGGGGCTATACTCGTAAATTGGCAGATGGCATTGTTTGGCTACTAGCAGACACACCCCACGCGCCTCGGCTACCGAAATGCCGGTCGTAATATTTTGCTTGAAGAAAAGTTTCTCAATCGCCATCACTTCAGGGCGGTTTTGTTTGATAATCTCGTGTAGCGAATCGTAGATATCTAGCAAACGATCTTCCAACGGGGTATGCGGTGGCGTAGCGATCACGCCGTAGTCGAGTGCCTGCGTATTCTCAATTACGCCAAACCCACAAATTCCCGTACCAGGGTCAATGCCTAGAATCCGCATAATTTACTTGTTCACGTAATCAATTAAAGTTGTACGCAAATCTTTCACTGGAATTACAAACGGATCTTTGATAGTAGCCGGAGCAATCGCATGTACGAAGCCAAGCTTTTTTGCTTCGGCAATCCGCTGATCCGGCCGAAAAGCCGAGCGAATTTCCCCGCCTAGCCCAACCTCGCCAAATACCACAAAATCTTCGGATAACTTTCGCCCAGCACCGGCCGAAGCCATAGCTAAACAAATTGCCAAATCCGCCGCCGCGTCTTGTAATTTCATGCCGCCAACTACATTGATGTAAACATCTTTGTCGCTAAGTTTGAGCTTAGTGCGCCGCTCGAGCACTGCAATTAGCAACGACAGCCGATTAGTATCAAACCCGGAGCTGGTACGCCTGGGATAGCCAAAACTAGTTGGCGTCACTAAAGCCTGGATTTCTACTAAAATTGGCCGCGTACCTTCTAGGGTTGCTAAAATAATTGAACCATCCGTATTTTGCCGCTCGGCTAACAACGAGGCGGAAGGGTTTTGCACTTCGGCTAAACCTTTTTCATTCATCTCGAAAATCGCTGCCTCACTGGTAGAGCCAAAACGGTTCTTAACAGCGCGAACAGTTTTGAAACCGCCATAACGGTCGCCCTCAAAATTTAATACTACATCTACAAGATGCTCCAATACTTTTGGTCCAGCCAAAGTTCCGTCTTTAGTAACATGTCCAACGATAATCACTGCCGTATTCGACATTTTGGCGGCACGAATGATTAAGTTGCCACAATTCGTCACTTGCGAGATGCCGCCTGGTGCCGAAGAAAGTTCGGCCAGAGTTAAAGTTTGGATCGAGTCGACAATTACGAGCTTAAAATCACCATCGGCAATCGTCTTGGCAATATCATTGGCGGAATTACTGCTGGCAAATTTTAGTTGATCCGATGATGCACCGAGCCGCACTGCGCGCAGCTTGACCTGCCCAGCCGATTCCTCTCCTGAGACATATAGTACAGCTTGCTCTTGAGCGATTTTGGCGCAAATTTGCATCAGTAAAGTAGATTTGCCAATACCGGGCTGACCGGATAGCAGAATTACCGAACCTTTGAGGATACCGCCGCCTAAAACCGTATCTAGATCGCGAAAGCCTGTTTGCAAACGGTCGTGGTTAGCAGAAACTTCGAGGTCATTAATACTGACATGTTTGAGAGTTTGCCCAGAAACTTGTCCGCGCGCGACCGCCGATTTTGCAGCGGTTTCATCTTCAATTGGTTGTTCTACTAAAGAATTCCAAGCTCCGCATTTTGCGCACCGGCCAGTCCATTTTTGATAAGCTGCGCCACATTGTTGACAGATAAATTGACTACGAAGTTTTGCCATAGTTTTATTCTAGCATATTTCTTCAAAAATTTATCAGTATTATCTCATACCTTTTATGCTTGCCAGAATTAAAAACGTTTGATATCATAGATAAGTCGTAGAAGGTTAGGTCGATTAGCTCATTTACTGCTAGCCGGATGTGACGCAATTTAAACAGGAGAATGAATGCGTAGCAAACCCAAACGGCCAAATATGCACCGGGAGAAAAATTTCCCGCCTGCACCTTGGCAAGAATTTATCGAGCTTGACCCGAAATTCTAGTTTTATACGCTACAAGCCCCAGATAATAATTTATCCGGGGCTTTCTTGTTGGTAAATTTCTTTGGTCTAATACCGTTTTCTAGTTGTTTTACACCCCTGTTCTTCTAGAGAGTAAA
>CAYMCF010000047.1:0-7952 GCA_964388975.1 uncultured Candidatus Saccharibacteria bacterium | reverse complement strand
TTAGCTCAGTTGGCTAGAGCGCGTCTTTGACGTAGACGAGGTCAGAGGTTCGACCCCTCTATCGCCCACCAGACTATGAATTTGCACTTTGTGCAAATTTTTTGTATAATATTAAATCTGGTACTCTGCCGCCTAGGAGACACGCAGGAACACAAAAAACTGCCGGCTATCTGCATCTACGCACGTAAGGTCACGCACGTACGTAGATTAAATAACCAGCAGTTTTAAGCCCTCTAACGTTTGCTACGACGAATAATTAGGAAAACCGCGAAGGCAGTTACCACGCCAAACGCCACAAGGCCAGTGAGAAGATAGTCGGCTTGAGAGATGTTAAGATCGCGGAAGAGATTGATACCGGTACCAGGAGTTTCTGGGACTTCAGGCTTGTCGGGGTTGTCAGGATTATCAGGGTTATCGGGATCGGTGGGCCCGCCAGGGCCAACCGGGGGACGATCGGGGTTGTTTGGGTTATTTGGGCCACCTGGCAAGTTTGGATCTAACGGATCATTGGGACCAGGTTTATTTGGATTCTTTACTGTATATGTGACACCGGTAGTGGAAAGGCCGATCAGACCATCCTCGCTCTTTTCCTCGGTGCTATAAGCTAATAGGACAACCGTATATTCACCGGTTTTCGCTTGATTTTCCCACATCGGCAAAGCAAACTTCAAGGTACCATCGGCATTAATTTGATCTAGGTGCAATTTGTACGGTTTCTCACTAGCACCATCGGTATCCAGGAAAACAGGGTTACCATCTTTATCGTAAACTTGTACATAGGCACTTTTGACATACTCGCTCAGGACAGCTTCCATACTAGGGTCGCCATTGCTCACATATCCGCCACCGAAATTCATCAAATAGGCATCGCGGTAAACAAAGCTCTCGACCGCTTCATTATTATTGCCAATCTCTTGGTTAAAAACTTCGGCCCGCGTAGTGAAACCAGTACCACGTTCATCTTCGAGATTACTGACATCAGTCAAAGTATATGTCAGCTCGCACGTCTGCCATTCGTGAGCAAAATGAACATTGCAGCTAGATGTATCGATCGATATCTCCCCTTCGGCCGGAGTCGGATCGATTGCCCGAGTAACTGGTACTGTGGCATCTTGTTTGAGGTACACTAGCAGATCGGTTGCATTCATATAGGAAACCGTTACCTCAAACTGCTTCTGGAAAACTGAATCGGTATCGAGAAAAGTGAACTTCTCGATCCTCACTTCCGGAACGCTCCCGTCGACCCCTACGCTTACCTTAACCTTGACGGAATCTGAAGTTACTGCCGAAGCGCCTGGCGCCGGCAAAGCGCAAGCGATAGCGGTCATCACTGCTACGAATGCCAAACCAACTAGCCCTAAAAGTTGCTTTTTTCGTTTATGCATACTCTACACTCTTTCTTTATGGTTTTTATTTTGAATTCGTGGAGCTGTCGTCTCGCAGAATATTACACTCGCAATGTAATATTACGACGACTCGCACGCTAGCTTATCGCGATTAGGCAAGCTTGCGAGCTTTGCGCTCTTTACGCTTTCTACTTATGATTATAATCCAGATGATAATAACTGTCAATAATAAAATCATTACAATTAGCACAATTATCGGCATAATAATCACTACTGCCGACTGCACGTAATCATGCCCAGCCGCGGTAATCTTCCATTCCACCTGGAAGATGCCTAGAAATGGGGTGCTATCCCAATCATAACTAATATGATAAGTAGTACCCGGGTAAGCCGCGATGAATTTGTCTTCAGGGCTTTGATGTAAAACTTTACCAAAAATGGTCTTGGCGGTGTAATAATAATGTGCGGCAAAATCCACATTACCAGTGTTCTTTACGGTAGCTGAAGCGTGTAGTGGGCCGTTGAAGGCAAACTTAGTGAAATCAAGATCGGTCACTTCCGCGGTCTCAACAATACCCTCGGTAGAACGCGCAGTCAGTACCGCGCCAATCTGCCCAACCGTTTCGATACCGCCAGATTCTCCAGTATTGATAATCTGTGCCCAGATCACCGCATACTGCGAACCGCCGGGGAGATCTTCTGGCACCTCAATTTTGTACTCGACTTTTTGGCTGCCATTCGGGTCGGCGGCAAACTCAGCTTCTTTTACCCATTCGCCGGCAGAGTTCTTAACGGTAATCCACTTGTACAGCTGAGTATAATTATTAGCATTCTCCTCGGCAAAACTCAGCTCATTTCCCTCGCCCGATACGGCATAGGGAGACATATATACTCGGAAACGAATCGGTGAGCTACCAATGTTAGTAACGGTAATCGAACAGCCGTCATCACCACGCGGACAATGATCGGCATGTCCCTCCAAAATGTCACCCTTGGAAAGGTTAAGACGCGCGCCACTCGGCGTAATCTGCAAAGCACTTTGCGAGGCTGGTTTTTCTTCCTCGGCAAAGGCTAGCCCAGCCGGAGCAATTGCTCCCGCTACTAGGCTAAGGCCCACCAGTAAGTTTAATAAAGTCTTGCGCATAAAATATTATTCTCCTTTTTTGCCACCAAAGATACGACTAACGATAAAGAAAATGATCAGGAAAATCACCACTAGGACAATGAGTAGGAACCAAATCGGGCAGATAAAGAGCACTTTTTCGGTGACATTTTCTTGATCGAGAAACTTTACCGTCTGCTTAATCTTAAAGATACCCAGCTGTGGCGCACCTTCCCAAGATACAGTATTAAGGCGCTGAGTCTCCGGCATGATCACTGCGGTAGCCGGATTTTCTTCATTAGTGTAAACCTCTTCCCCACCGAAAAGTGGATAAACTTGCAAAATATACTTAGCCTCGAAGTGGACGTTACCAGTATTCTCTACAATCGAAGTGGCAGAGATTGGCGGAGTAAACATAAAGGAAGGAACTTTGTTTTCGATGATTTTACCTTCTTGGCGGGTGTTACCGGCAACGTTGGAATAAACTATCAGTCCTAACTGTTTATACATAGAAACAGCCGCACCACCATCACTCTTGTCTCCGTTTTCGTCTTCAAGCATACGCACCATGATGGCGGCATATTGGCCACCAGCCGGAGCATCCTGCGGGACCTTGATGGTGGCGGTAATCTCGTCTTGCTTGTCCGGCTCAACCGTACCCGTATCTTGCGAAAAAGCCACCCACTTAGCAATATCAGTATAATTGGTATCGTCAGTAAAGTTTTGCTTGTAATCAGTACCACTGACACTATATGGAGTTACAGAGACTTCGTAATCAAAAACCTTGCTACCCGTATTCTGGACTTTGAATTCAAACTCTTCAGTTTCGCCTGGCTTCAAATCATTAATCTGTAGAGTAGCTGGAGAAAGTTGTAAACGATATTCCGGAGTCTCTTCCGCTGCACTCACTGGCCCCGCTATGCTTGCACCTAGCGTAGCAACCGTTAATACTGCCGCACTTAGTGCACATCTTACTCGCCCTAAGACTTTCACTCATTACCTCCTTTTGTTTAACTATTTCTAATTATACCGAATCTGCCAAAAATAGCAACCCTCTCCAATAACAAAATTTAAAACATTGCACAAAAAATATCACCCCCGCATGGAGGTGATATCCTCAATATATACAGTTTTAGTCTAGAGCGGTCGCCACAAAGACAACAGCACCTTCGTAAATACCATCATCCAAGCTTGTTGAGCCGCCATAGGAAGCACCGAACTCGACATTAGTGACTACTTCGCCGGCAGCAGCAGTGCCGTCAGTCTTGCTTGCTAGCTCAACGCCATTACCGGAATACGGAGTAACACCCTGGAAGGCGGTAGCGCCATCAGTACGAACGCCCCAGAAAGTTGCGCCCTTTGCAACTGCACCAGCAGGAATAAATTTTCCGTCAGCCATATTAGGAGTACCATCTTCATTAGTAGTGTAAAGACCGACGTTTTCATCGGAATCTTTCACTACTAAAGAATAGTTTTTTGAAGTTGTATTAATGGTAACCTTAGTTGATGCAGTGTTGATGTTACCATCCTTGGTCAAAGTACCAAGAGGGATGTCAGTAGTATCCGCAGAAACAGAGATTGAGCTACTAATCTCTGCCGTAACCTTAACTGGCTGAGATTCAGCAGCAAACGAGCTGAGTGGCAAAGCGGCAACGCCGAGGCCAGCAACTACAGTAAGAGCTGCAATAGCTTTTGTAATATTTGACATAACATGTTCCTTTCTATGTTTGTCTGAGTTTTAATTTTGATATTTTTATTTATGACCTTTTATGTTTCCTATTATACAGGAGCTTTTTGCAAAGTCAAGAACTTTGTAAAAGTTTTTTGCGACTTTTTGAACAATAAGTTTTCCACAGTTTTCAGAAACGCTTAAGTAACAAAGGTATTCTTTCCTAAATTGATCAGCATTTTCATCAAAAAA
This sequence comes from uncultured Candidatus Saccharibacteria bacterium, assembly GCA_964388975.1. Lineage (GTDB taxonomy): Bacteria > Patescibacteriota > Saccharimonadia > Saccharimonadales > Saccharimonadaceae > Nanosyncoccus. The sequence continues at coordinate 3,583 of CAYMCF010000047.1, read as the reverse complement.
GTGTTGTAAAATTTACAACACTTTTTAAGGTTATTTTAAGGTTTATTTATTTTCTAAGGCTTCTAGCCCCGGCATTGGCTCGCCAGAGAGTAAACTTAGCGCTGCTCCACCACCGGTAGAAATTAGTGAATAATGTAGGTCGGGGTTATTAACTAAAATATTCTCTACAAAGCCCGAAGTGTCACCGCCACAAATAATCGAGGTGACTTTATCATTCTCACCCAAGACTTTGGCTAAGATGACCGAGCTAGTGGCGTAGGCGGGATCTTCGACTTTTCCGAGTACGCCATTCCAAAGGACAGTTTTTGCGCCGCTAACCATATCTACAATCTTGCAAGTAGAAATCGGCCCGACATCGAGCTTTTCGCCGGCACTATTCTCATCAAAATCTTCTGCCACATAAACCTGAGGATCTTCGGTAGTGTAGCCATCAGCGGCAATCTTGCCACCGATGATCAAACGATCGGCCACCGGCAAAAACTTATCAATCAATGACTGCTTGTCTGCTACTTTCGCGCCACCAATAATCGTCACCAGCGGATGCTCTGGTGTGTCGAGCGCCTGGCGCAGCATGGTGACTTCTTTCTCTACCAATAGCCCCGCTACTGCTGGAAGCAGCTTAGCTATCGCCGCTGTCGAAGCATGAGCGCGATGAGTGGCTGCGAAGCCATCCTGTACGAACAAAGTTGCGCCGGTGCTACGCACGAGATCCTCAGCAAAATCCACATCATTAGCTTTTTCTCCCGGCTCAAAACGCAGATTCTCTAGCACGATAATGCTGCCATCCGGTGCCGATTCTACCACCTGCTCGACTTCCTCGCCGCGACACTGGTCGACAAACTCTACTGGCACACCCGGCAACAACTTCGCCAGCCGCGCCGCCACCACTCGCAGCGAAAGTTTTTCGTCCTTCCCTTCCGGGCGGCCCATATGGGAGACGACGATAATTTTCTTAGCACCATGCTCCAAAAGATAGCGCAAAGTAGGCAAATTTTCCTGAATACGAAAATCACTCACAATTTTCATATGGCCATCAGCATCCTGCTCCAACGGCACATTATAATCTGCCCGCACGAGTACGACTTGGTCTTTTACATCCACATCCTTGATAGTCTTCTTGTCAAACATGGTTTCTCCTATTTTTCTTATCATACCACAAAAGTATTAAAATAGGCTGGAGAACAGCCCATTTTAACATTTAGAAAAGATATACTCTTATTAAATCTGCCGAATCTTAATGGTATCCGTTCCACAGAAATCACGATTGCCGGCGATAATTACTGCAACGAGATCCTTCTTGCCCTTTGGCACTTGGAGATAGCCGGAAGCTTTTAGCTCCTTAGCTAGCTCAAGGCCAACATTCACCGAATACGGCCGCACAAAAGCTGAAGTAGCATAAGCTAGAGCTAGCTGATTTGCTACCCGCGTATCGCCAGTTACCGCTACGATCGGCAAATTCGGCCGTTGCGCCGCAATCGAGAAAGCAGTAGCGCCACTTGCAGTCTGGCAAATAATCACATCGGCTTTAATATTCTCAGCCAAGCGCGCAGCGGCGTTGGAAATCGCATCGTTGTTGCGGTTATCACTCTGCGGGTCGCGCGGAATTGGCTGGATCACTGAGTTATTTTGAGTGTAGAGAATGACTTTTTTCAGAGCGCGCACTGTCTCGAGCGGATATTTACCATTGGCGGTTTCGTCAGAAAGCATCACCACGTCTGCGCCCTGAATCACCGCATTAGCTACATCGCTAACTTCAGCGCGGGTCGGCTCAGGATTATCTACCATCGAGCCCATAGTCTGCGTAGCTACAATGCACAGCTTAGCGTGCTCGCGGCACAACGAAACTAATTTGCGCTGCACAATCGGCACGATCTCCGCGCCAGCTTCTACCGCCATATCGCCACGCGCCACCATAATACCATCCGAGACTTTGACAATTTCTTCCAGATTTTTGTCACTCTCAACGGCTTTCTTAGTTTCAATCTTCGCAATTACTTTTGCGGTAGAATCGTGATCACGCAAAATCTGGCGCAATTTGCGAATATCATCCGCGCATTGTACGAAGCTTAGCGAAACGTAGTCAAAATCTTTGGTTGCGCCCCATTCAATGTCCGCCATGTCTTTTGGCGTTAAAATATCACCGCCAAAATCCGTATCTGGTAAGTTCAGGCCTTTATTGTTCATCACGAAGCCATCATTCTCTACCACAATCTTAATCGCAGTATCAGAAACAATTTCCGTTACATGCGTACGAATTTTACCATCAAAGATAAAAATCGGCTCGCCTACTTTTACCTTTGGAGCAAGATTGTATTGCACCGGCAAAACATTACCTTTTTTATGTTCCTTAATACTGGCATCGAGAATTAACTCATCACCAGTCTTAACGTCAAAATGATTATTCGCCACTAGCCCTAAGCGAATCTTAGGCCCTTGCAGATCTTGCAGAATCGTCACTGAGCGGCCCTTTTCCCGCGCAGCCTTACGCACCCACTCGATTTGCTTTTCGCGAGTTTCGTTGTCGCCATGGGAGAAATTTAAGCGACAGCCATTAACCCCCGCCATTATTAATTCGTGAATTTGCTCCTCGCTCGATACTGCGGGGCCGATCGTAGCGAGAATCTTAGTACGCTTAAAAATTTTACTCATTAACTTATTTTACCATATCTTGTGGTAAAATAAAAGCGACGAAACTTGTGCAAAAATTACCATTAGTGCTATAATAGTACCATGAAGCAAACTCGCAAAAACTCGAAAAAAGTCTGCTATTTTCCCAAGGATTACGCGCCAGCGCGAGTGCTTGCTAATCAGAAAAAATCGCGCAAAAAGTCCGCTAAGTATGCCAAACAGTTGAAAACTTTTTTCAGTAAACTTAATAAATCTAGCAAAAAATTGCTTAAAAAAGTACACAAAGGTTTTGCCAAACTTCTGAAAAACTTGCGTGCGAAACATACTAGGAAAGCTAAAACTACCACTTCCTTATCCAACCATTCCGCCGCATCAAGCGCTCGCGCCTACAACTTTCGTGCCAGCAGTTACAAGCCAATACCAAAACCTAGACGCTTAACTTGGCGCGAAGGAGCTTTGCTGTCAATTATTGGCACCTGCGCAGTAATGATTGCGTTTACATTTGTATTTACGAACATTGCTGACCCGGTCAAGCGTAGCGAGCAAGAGCTTGCTAAAATTGCTGATGCCTATTATATTGAGCATCTTTATCCGCACGCGTTGGGGCGTAAATTATACCAGCCTGAGACTGTCCTAGCCGACTACGCTGCACAGGGGCTACCAGCAGTACATTTACGCCAGCTTCTACTATATAATAATGGCCAATTTGCAGATTCGGCTAGCGTGTTTAACAATCGCTATTATCAATGCGATACTGCGCAAACTTTTGTACGCTACTATCCCGTAGAGCCCTATGGGCCGCGTGATTATACGGTAGTTTATGGTACCGCCTGCGAGAAACCTGGCGCGATAGATTAAAAAATGCTTGATTTATTAGGTAAGTTTTGCTATAATCGTCTGTGTAAGGTCTCTTAGTATAACGGTTAGTACAACGGGTTTTCATCCCGTCAACGCG
>CAYMCF010000046.1:0-7997 GCA_964388975.1 uncultured Candidatus Saccharibacteria bacterium | reverse complement strand
ATGGCATTAAAGTGGATGATAGGGTATTTATTTTGAATTATGCAACAATGCCAAATTCTCCGTAAAACTCTTGCTTTTCTAAAGAAGATGCGGTATAATGTAAGGCAGAGTTTCAGGCTGGAAGGATATTGCTGTAAGCCCCAGCCAAGCATAAAAGTTAAATAAAGGGAATTATTGTGCCAACTATTAATCAGTTGATTCGCAAGCCGCGCAAAAAGGCCGCTAAGAAATCTAGTGCGCCAGCGCTCGGCTCGATTGTAAATACGCTCAAGACTCGCCGTTACGAGCAGGCTGCTCCGCTGAAGCGTGGAGTCTGTCTTAAGGTGACTACCAAGACACCAAAGAAGCCAAACTCCGCTCTCCGCAAGGTAGCGCGCGTACGCTTAACTAACGGCCAGGAAGTCTGGGCTTATATCGGTGGTGAGGGTCACAACTTGCAGGAGCACGCTGTAGTGCTAGTGCGCGGCGGTCGTGTGCCGGATCTTCCGGGTGTGCGTTATCACATTGTCCGGGGTACTTTGGATCTCCAGGGTGTCCAGGGCCGCAAGCAAGGTCGTTCCAAATATGGTGCGAAGAAGGGAGAATAATCAAGATGCCACGCAAAGTTACTAAATCTCTTCAACGAAAAGTAGTACCAGATCGCAAGTATCAGTCGATTTTGGTGCAAAAGCTTATCAACAAGTCAATGTTGGATGGCAAAAAGCAGGCTGCCGAGCGGGCAGTTTACGAAGCGCTCGAGGGCGCAGCTAAGAAGCTAAAGAGTGAAGACCCAGTAGAGGTTTTCGAGAAAGCTCTTGCGAATGTTTCGCCAGATTTTGAAGTAAAATCACGCCGAGTTGGTGGTGCGAACTACCAGATTCCGTTTCCAATTAGCGGCCATCGTCAGCAGCACTTTGCCTTTTCTTGGCTAGTGCAAGCGGCGCGAGCACGCCAAGGTATGCCTTATGCTAAGCGGCTAGAGGCAGAAATTGTCGATGCTTACAACGAAACTGGTGCTGCCTTCAAGAAGAAGGAAGATTGCCACCGCATGGCCGAGGCTAACCGCGCTTTTGCGCACTTTGCTCGCGCCTAAGCCAAGTCTATCTGGCAAGAGAATTAAGCCTAGTAAAATGCGCCCCCTCGGGGGCGCATTTGTAGTAGTAATAAAGAGCGATAGGGCGGCAATTTGTAATCTGCAGAGGGGGAGAATTAGCCGCCAGTGACACCGATCGGCAAAACGCCATTTTCGAGATCCTTGGCGAGATTCGCCATGCCTTCGGACCACTGGAAGCTTGCTCCCACCGGGAACGGTACTGCAAAGGTGATTTCCTCGATCTGGTGGAATGTGCCAACCCAGTGTGCTTTGGCCAAGGCTGCTACTTTCTCGTAGAGCGGGTCGATCTTCTCGGGGCCAGCCTGTTCAAAGGTAGCCAAGTACCAACTGGTGGTGCCAGACATAGCTAAGTCGTACACTTCATCGAGCACTTTCCATTCCGGATTTTGCTCCAGAAATTGCTCTACCATCGTGCAGATCTCGCTGGTCGACATTGCTGACCAAGCCGCTAGTTTTTCCGACGGCACTTCGGCGTCCGGAGGGATATAGGCTCCTTCGGCGGAAATCAGCCAAAACCCGGCAAATACTTCATCCAACACCGATTTTTGGTAATGCAGCTCGTAATCGACCTGCTCGCGCAGTTTGGCGTCTTGGTGATACTCAGAGCTTTCCTGAATCAGCTGCAGCGCTGCCACAGTGTCCAGCTTAGCATCGGACCGTATCTTGGCAGCTGTCTTTTCGGAGAGCTGCTCACCGATCGATTTGTCTCGCCAGGACAGCTTGGTCCAGATGCGGGCATCCACATTGCTCAGCTCACGCAGCTCATCAAGGTTGTTTTGCAGCCGGAAAGCCAGTCGATAGCCTTCGCACAGTGCGGTCAGTTTGCTAGTTTTACTCAGTATAAAGGCCAAGTAATACTGTTGCAATCTGACGTCGTAATGCAAGGTTGGGTGGCCGTCCAGCATCATATCAGCCCAATAGAGATAGCCATCATGATCATGCGGCGTTAAGGTGTTTGGCCACACTTGTTCGGAATCAGCGGTTTTTGACGCGAAATAGGTAATATTTGCTGTGCCCGGTGACGGCCAGGACTGTTCTGAATCGGCGGTTGCCGGCACTTCGGTATTGGACGGGGAATCGCTCTGTTCGCCGGTCTCAGCGGCGGAAGCGCTATCCTCTGCCGTCGCGGTGTCCGGCAAAGCCTCGCTCGCGGCCGCGGTAGTTACTGCCATGCAGCTCAGGATAATTGCCAGAGCCAGGGACAGGATCCGTTTCGTCAGTTTCATTAGAATTACTCCTTTTCTCATACAAAATATTGGTGATTTTGGCTGGAACAGATTACAAATTGCTTGTTAAGAAACGCCCCCTATCTCTTCATTGTAGCACACTTTGCGTAAAAAGTCAATAGCGGGATGGCATTGTATTATGTGTCGCAGTTCCATAAATATCTTTTTCTTGGAGTGTCCGGAGGTTACGACCGAGGATTAAGTGCGCGAGACCCGTAACGACGGGTTCGAGCGACACGTCTCCAAGAAAAATGGTATTTATGCAACAAGGCGCTATATTACTCCGTAAAAGTCGTTTTTTCACAATTTTTGCCTGATTTTGCACTTTTTAAAAATCTTATGCTATAATGAGAATAAGTAGATTTAGGAGGCGAAATGGTAAGATTAGCGATAAATGGTTTCGGGCGGATAGGGCGCTGTGCTTTCAAGATTGCTTTTGAGCGGCGTGACGCCGAGATAGTAGCGATTAATAGCCTGGGCGACACCAAGACCTTTGCGCATCTCCTAAAGTACGATTCAGCTTACGGCGTGTACGATCACGAAATCAGCTACGACGACCAACATATTATTGTTGATGACCGTAAGATTCTCTTCCTCTCTGAGCCCGATCCGCTTAAATTGCCTTGGGATAAACTTGAAATCGATACTGTAATGGAATGTACAGGGGTGTTTTGTAACCCTGCCGATGCTCGCGCTCATATTAAGGCTGGAGCGCGCAAAGTAGTCATCTCTGCGCCGGCCAAAGGCCCTGGTGCCAAGACAGTGGTGCTGGGGGTAAACGAAGAAGTCGTCACTGCCGACGACGAAATCCTCTCTTGTGCGAGCTGTACTACGAATTGTATTGCGCCGGTAATGAAGATCATTGAGGACAATTTTGGTGTCGAAAAGGCCATGATGACCACCGTACATTCCTATACCGCTTCGCAAAAGTTAGTCGATGATGTCTCTAAGGACTTGCGTGAAGCGCGGGCGGCTGGGGTGAATATTATCCCCACTACGACGGGTGCTTCCAAAGCAACGGCGCTTACGATTCCTAGTCTCGAGGGGAAGTTTGATGGGCTGTCGGTGCGGGTGCCGAACTTGGTAGTATCGCTGGCGGACATTACCGCGGTAGTGAAGCGTGACACGACCCGCGAGGAGCTGAACGATGTCTTTATGCGTGCCGCCAAAGAGCCGTATTATGAGGGTATCCTGGATACGGTAGAGGATGAGCTGGTTAGCTCCGATTTCCGGGGCAATGCCCATTCTTCCATTATTGATTTGCCCTTGACGGATGTAGTGGGTGGTAATCTGATTAAAGTAGTGGTCTGGTATGATAACGAATGGGGGTATTCTAACCGCTTGGTGGAGCTTTCGGTAGATTTTGGGCGATAGATGCTGTAGGGCTGGCGAGACTTTAGTAAAAATCATGAGAAAATCGAAAAATAGCGTGAAGAATGGTGCGAATCGGAGAAGTTTTAAGGTATTTTTAAGGAAAAGTGAGTTTGCTATTGACTTTTGCAGTAATGTGTGCTATAATGAAAGGATAGGGTATTGACAATGCCAGAATATACAATTTACTTGGGGGCAGATCATCGGGGTTTTGCGAAAAAGAACGAGCTCAAGGCGGTCCTAGAAGCTTGCCATCCAGGGATGGTAAAAGTGGAAGATCTGGGGGCGTTTGAGCTAGCACCAGAGGACGATTTTAACGAGCCGGCTAAAGCGGTAGCTAAAGCAGTGGCAGGAAATGAACACAGTTTTGGGGTGCTGATTTGTGCTTCAGCGCATGGGGTGTGTATGCAGGCAAATCGTTTCCATGGAGTGCGGGCAATTAACGCTCTAGATAGTGAGAGTGCAAAGCTGGGGCGGGAGGATGACTATGCTAATGTAGTTTGTCTCAGTGCAGATCGGCTATCAGTAGAACAAATGGAACCGATTGTCAAGACTTTATGCCATGCTCACCCGAAGACTGAAGAAAAATATCAGCGGCGGATGCGTAAACTGGAGGAGGATTAGCTTATGGCGGAGATCGTCCCCACTATTACCACTGACCAGCCAGCAGTTTTTGAGTCTAGCTTGACGGAATTTGCGAAGTTTACCAAGCGAATCCATGTAGATGTCTCTGATGGTACCTTGGCGCCTACTCAGCTCTTGCCGCTGAGTAGCATTCATAATCAAGAGGGTATCACCATGGATGTACATTTGATGTCGGCGCGGCCAAGTGAACATTTGGCGGATATTCTTAAGCTGAAGCCTGCGCTTTGTATTGTCCATGCCGAGGTAGACGATGATTTACAGAACTTTTTTAATAAGCTCAAAGAAGCAGAGATTAGGACCGGCGTAGCCTTGCTCAGAACTACTTTTCCTAAGCGGGTCCAAGAGCGTATTATGATGGCCGACCACGTGATGATTTTTGCCGGGGAGCTGGGTAGCCAGGGCGGCGCAATCGACATGATGCAGATCGAAAAAGTCCCGCTGGTACGCGCCATGAAGCCAGATCTGGAGATTAGTTGGGATGGCGGAGTGAACCTTAGCAATGTTCGCGCAGTGGCGCATTCAGGAGTAGATATTATTGATGTAGGCAGCGCGATTTCCCAGGCTAGCGACAAAGCTGCGATGTACCAATCTTTAATCGTGGAGTCAGAAAGAAAGGGAGTACTAATATGAGTCGCATTGCCTGCGTAGGCTCAGCTTTGCAAGATACTTACATGCTCGACCGCGATGATTTTGAAGGCGTGGAGCTGGATGCAGGGGTGTCAATTTTTGGTAAAATCGCAATTGGTAGCAAAATTGATATTGATAAGGTGATTTATGAAGTCGGTGGAGCCGGTACAAATGCAGCGGTGACTTTTGCTCGCACTGGCCACGAGACTATCCTTATGAGTAATATTGGTCGCGATGCAGCGGGCGATGCGGTGATGGAATGTCTGGACCGCGAAAATATCGATAGTAGCTATATCGAATATGTAGAGGGGCATACCGGCTGCTCGGTGGTATTATTGGATGTACGCGCGGCCGAGCGGACGATTTTAACCTATCGGGGAGCTTCGGCAAGTTTCCGGAATCTTAACCCTGATGATTTGGAAAATATCCACCCGGATTGGCTCTATATGACGAGCTTAAGGGGTGACATGCAGGGCTTGCTGGCATTTTTTGAGAAAGCACACGAGCTAGGCGCTAAGGTGATGTTCAACCCCGGGGAATTAGAGCTGGCGCCAGAGAATTTGCGCAAGACTCTTGGCCTGCTGGATCTAGTAGATGTCTTGCTGGTCAATAAAGAAGAAGCGGCGCAGCTAGTGCCGGGCGTAGTGCTGACGGAATTAGTGGCACATCTGAGTAATTATTGCCCGATAGTTTTAATTACCGATGGGATGATGGGTGCGATTGCTAGCAACCGGCAGGAGGTTTACCGGCTGGGAGTTTACGAGCAAGAGCGGCTGCGCGACCGTACCGGGGCAGGTGATGCTTTTGGCTCGGGCTTTTTGGCGAAATGGGCCGATGGAGCAAGTTTTGAGGATGCATTATGGTTTGCGGCTGCCAATGCCTCTAAAGTTACCCAGCATTATGGTGCCAAAGCCGGGATTATGACCGGCACTGAAGTTTTGCACCCTATGCCGATTCAGAAAACAGAGCTAAAACCGTCAGAGCATAGCCAAGACTAGAAAAATACGCTATAATTGACCGTAAAGGAGGAAAATGTTAGACGAAGAGGTGCTCAAGCAGTTGGAGCAGCAAGATGTGGAACGTGCTAAGGCCTATGCGCGCGATTTGGAACAGGGGCTGAAGATCGTCCGGACCTATCCGCAAGGCGTCACGATTTTTGGTTCGGCGCGTTTGGCGCAAGATAATAAATATTGCCAAAAAGCGCGAGAATTAGGGCAGCTGTTGGCGCAAAACGGCCATGCTGTAATTACCGGTGGTGGTCCTGGTATCATGGAAGCGGCCAACCATGGGGCTTTTGAATACGGTGGCCGCAGTATTGGGCTTAACATTACTCTGCGCCACGAGCAGGAGCCTAACCCTTATCTTACCGATACCCTGCAGTTCAAGTATTTCTTTGCTCGCAAGGTGATGTTGGCGATGTCGGCAAAGGTTTACGTCTTTTTCCCGGGCGGGTTTGGCACATTAGACGAGCTCTCAGAAATTATCATTTTGATGCAAGAAGGGAAAATGCCAAAAATGCCAGTTTTCTTCTTTGGCAAGAGCTTTTGGCGGCCAATGGTGAAGTTTTTCGAAGGTAAAATGCTACCGATGGGGCTAATTTCCAAAAATGATGCCAAGATTTACAAATTAACCGATGATGTACAAGAAATTGTGGCAGCGGCGAATAAGATTGGTCACCCGCCGATCAAGACCAATTATTACGATGGTTTTAGCGCGCAGTCGGGTATTCCGGCTCTGGCGCCCGAGAAGTAGCTAGCAATGCAGATTACCTTAGTATTGCATAATATCCGCTCCACTTATAACGTGGGTGCAATTTTGCGTACCGCCGAAGGGCTAGGGGTGGAAAAGCTGGTCTTTTCGGGCTACACCCCGCGCTATCAAGATGCGAAATTATTGCCGCATTTGCGGGCTAAGCTTGATCGTCAGATTGCCAAATCGGCTCTGGGCGCGGAAGAATTGGTACCGCAACAGAGTGTGGAAAATTTGCCCGAGTTCTTGCGGGCGCAAAAGCAGCAGGGCTGGAAGATTATCGGCCTAGAGAATAATTTGTTAGCTTCAGAGCTAGCGCGGCAGCTGATTTTGGGGCAGCCAGCCGAGCTGGGGTCGCGAGTAATGCTAATTTTGGGCGAAGAAGTAGCAGGCATCTCACCGGAAATCCGGGCTGAGGTAGAATATTTCCTGGAAATTCCGATGCAAGGGCAGAAGGAGTCCTTTAATGTTTCGGTGGCTTGTAGTATTGCTCTCTGGGCGCTAAAGAATCTTTACTAGGTGTTTAGGTTTTGTGGCCACAAATCTTTACGCAAGAGAAAAACCACGCCCGGGAGGGGCGTGGCGGGGTCTAGCGCGCTGAACCGGGGAACATTTTCCCCAAGAAACTGGAGCCGGTGCGTGGAGAGTTAGACAGGCAGATGAAATGTCCGATCAGTAGTACGACTTTCCAGAGCTCCTTGCTATGATCTTGCGATTCAGCCAGATTGATGCGGATGACGATGCGTCCTTGACGGAAATAACCAATATCCACCATTACAGCGCTATTGCTGTCGCGCTCGATTTCGCGCGCCGCACGTTGGATGTTGATGAGGATGATGTCGCTGGCGAGTCGGCTAGGAAACCACATATAGAACATTGAGTCGCTGATGCGGTCAAGGACGATAGACGGCTGCTGAGAAATTTGGCAGGGAAAGTGGAGCTGAAATTGAGGTGACATAAAATTTTCCTCCAAAAAAGTATTGATGGTAAATGAGCAATTCAGTATGATGCTAGAGAAAATTAAGGTGCATGTTAATATTCTATCACATTTTCCACAGTTCGTCTAGGGGCAAAATTCCTAAAAACTGCGCTAAAAACCGAACAGGGAGAAGTTTATGCTTGACAAAATCAATAACGTGTGCTACAATGGAGATATAAGGCAATGAAATTGCCCAGTTTGGCATGGAAAATCCTATATTATTGATGTGATAATTTTGCAAGATACCTCTGCTGGAGGGATTTTGTGCTATAATAGTACTATGGAAAGATATGACCCACTGAAAATC
>CAYMCF010000045.1:0-8261 GCA_964388975.1 uncultured Candidatus Saccharibacteria bacterium | reverse complement strand
CAGGAAGACTATCCAACTATAGGCATAAGCATCAACTTGAAAACGGTATTAGACCTAAATCTTACTGCCTTCTACCGGCGGCTGTAATAGTCTTTACGACTCCCATTATCTATGGTATAATTAAACAAAGGTGGCCGCTCTGCGGCTAATTTTGCCCTTTAAGATAGTCAGGAAGGAGGATACTATCTTAGTATGCCGAAATTTTCCGAAAATACGGGAGGGAATTATGCAAGAACAAGCTACGTGGCGCGAGAAACGCCAAGCCCTGCGCAAAATGCAACACCGGTACCGCATCGTAAATTCGATTGCAACAGTGCTGTTTGTTGCCTGGCTTTTCACAGTGTTAGCAACATTGGTGGATATGTGCGTTAACGTTGAGCGGATCCGGGAAGTTCAGCAGCGGTATGCGCGGCAAGATTACGCTGTTGCTGACGTAGTGAAAGATACTGACGTGAGCCTCTATCAGATGCATCAGTCGGATGAGCATGTTGCATATCGGTATACTTCCGCCATCTCAGTACACGAAGCGTATATGATGTATGCCTTAATGCAGAGTAGCGAGAAATCTCTAGTACTGGCAGGGTATGTGGAGATGCCGGATGGTTATCATTATCCGATCTGGTACACGCAAGCCGAGCTCCAGGCGGCGTTGGATGATGTGGGGCAGTCGCAGCACGCTTGGTCGGATCAGCTGTATTTCTGTTCAGGGCTTTATGTGATGGATCGTGGCATCTTGGGATTTTTCCATCGTTATGCGCTTTGGTGGGTACAGCCATGGTTGAGTGTGCCTTGGGCTAGCGCTTATCCGATGGCGATAACTACACAGAGTTTGCTGCTTGTGGTTACTAGCTTGATTCTACGGTGTTTCACTCCCAAAAAGCTTTATCGGCGGATGCAGCGGTTGGAGCGCGAATTGGCTTTGCCGCAAGAGATGGAAGTGGTCTGCCATTACCATTATCTCGAGGCGGAAGTTTTTCAGCCGCGTACCTCACCGGAGTTCGACGCTCTGGCTGATATTATGAAAGCCCTCGACTGATTATCGTATTGCGATCCCGCCCCTTTCGGGGCGGGCTTTTCGTGGTTGGAATAGGTTTGGCCTAATGATGGTTTTGGGACATTTGCCCCTGAGATATACAAAACCGAACACTTCCATGTAAAGTTATCCACATCAGTGTAAAACTCCTAGAATGTTTTGAGAAAATGTCAACTTTGACAAAGACGTGGAATATTTCATACAGTGATTTGTGAAAACTTCAGAAATAAGTATAATCGCTATTGACTTTTCGCGTGAAGTGTGCTACAATGGAAGTAGGGAGTAGTGATTTACTCACGCTCCAGTACTAGATTATTCCGGAAGGAGGTATGTTTTGCACGTGCTTAGCTAAGTTTTTCCAGCATTTTTCAGCCTTTTTACCTAAAATTTACCGAATTTGACGAAATCAGGAGGAATGAACAATGACATTGTCCACTACTGCGATGGAACTGATGGATGTGGCCGAAGAGTTGGCCGCTATTATGACAAGGATTTACCACCGGGCACGTTTTCAGCACGAAGTTCTGGATGTGGCCACGATTGGCAGGCTGCAAGAGCTGCAACGCCTGATCGAGAAGCATTCCAACGACGATCCCTGCGTCCGCGCAATCGCCGCCTGGGAGGCTCACCTGGTGGACTCTGAAGTGGCTCTGAAAAGGGAGCATTACTCAGAGCAAGTCTGCGAGGCCTACTGGAACGAGGCGGCCCGGCTGCAGTCCGAGTTTGACAAAGCAGTGGAAGCGTCTTCCCAGGAATAATCACCAACACCAAGCCCCGAGGGTTATCCTCGGGGCTTTTCCATGCTTTCTCGTAAGCGATAGTAAATCGATCTAGCAAACGAAACAATCTCTAGACTATTCGTTCTCAGTACTATCACCCGCTTCACTGCTATCGACTTTGATATCTTTGCCGATTTCGCTGTCTACTTTATGCTCCGGCTCAGCTTCTTGAACGGGAGTGGTTTCGGTGGTGTCGGTCTGGGGCTGCTTGGCTTTGGCAGAATCATCCTCAGCTTGGCTGGCAGTGCTAGCTGCTTTATCATCGGCATTGTCATTAGCGCCGTCTTCATCAGCGGCATTATTAATGGCATGGAAGAGGGCGTCTTCGGCGTTCTTGCGCTTCTTCTTTTCTGGAGCTTTGGCTAGCTCGATGTCGAGGTCGTAGCCGGTGAGCTTAGAGGCCAGGCGGACATTTTGCCCTTGGCGGCCGATCGCGATCGATTGCTGGTCTTCGGTCACGTAGACTTTGGCCTTTTTGCCATTAATTTCTACTTTTACGACTTCGGCAGGGCTCAGAGCCTCGCGAATATACTCTTGGGCATTATCACTCCAGTTGATAATGTCGATTTTTTCTTTGTCGCCAATTTCGTTCATGATGGCTTGGACGCGGATACCGCGGCCACCCACAAAGGTACCAACTGGGTCGATGCCAGGAATATTAGACGCTACCGCAATCTTAGTACGGCGGCCAGCTTCGCGGGCAATGCCCTTAATCTTCACTGAGCCGTTGTCTAGCTCTGGTACCTCTTGGCGGAAGAGATATTCCACGAAATCGGTATTGCCGCGGGAAAGAATCAGCTGAGCTCGGGCGTCATCGTGCTCTACGCCCTTGATATAGACTTTAATGCGCTCACCAACGGTATAATATTCGCCATCGATTTGCTCGCTGCGAGGCATGATACCACGCGCCCGGCCAAGGTCGATATGTACCACTCGCGGGTCTACGCGTGAGACGATACCATTGACGACAGTGCCGATTTTGTCCTCAAATTCGGCTAGGACAGCGTCGCGCTCGGCTTCACGCAAGCGCTGTACGACTACTTGTTTGGCGGTCATCGCAGCCACGCGGCCGAATTCTGTCACCTCGTGTTCTTCCTCGACAATATCACCAACTTCAGCATCTGGCTTGATTTTCTTGGCCTCGGCTTGAGGGATCTCGGTGGCCGGGATATAAGCTAAGCCATCTTCTACGACTTCGCGGCTTACAAACACCTTGGCGGTACCATTATTAGTGTCTAGCAAAGCCCGTACGTTCATCTCCTTATCACCGTTATCGCGGCGCCAAGCGGCGGCAATTGCCATTTGCACGACGTCTAGTACTGTCTCTTCGGGCAAGCCTTTTTCTTCCGCGATCACATCGATCATGCTAATTAATTGTTTGAGGTCTAAACCTTCCATTTTCCTCCTTTATCTAATATAACTCCATCTTCATCGGCTGTTCCAACGAAAATCCGGCCCTTTTCGGGTCGGTCAATATCAGGATAGCTTTATTATAGCGCACTCTGGTAGCGGCGTCAAGAGCTATTCTTTTACTGGTTGGGTATTATCATAGATCTCCTTGAGACGCTCGTCTGGGAAATGGCGGTCTAAGAATAGCTCAATGCGAGTGTCGGGCTCATTGCCTTCGCGTCGTTCGGTTTGGCGTAGGTTAGCGGCAATCGACATCGAGATATCAAAGGCTAAGAATATCGCCAAGCAAACACAAGAGATATTTAGCCCCCGCCCGACCAAACGCTGGTAAGCTTGTTCTAGCAGGGGGAAAAGCCAGCGCGCCGCCAGTAGCACTAATAATCCCCAGAAGAGCATATAGGGAATAGTGGTGCGGCCATCAATATTGAGGATACGGTCGTAATAGTTCCAAGAGCGGGTACCAAAGATCCATTCTTGGAGTAAGCTCAGGATATACTCAAACGCTCCGCCCAGTACTGCGCCGCCAAAGAAACAAGCTTGCCAGCTGGCACGCTGGCGGTAAAATAGTAGATAAATGCCTACGGCACCCAGTCCGTAAACCGGGCTAAATGGTCCGTATACTAAACCGCGTCGTGAGAACCACTCAAGCGTACCGGTATTAAGAAAGTTTTTCCAGAGCGTAATTAGCTCCTCATAATAAGTTCCAAAAATGCACCCGATTGTGAAAACTAAGATAATTTGGTTAAAAATGAGGCGTTTAGTGGCTTTAGGCAAAGGATTTTGGGGAGTTTCAGTAAAAAGTTGCTGCCAAAATCGCGACCAAGCTGAACTAGCTGGCTGAGAACTAGTCAGAGTGCTACGTCGCCGGTTTGGTGCTGCCTGTACCGCCTGAGTTTCAGCTAGCTGAGAACTGGCTGAAGTATTTTGAGCTTTGGTAGAAGTCTGGGTGGGAGATTTCATACTTGCAGTAATTATAACATAATTTCCTTAAAATTAGCTAGGAAAAGCGGCCCCCTAGAGAGCCGCGCTTCGCTGAAAGTGCTAAGTTTGGTGACAGAGTGAAAAAGAAAGGTTAGCAATATTATGCTTAAAAGTGGTCGTTCAGGGGTGGCTTTTCCGGCTGATATTTGCCAGTGCGAAAGTCGGGATTGAACTTACGGCAGGGATAGCTATCCGGCTGAACGCCGTCGCAAAATTTGCTGACATCTTGAAAGGCATACTGTTCGGGTAGATCTTCAAGATACTGTACTTCTTCTGTGTCATAGGCCATTGTTTCCTCAAATGGCAACATGACTTCGATGCCGGCATAGAAAGTGTGCATTCCGTCAATTTTCGGGGATGCGATGGTGTAGGTATATCCTGGTTCAAAGAAGAACCAAAAATCTTCCAACACCGGTTCGTTTGCCTCGTTTACGAAGTGGATGACGCCACAATACTGTTCGTCATTAACGCGAGTCGGCGTGCAAAGCACGCCATCTGGATCCTGTACGATTTCACGCCATGTCCTTCCGAATTCGGGTTCGCCGCACTGCTTCTCGATTTTTGTTACTTCGAGTGCCAGGTCGTAATTATAGATGTAGGAAACGGAAGGTTCGGCCAAGTCGTCTTGACTGTCTACATCTTCGATAGCCACATCATTAGTGGAAGCCGCTTCGTAGGAGGCAGAGACAGCCTCGCTGGGCACATCAGTAGCCATTGCCGGATCTCGCTGCTGGCTGCCGCAAGCGGTAACGCTAAGCAGAATCAGCATCATTCCAATACCGCCGAACATCGTACACATGGTCTTGGTCCATTTCATCATGATGGACCTCCTTTCCTATTTTCAGTGATCTGTGCTGTGAAACTTCCTGGGGAATTACGTTCTTGATATATTCCTCAATATTTCTATTGTAGCACGCATATCCATAAATGTCAATGCCTTTTACGCTTATTTTGCTAATCTGGCAAGAAAATGTGATAGTGGTAAGACTAGAGATTCTAAAAAAACGCTAAATTTATCAAGTTGCCAGCTAGGAAAAGCGGCCCCCGAGGGGCCGCGCTGGAAAGTGCGAAGGGTGAAATGCGTATAGGAGCAATGAAGGTTAGCGGGTAATATCGGGGCTAAGAGGTCGGTAATCTATTTCGTCAAAAGTGAGGAATCTGTAGTTGACCGATTCGGTGGTACTTCTGACTACACCTTCGTAGGTGATGGTTGTTTGAGGGTAGATTGCCTCTTGGTAGCCAGGGTCTTTGGTGGGGTCTTTGACTCCGTAGCCGCTCTCAGCGCTTTCGGTGTTGACACCAAAGGCGCAACCACGTTGCTGAGCCGCCGGATCATCAGTGGGGTCGGTTACTCCGTAGGCTTTCAGGGCGAAATTGCCAACTGCAAAGATCAGCGCGAAAATTGCAATCACCGCCGGGAGTACCTTGACCGTCTCGCTCAGCTCCCGATTGAGCCAAGTCAGCCAGCCCTCATGGGAATTGTCGTTCCGATTGTTCTGCAACATCATGCAAAACCTCCTTCAAAAATTTTCGGAATTCACTCTTAAGTCTGCCTGGGGTAGTGAATTTACCTCATACTCTTATTGTAGCACACATTCCGTAAAAAGTCAATAGCAACTATGCTTTTCTTGTCGATTCCGCAATAAAATGGGGTAAGATGTATCTATCTCATGAATACTTTTTGGAGGCGCGTTGCTAGAAAACGCACAGTATAATCGATAGAATCAGCGCGAAGATTATGGGAAGTATCTAGCGGAAGCCCTCTTAAACCTTAAAGCTACCTTAAAGAAATTAAGAATCGCTAGCCGCAGTTAATTAGCACTCTTGCGTTGTGAGTGCTAATTTGCTACAATAGAAGTAGTTTAGCACTCATCATCATTAAGTGCTAAATAGCGAAATGGCACTGTTGCATTATGAGTGCCAGTGCGTTATAATGATACTAGATTTTGATCAAAGGAGGAGAAAATGTCAAAAATTATTGGTATTGACCTCGGTACTACGAACTCTGCTTTTGCATACATGGTGGCAGGGAAGCCAGAGGTGATTACAAACAGCGAAGGTGACCGCACTACGCCATCGGTGGTAGCGGTGACCAAAAAGGGCGACCGCTTGGTAGGGAAGGTGGCGCAGCGCCAGCGTGTAACCAATCCGAAGAATACGATTTACGGTATTAAGCGTTTGATCGGCCGTAAATTTGACGATAAAGAAGTCCAGCGCGACCTGGATATTATGCCGTACAAGATTGTCAAGAAGGGTAATGGCGTGGCGGTAGAGATGGATGGTAAGGAATATACTCCAGAGGAGATTTCTGCCATGATTCTCTCGAAGATTAAGGCTGATGCTGAGGCGTTCTTGGGCGAGAAGGTGACGGAAGCGATTATCACCGTACCGGCTTACTTTAACGACTCTCAGCGCCAGGCGACTAAAGACGCGGGTAAGATTGCCGGCCTGGAGGTACGCCGTATTATCAACGAGCCAACTGCCGCAGCTCTGGCTTATGGCCTCGAGAGTAAGAAAGATGAGAAGATTACCGTCTTCGACCTTGGTGGTGGTACTTTTGATGTGTCGATCCTTGATATCGGTGATGGCGTCTTTGAGGTGAAGTCTACTAATGGTGATACTCACCTGGGCGGTGAAGATTTCGATAACATCATCGTGAACTTCTTGCTGGAAGAGTTTAAGAAGGAATCGGGTATTGATATTCGTGATGATGCCGCAGCTATGCAGCGGGTCAAGGACGAAGCTGAGAAGGCCAAGAAGGAGCTTTCCAGTACCACTTCAGTAGAGATTAACTTGCCGTTCTTGACGGCTGATGCCGATGGGCCAAAGCACTTTGAGTATACCCTTACTCGGGCCAAGATGGAAGAATTGGTAAAGCCTTTGCTGGACCGCTTGGCTGAGCCAGTAGAGAAGGCCTTGAAGGATGCTAAGCTGACCGCTAAGGATATCGACGAAGTAGTCATGGTGGGTGGTATGACCCGTATGCCGGCAGTAGTCGAAGAAGTGAAGAAGATCTTCGGTAAAGACCCGATGCAGGGTGTAAACCCTGACGAAGTAGTAGCTGTAGGCGCTGCGATCGAGGGCGGCGTCTTGCAAGGTGATGTGAAAGATGTCTTGCTACTTGACGTAACTCCGCTTTCGCTCGGAATTGAGACGATGGGTGGTGTATCTACTAAGCTTATCGAGCGCAACACTACTATCCCGACTTCTAAATCTGAAGTCTTCTCGACCGCAGCGGATAATCAGCCGCAGGTAGAGATCCATGTCTTGCAAGGTGAGCGCGAGATGGCGGCAGACAATAAGTCGCTTGGGCGCTTTATCCTGGATGGGATCGCTCCGGCGCCGCGTGGTATCCCACAGATTGAGGTGACGTTCAATATTGACGCTAACGGTATCTTGAATGTGACCGCCAAGGATAAAGGTACTGGTAAGGAGCAATCGATTACCATCCAGAACTCTGGCAACATGAGCAAGGAAGATATTGAGAGGGCACAGAAAGAAGCCGAAGCTCACGCCGAAGAAGATAAGAAAAAGCGTGACGCGATCGACGCCAAGAATCAGCTAGAGAATGCGATTTATCAGGCAGAAAAGATGCCAGATGAATATAAAGATAAGATTTCTGAGGACGACGCTAAGAAGATTAAAGAGGCGGCCGAGGAGGCTCGTAAGACGCTCGAATCTACTGATGCTGACAAGGAAAAATACGAATCAGCCTTGAAGGCTCTGAACGATGTCTTGATGCCGATTGGTGCCAAGATGTATCAGAATTCTTCGGCCGACGCTAAGGCTGGCGATAAAGCTGACGACAACAAATCAGATGACGAGCCAGTAGAAGGAGAAATCCTCGATAAGGAGTAAAATCTGGTAAATAGCAAATATCCCTCAGTGGAGAGCTGGGGGATATTTTGCGTGTTTCTAATTTTGGAATAAGCCTTAATACGTGGAGCGGAGAGGCCTTGACATCGGTAAAAAGTTTTGTTAAAATGGAGTCATATTAAGTATTTGATTACTCTTCAGTTTGGAGGGTAATCTTTATTTTGTAGTCTACCCCGAACTTA
>CAYMCF010000044.1:0-8397 GCA_964388975.1 uncultured Candidatus Saccharibacteria bacterium | reverse complement strand
TTTGCATACTATAACTATAACACTACTTTTTTGATGGTGTTATGCAACAAGACCAAATCTCCAAAAAAGTCCTTGACATTCTGCCTTCCGGGCGCTAGAATAGATACATGCTCTTTGACCGGGAGGCAGACAACTCGTGGTGACTAGATGTAGCGCACCAATGAGTAAGCAGAGTTTGTATCATCCTGTCAAGAGTGGGTTCCTTAAGTTTTAGAAAAGGAGGTGAGGAAGATTCGGAGCTCATGGAAGATCGTCACGCCTATGTGCCGGGCTTGTAGCCTGGACTCGAGGCTATCCAACCCAATCCGGGCTGGTCCCATCTAGGGTCAGAATGCGGCTTAGCCGCAAATGGATCGGCATCAATGCCAAAAACTAAAGCTGTACGTTTTTCCCCAAGTCAGTGAGGTCCTTCGTAAAGGAGGTAATCTATGGGTAAGGTCTTATCTCGAGCCATTGCGATGTTTTTCGTGATGGTCTTGCTGGCCTTGCCGTTGTTCGGAGCGTCCGTCGCGCTGGTAGCGGTGGTATGGGTCGCTGTTTCGGTGCTGACCCTTTATAGCCTGAGCAGCCGTCGTAACCGTTATGCTACGCAGCCTGATGCGGCGCAAGTCTTCCGACAACGCAATGCCACCCTGCAGAGTTCCAAATCGGCCGTTCACAATCATGGGCCCTGCGGTCTTGCCGCAGCGCCTAGGGCGCGAACCTCTCGCTCGCAGTCTGCTAGCCAGCAGGTCCATAGCCGTAATGACGTGTGGTCGAATCCGACGCACGCTTACGCAGTACTGGCAAGTCACATCCAGAACCTGCTGTTGGGCCATCGGCCGCGCGATCAGAGTTATGGCTTTCAGATCCGTTGTTTATCCAACCGCATCGGCCATTATCGTGAGTCCACTGGCTTATGCCCTGGCTAATGCCAGTTCCCCTGCCGTCGGGTGGCGGCACAAGACCAACAAGGTGTAATTGATCGAGATCATTGTCAGTAGTGGCCGCCTGAGTGCGGCAGCAAAATTGTCTCGGTGGGACCGGCTAGCCACGACCGAGACGGGTTCTCCTATGTGTAACAGTTGAAATTCCACTTTTTGGCTTAAACTACCGAATCAGTCATTTTTCTCCCAATTTCACAGTAAGTTCATTGTCACACTCCTTTTTACGGGCCCCTGCTTCAGCAGGGGCTTTTTCAAGCTTTGATTAGGGATTATTAGGATATTTTAGTAAAAGCCAGTTAGTTTTGCCATTATGTGCTATAATAAAATCAATATGGCGAGGCATTTGTTACAGTCGCATGCTTGGGAAGAGTATGCCAAAAGTGAGGGGCAACAAACTTTTTGGCGAGATGGTGATGGCTATGAAGTATTGGCAATTTTGAAGCCTACGCCGCTGGGCAATTATCTGTTTTGTCCGTATGGGCCACAGCTATCAGGCAAAGATCCTGAGCAGGCTTTAAAGTACACCCTAGATAGTCTGAAGACTTTAGCGCAGGAGCAAAAAGCTTTTTTCATCCGGATTGAACCAACGGTATATTTCCCTGCCGAGCAGCTGCAACAGCTTGGTTTGGTGAAGTCGCACGATCTAGAGCCGGCACATACTTGGGTGCTAGATTTAGAGCAGCCAGAAGCTGAAATCTTGGCTGGTATCGAAAAGACTAAAGTACGCCACTGGCGTAATTATCAGAAAAAAGGCCTTTCCCTGCGCACTACGCAAGACCCAGCCGAGATTAGTATTCTTTCCCGGCTATTGCAGGGGGTAGGCGAGCGAGATCATTTTACCCCGCAGGACGAAGCCCACCTCAAGGGGCAGCTGGCGGCTGGCTTTGCCACACTATATTTGGCGGAATATGAAGGGCAGCCGATTGCAGCAGCCCTAGTTTACGATTACGATGGTGTACGTTATTATGCTCATGCTGCTACTGATGATGAGCATCGTAAATTAATGGCAGGGACGGTTTTATTAGTGCAGATGATTCTCGATGCTCAAGCGGCGGGGATGAAGACTTTTGACTTTTGGGGTATTACTACATCTGAAGATCATAATCATCCCTGGTATGGTTTTACACAGTATAAGAAATCTTTCGGTGGCCAGCAAGTTGATTACAGCGGTACTTGGGATTTGCCAATTAAGCGTATGCGCTATCGGATATATGGGTGGCTACGCCGAATAAACCGCCGCAAACGACAAAAGCGGTAGTTCCCCACTTTGATTATGGATAGAATATCTTTCTGAGAAGAAAGATATTTTTTATGGAGCAACATCCCAGCTAGTTCCCTACTATCACAACAAAAAATAGCGTGAAAATCAAGAATGTGATTTCACACTAAAAACAAGCTATCATGAGGCGTGATAACTGGGGTCAAAAACCACAGCACGACTTTTTCTTACGCCCAAAGTTCCCTCATATATCACAAAAAATACATGTGAAAACCCTTGTCCTTTGTGCTCAAAATAAGCATAAATGACAAACCATACTAACCTAAAAACTAAAAATAAATATAAATCGTACTTTGTATTAATCAACGAAGGTACTTGGAGATTATGCCTTATGTGCCCACTCATAAGTATAATATCCGATACTTCCATTGTAGCATACCATAAGCGAAAAGTCAATACTCTTTATGGCTATTTTTGGAGCAAAACAGGGAAGAACAAAACAAATATCGTTGTAATATTTACAACGATATCATGGAGCTAAAACTGTTGCGGCTGGGGCTATCGTAGCAAATACCTTTTTCGAAGAGGATCCGGACTTACGAGGAGGACGAGCGGCTCAGCCCCGCGACGGCGGGCGCTGAGAACGCGCCTCTAGAAAAAGTGTATTTGTACGATAAAAACCACAAGGTAGGGAACTACTCAATCACCTTGAGTTGCTGTTTCAGACGCTCAATGAGGGCGGTCTTCTCCTTGATGCCGTCCTGGGTTTGACGCACCAGATGTACTGGGGCTTTATCAACGTAATTAGGGTTGAGCATGCGTGCGTTGAGGGCATCTAGCTCTCGCCCCACTGCAAGCACACGCTCCTCGAGCTTATCATGGTAAGCTTTTACGATTTCCGGCGGTACATCTAGGTAGACTTCATGGTTCGCTAGGGCTAAGCGCAGGCCGCGTGGCTGCCCTTCGCAGCTTAGTACGCTAGCAAGACCAGCTAATTTGGCCACCAGTAGCTGATTATCATCCACTAGGGAATCATCGCCGTAGAGCAAGGTAAGCTTTTGCCCCTTGAGCGCTTCGGAGAGATCAGTGAGGACTCGGCGCGTTTCCGAGATAACCTCGCACAAACTGTCGAAATTCGCGGCGGAAATCGGGTCAAATTTCAGTCGAGAAGGCCATTTTTGGGTGATTAGCAGGCCATCGGTCCAGCTAAGGCTTTGCCAAATTGCTTCCGTCACAAAGGGCGCAAAGGGGTGGAGCATCTTCAAAATCATCTCTAGCGTTACCTTGAGCAGTGGCACATTCTTGTAGATTTTCTGGCTCTCGATGAACCAGTCAGCATATTTATCCCAGATGGTATTAGTAAGAGTTTCTACTGCTTCAGCGAAACGATAGTTGGCAAAATCGTCCTCGATCTCTTCTTTACAGCTAGTCAGCTCGCGGCAAATCCAGTCTTCACCAGTATTATCGGTGGAATAGGGAAGCTCCGCTCCGGCAGCTACGGCACCCTCGTTGACAACCTCCGCATCTAGCTCAGCGGTAGCAATCTCTAGCGCAGTGAGGCTATTGGTTTGCGATTCGTCCACCATGCCTTGGATAAACCTTGCTAAATTCCAGAGTTTATTGCATAAATTCCGCCCAGCAATTACCGAATTCTCGGCAAAAGCTTGGTTCATACCGGCACTGCGACCCCGGAGGATGCCCAGACGGAAAGCGTCCGAACCATACTTAGTCACGAGATCGAGCGGATTGATGACATTACCTTTGGATTTAGACATTTTCTGCCCATGTTCGTCAAGCACTAGACCATGAAGATAAACTTCGCGGAAAGGAACTTCATTCGTCACGTACACGCCCATCATAATCATGCGCGCTACCCAGGCAAAGAGAATATCCCCCGCGGTTTCCATCACATTGAGTGGATAGTAGGGGTTTTCTTTACCCTCCATCCAATCTGTACAGACAATCGGCCAATGCGAGCTAGAGAACCAAGTATCAAAGGTATCCTCGTCGCGGATATATGTCACGCCACCTACCTCAATTTTCTTCAGGTTGGTGCGGGTGTCAAAGATCCAGTCCGGATAATTTTCATCTAAGCCACTGTGCACAGTTGATTGCGAATCTGCTCTCTTGAACATCGGTATGGCAATCCCCCAAGGTATCTGCCGGCTAATATTCCAATCTTTGAGATTTTCCAGATAGTTAATAAGCACCTTTTTCTTGCTAGCCGGGGTGAATTTGATCTCGTTGTTCTCGAGATGTTGAATGGCCGCCTTCGCTAAGCGTTTCACATCGATAAACCACTGCGCCTTCAGCATCGGCTCGATTACAGTGCCACATTTGTAGCAATGGGGAACTTTGGTAACATAGTCGTTGTCAATTTTCACGATCAAACCCATTTCGTCCATTGCTTTGACGACGGCTTTGCGGCCTTCTTCCACAGTCATCCCGGCAAATCGCCCCGCTACCTCAGTCAGGTGGCCAGTCTCGTCGATCACTTGTACTACGCGGAGGTTGTGCCGCTGGGCCACTTCCCAGTCGTTAAAATCATGTGCCGGGGTGATTTTCACTACGCCAGTGCCAAAGTTCATGTCTACCATTTCATCGGCAATTACCTCTACTTCAAAGGGGCCATTTACGCCCTCTACGGTGATGGTTTTGCCGATCCATTCTTGATAGCGTTCATCGTCTGGATGTACCGCCACTGCGGTATCGCCAAATTTCGTCTCCGGGCGGGTGGTGGCCAGGGTAAAGGGTCCGTATTTGATGTAATAGAGCGGAGTTTTTTCTTCTTTGTAATCTACCTCAATATCAGCAAAAGCGGTTTGATGTTTGGTGCAGAAGTTTACCAGTTTCTCACCTCGGTAAATCATCCCGTCATTCCACATTTTTTCAAAAGTCTTGTATACACGAGCTACGACATTTTCGTCTAGAGTAAAGGTTAAGTCTGACCACGCACAGCTAGCTCCCAGAGCACGCACCTGTAGCTCCATATTGCCTCGCTGCTCTTCTACGAACTGCCACACCCGGCTGTACAGCTCATCGCGACTATACTCAAAGCGGGTATGCCCCTGTTTCTCCAGGGTACGCTCATAGACCACCCAAGTCTCAAACCCGGCATGGTCTGCCCCTGGGATATACCAAGTCGACTGTCCGCGCAAGCGGTGGTAGCGTGCCAGGGAATCTTCAATGGCAATAGTCAAGCCATGCCCGATATGTAGATTGCCATTGGCATTGGGCGGCGGCATGACTAGGGAATAACAATTCCGCGTGTCACTTTCGTCGCTATTGTAAACTGGTGCTTTGGGCTGGAAAGAGCCGGTTTTCTCCCACAACGCATAGATATTCGGCTCGAACTCTCCCGGTTCGTAACTCTTTGTAAAACTCATACCTTCATTATAGCACAGAGGAGTGCAAAAATATCCTGGAATCATATAAGATTTCAGGATATTTTCGTTCGGAATTGAGTCTATTCTTGATACGCCAGCTTTTCTCGCCAAGCTTCCATCTCTTCGGGGGATAATTTCAGATGTTCGGTGCCGGCAATATTATCACTCACTGGGATAATATGCACATGCGCGTGCGGTACGTCCACTCCGATCACTTTGATCAGCATCCGTTTGCCTAATACTTGATCATAATGCCGCGCTAATTTCTTTACCGTTGCCATCACTGCGTTGTAATCTTCGTCGCTAAGATCGTAAACTTTGTCTACCTCCGTTTTTGGCACTACTAGCGTATGTCCAGGCGCCTCTGGCTCAATGTCTAAGAACGCCAAAGTCCGGTCGTCCTCATAAATTTTGTAGCAGGGAATTTCCCCTTGGATAATTTTTGTAAAAATACTACTCATAATCTCCTTATCTGGAGCAGCCAAAATGTCTTGACGCCATATAGAAAGTGTGCTAAACTAGATCCATAGTTGGTTTACTTTTCGATATTGATTGTGACGTTTCCGTCAACAATCATATCGAAAGTAATTTTTTGTTTTCGTACAGTTTTTACGCTCGTGCGCTCCACCGACTCCTCAAAAGTTACCCGCATACGGACTCCTGTTCACAGCTTTTTAATTACTAAAAGCAAATTTTGATAGATTCGACCTTTAGATAGCGCTCAGCACTTTGGCTGCCCTGTTTCCAGTGTAGCAGATATATCTTGGAGGCGCAATAGAAAGGGGAGAATTGGCTTAACATTTTGTAAAGTTAAAGGATGGTTCTGGGTGATTTGAGGAGATTTAAAGCTTGGCATGAGAGTTTTGGTGTGGTATAATGGAATTGTCTAGCTTATGAAAACCATTTTTACATTAAGGTTTGTTTGTCAATTCCTGAAAACGGCACCGTAGCCAAACGGAATTGAGAATAACATCTTAATGGGTTTGCATAGGCTAGACACCTGCTACGGTGTCGTTTTTAGTAGGGAAACACAAGTAAAGCTTGCGTTGATTTTTGTGCTCAAAAGCGGCCCGTCTAGATAATGAACTAAGGAGGGCATGATGCTAAAACTTAAGCAAAATTACAAAACTAAGCTAAAAATCTTTGGTACCAGCGCCGCGATTTGCGCGCTAGGGCTACCAGTTTTGAGTTTTTACACTGTGCCAGAACAAGTGAAGGCAGCGGAAGGGGAAGAGATTAAAGAATGGCGTACTTATAATGACATTACTTATATGCAAGAAATGACAGCGGAAATTTGTAATAATTCGGAGGGTTTGCCCGCCAAAACTCTCATCGATCGACGTGAAAATAGCGGCTATAACAATGGTGGAGTAGAAAATAGTTATGTTGTTCAGAAGTTAGAAAACGGAGATTGTTGGATGGGGCAGAATCTTAAGCTAGATCTTGGTACTACGCCAGGTAAGTTTACTAGTAATGATACGGATTTAGAACCTGGAGATATGTGGCCAAATGTCGGTGCGTTATTAAGGCTTAATGGTGCATGGGTTGATAGTACAACTTTGCCATATTATGGCAAAGTTGAATACCAAAAGCCTTATGGATATTATTATAACTGGTGCGCTGCCACAGCAGAAACTTGCGTGGATAGTGGTGAGGCTACAAGCAGTGTATGCCCTAAAGGGTGGAAGTTGCCTGCGAAAAGTGATTTTGAAAAATTGGCTTCGTATTCGGCGTCATTAGAATCAAGTTATATCAATCCTGCGCTAGGGTTTGAACCTAACGGTACAAAAGGTATTCTGGTGGGAGGAATTTTCTTCCCGCTTGCAGGACGGTACGTTAAGGGTTATGGTGGTGCTGGAGCGGTTGATGCGTTTGATTCGTTTGGGCTTTATTGGTCTAGTACAGCTAGCACTTCTGATATTGCTTACAACTTAACGTTTTCGAAGGATAGCGATAACGTTAGCACTTCAAGTCGTAATAATCGTGGCACTGGTTTTCCTATACGCTGTGTAGCCAACTCGGATATCCATTCTACGCCGCTCCCCACTTCTGACGGTACTAGCCTCTCCGTCCAAGTCGCTCCTATTATCTCCATCGACGCTGTTAGTGGTATGACTTCTACGGTTACGCCTTCGCAAATTACCACTGGTAATATTACTGCCACCGTAGCTACTAACGCTACTTTTTACCAGGTGCTTTTGCATGCAGAGGAAACGGCCTTATTACCTAAAGATACGGCGCAAAATACACATAGCATCCCTACATCCACCGAGATTGCGCCCAATAAGACTGGTTGGGGCATCCTCAATGCGGATGGAGCTACCTATTCGGCCATGGCTACGAAGCCTACGCAGTATTATAACGAATCGAGTACTCAAGAAAGCGTAATGGGCACGATTCATAGTTTTGGGGTGGGAGTATCGGTATCGTCAACTTTGCCGGCCGATACTTATTCTACGCAGGTTACTGTTACCGCCGCCGCAGTCTGATTGCGCAAACCATATCAACAACCGCAAAGTCGCCAGGCTTAGGCTTGGTGACTTTTAACATAAGCGCGCGCTTCAACTCTCAAAAGACAACTTTTGCTAGAATCACAAAAGTATGCTACAATACAGATGGAAGCGTGGCCGAGTGGTTGAAGGCGCACGACTCGAAATCGTGTGGGCAGAAATGTCTCGGAGGTTCGAATCCTCTCGCTTCCGCCAGAAAGCGAATAATAAAAATACGTCCCCGAAGGGACTATTTTTATTATGTTCTCCTTCGGAGAACGAGGATTCTCTTCCGCCGGGCGTCTCTCCGGAAAAGAAAGTAGGTCTAATACCGTTTTCAAGTTGATGTTTATGCTTGCAGCGCGATAGTCTTCCTG
>CAYMCF010000043.1:0-8480 GCA_964388975.1 uncultured Candidatus Saccharibacteria bacterium | reverse complement strand
GAGGAGGGCATGATGCACCAACATAAGTTAATATCAAAGTTAAGATTTTTGTGGCGTAGCAAACTTCATAGTATTCCCCAAAGTAGAAGTAGCCTAGACCACAAGTCATTAACCAGAAGTACGGGCCTACAAGTGAGAGCTTTTATTTTACTAGAAAGTACTGAAGCTTGTAGGAAAAACTTACGATATGTTTCTTATAGTATTCCTCTACTGTGCAGCATTGCCCTTTTAGGTAGTTTATTTAGTAATAGTGTTTCCGCTGCCGATCCTTCAGCTGCGCTGACAGTTAGTAATGAGAACTTATCTACTATGGTAGCACCAGGAGAAATAGGATATCTTAGTAGTAATGTAACATATAGTGCTACTAATACAGCTAACTATGTATTACAAGTATCTTATGCTAATGGTTATGATGGGTTAAGATTAGAAACAGAAAGTGGGAGTGGTAATGACATTGTTCTTCCGGCTTTAGCTGCTAGTATGACTGGCAATGCTATGGCTAGTGGTAATACGGATGCCTGGGGTTATGGATGGTCGGATAATACTAATCTTAGTGAAGCAGATTTTAGTGGGTTAACTTATAGTGCCATGCCCAGCTATGGTAATAGTAATAACATTAAAACTGGTACAGAAATAACTGATGGTAGTGGTAAAATAATCTTTGCAGCTAAGTTTAGTGATAATAACCAAGCTACGGGACATTATAAGACTAAAGTATTATTATCACTAATTGCTACACCAAATATTCTTACTGCCTATAGTATTACTTATAACCTTAATGGTGGTACCGGTGGACCAAGTAACTATACAGAAAGCTTATATGATACTACAAAAGTCTATACTATTCCTACTACTACCCCTACTAAAGCTGGGTATGAATTCTTGGGCTGGAGTACTGATTCTGCCGCTACAGCAGCGGACGCTAACTATGCTCCGGGAAAGAGTGTTACACTGACGCAAGACAGTCCGAGCCTGGAACTTTATGCGGTGTGGAAAGCTTCAGCATTTAACGGTATTACCACTATGCAAGAAATGACCACCGCAATCTGTAGCGCTGCAGCAGTTGGTGACACTGCGGTACTAAAGGATACTCGGGGCGGAGGCTATACTAATGATAGTATCGAAAATAGCTATGTCATCCAAAAGCTCAGTGATGGTAACTGTTGGATGGGGCAAAATCTAAAGCTCGAATTCACCGCCGTTGGCGCCCTTACAAGCGAAAACTCCGACTTCACGAGTGGAAAAACTTGGCCAAGCAGCTCCGAGCTAAGCGATCTCAATGATACCTCATCATCTTGGACCAGTCCACACTACACGAAGAACCCAGCCAGCTTAAGCGGTGCCGAAAGCTACCAGGACAAATACGGTTATTATTACAACTGGAATGCCGCCACAGCCGGCAATAATGATAGCCTAAGCAGTGGCCAAGAAACGCCAACGAGTATTTGCCCTAAAGGCTGGAAGTTACCAGCCGCAAACAAAACTTCTACCACCGCCACCGGTTATAACTATAGTTTTAATAAGCTGATTACTAGTAAAAGTGCATGGTATCCTAGCGGCACCAATGGATATAGTAACTCTGCCTTAGGATATACTAACGCACCTGGATATATCTTGAGTAGCGGCTTCTTTCCTGCAGCTGGGCGCATTGAGAGTGGCACCATGAAAAACATGGGGACTTATGGATACTATTGGTCCAGCATCGCAGGGTCAACAAGCGGAGGAGCTATATCTCGTGCAGTAGGACTCGAGAAAATGGCCTACCAACTCACCTTTCACAATGGCACTGTAGACGCGTCAAGTACTAGCAACCATAAATATGATCTTCCCATCCGCTGCGTTGCGCCTTCCAACTAAAACCTAGGATTAACTAGGCTAAGTATTAGTTGCGAGCTTAGACTCGACTTCCCCAAAATAAAAAATTAAAACAATTAGAGCAGCCGAAATTGCATAGTTTAGGTTCCCAAATTATGTAATTTCGGGCTTGCGCATAACCGGATTGTAAGGTAAAATAGATTTAGATGGTTAAGTTTAGTGATTGTCACTATCTTTATTGAGATTTATATCAATATCGATGATGACAACACTATTTTTATGGTTCGTAGTTGCTTTGCGGCTCAGCATTTTCTGAATGCTTTTTGCAAAACCTACAACACAAAACCATCAATTCTACTTTTTCGTTAAACGCAGCTTTTAATAAAAATCTGCTTAAATTATTCTATATTCTTAATACTAAGCGGTTCTTTTAGTTTAACGAGAAAAGCGAGAATTGATGGTTTTATCTATATTGGTTTCTTAATAATTATCTAGGCGTTCACCGCCGTTACCGTTACATTGGTAGAATAAGTACCATTGGGCAGCCCAGCAGAAACGGTAATACCAATACCAAAGACGCTGGTGACGGCCATGTTTTCGTCTGGCGGGAGATTGTAATAATAGTGTTTACTAGGGCTAGCAGTAATAGGAGCATAAGTACGCGGATCAGCTTCGGTACCAGCAGTTTCACCGATATTGCCACTATATATTCCCCAAGCATTAGTATTCTTTTCTAAAGCTTTGGTAGTGGCAAGGGTAGGGATACCAGTGTTATTGGGCTGAGCAGGATCTAGCAAGGAGGTCTGCTCGGCAGAGAGTAATAATTGATAAGCATTATTACTAGATACGGTAGCGGTAATATTATCTTCCAATACTTTCGTATAATCTACTTCACCATATAGGCTAGTTACCGCATCGATACTAATGGTAGGGCCGACGCGAACAGCTACATCAGTATGACGCTCGTCGGTAGGTGGGACGGGGTCGCTGTGAATATCTGGGTTGGCGACACAACGGACGGAGAGACCGCGGTAACGCAAGGCGCTCAGATTAGACGGGATTAACTCGTTGCGAGAAAAATATAGAGCATACGCATGAGAAGAGAGAAGGGCTGTATTAGACCAATAGTAACCGACAAGACTAATAGAACTGAGGGAGCCAAATTGGACATAACCGGCAGCTGGAAAGAAACCATCACTAAGAACTGCGCCAGAAGCATTGGTCAAGCCAAGAGTGACATTAGTGTAATTAGTAGATTTCCAGGCATTAGCTTCGTAGTTGACATCGCCGCTAATTGCATACGGGTTACCAGTAAGCGGGTCTATAACCAATTGGTTGAAGCTATATTTATATTCCGGAGTACTGGTATCGGTTTTGTATGAAGTTGGTAACCGCCAGCCTTTTGAACAAACACTAGAGTCAACATCTGTTCCACTAGTAAGTACGGAGTTGTCACCAGTACCTGCTGTAGCAGCATACCAGTTGTAATAAGCACCATAACCTCCTTGCCAGTTAGAAGAACTGTTGCCTCTGTCGTAGATTTGAGCAGTAGAATTATAATGAGTATCTTCACCAAACTGGCTTTTATCGCCAGAGTTTAGCGAAGAGATTGTGTTTGGCATCTCGAATGAACTGTTTTCCGCAACGTTTGAATATTCGCTTGATAATTCTACATTATTATTATCGTCAGGGTGCTCTTTTTTCCAGGCAATAATACCTTCTCTGGTCAATTCTAAATTCTGTAACATCCAACAATTATTATCAGTTAATTTTTGTATATAGTATTCGCTACCATTACGCTTATCTTGGAGACTTTTACCGATTCCAGTTTTGGTATTATTACAAATATCAATCGTCATCTCTTGCATATAAGTAATGTCGCTTAATGTCCGCCACTCCTCTACGCCGTTACTATCCGCGGCACTAACTT
This sequence comes from uncultured Candidatus Saccharibacteria bacterium, assembly GCA_964388975.1. Taxonomy (GTDB): domain Bacteria; phylum Patescibacteriota; class Saccharimonadia; order Saccharimonadales; family Saccharimonadaceae; genus Nanosyncoccus. Next base: position 4,735 of record CAYMCF010000043.1, on the reverse strand, counting down.
TTTCTGGAATCGAATAAAAACTTAACCCTACATAACTTACACTTAATAAACTTAGAAAAGTTATTATACTAACAACTTTTACTTTACTTTTGCGTATTTTTAGCATCATGCCCTCCTTTTGGCTTATTCCAACGGAGTCTAATAACAAAAACGACACCGCAGTAGGTGTCCAAACCTTTTAGTACAACCGATTAGCAAAAAGCTTTCTCGTCTGTAACTGCGATGCCGTTTTTTGACGAGAAACGCTCAAAAACCAACTTGCAGCTGTACTTAATAAAAGATTTGGACAATTCTATTGTAGCAGACTTTTCCGCTTTTGGCAATAGTTTTTATGCAGAAATTACTTATAATACGCTCTGCCCTCAACCCGCACGTCTACATAAGTAGGGTGCAGATCGTGATCTTTGAGGTAGCGCAGCGCGCGGCTAGCATCTTCAGCAGTGACAGCAGTATCACGATCGGTATTAACTTTGAAATAAACTTCTTCCCCATCCAGATCCACATAAAGCTCGCGACTGGTACCGGTAGGCAAAATTACTTGCGTCACTGTATAGCCCAGATCGTGAAAATCCTGCTCCAGCTGCGCAATATATTCCTTAGTGCGAGTAGAAATCTGCCCGCGATTATCTTCATCCACAATGGCCGCCTTAATAGTATATTCCGGCTTGGTAGGCTTCGTGCCCTGCTCGTACTCTTCGAAAAGATTTTTGCCAGTAGTGTAAGCTAACAAGCCTAGAGCCGCCAGCACCAGCACTGCTAACAGCACCGAGGTGCGATGCTTGCGCTTGGTGCGTTGATGCTCCTGAATCCGCTCCGAATCGCTCTCGGCACGTTCGCGCTCGGCCACGATAGTTTGGCCGCGTTTCATTCGCTTAGTTTTGTTCTGCCCACGCATTCTTATCTATCCTACTTTTGCTTAAGTTTGTTAGATTTAGCGGAAGGTGTTACCGGCTTTGTCTTAGCTTTTTGCTGAGACTTTTGCGCTTGGTGAGTTTTACGATTTTGTCGAGCTGTAGCTTTAGCGGCTTGCTTGGCGGATTTTTTCTCTAGCTTGTGTTGCTGATGCTCAGATTCGAGACGAGCTAAGTTTTCTTCTTTATGCTCACTTACATCGATTAGAATCTGCGCTAAGCGACTGGCGGCATCCGGCATTACTTCGGCATGCAGTTTCTCGGCTAAATCTTGCCGTTCGCGCGGGGAGCGCACTAGGTGGCGCACCGCCTCTAGCAAAGTGTTTGGATTTTGGCGCATTTGCTCATCTGGCACCATAATGATAGCGCCTTTTTCGTTCAGCTTCTCGGCATTCTTTAGCTGATGTGCACCCGGCAGCCGTTCAAACGGCACCAAGATCACCGCCTTGCCTAGTGCCGAAAGCTCAGCAATAGTGGTAGCGCCGGCGCGGCTCACTACTACATCTGCCGCACCCATCAGATCATGCATAGCGGTATTAAATTCCCACATCCGGAAGTTCGACTGCAGTTTTGCCTTATCCCATTCTTCATAACGTTTCAGATCGACCACTTCTTCATAATACTTCCGCCCCGCCACCAAACCTACACTGGTAAATTTTAGCATTTCCGGCAAAATCTGGTTCATGGCCTGATTGATATTTTGTGAACCTTGGCTGCCACCCGTCACCACCACCAGCGGCCGCTCTGGGTCGAACCCAAAGTCTTTCTTCAAATTGCGTTGCTGAGCCTCGGTAACTTGCTTAAATTCTGGCGCTACCGGCACGCCCACATGTACGACACAACTATTCTCATCACTCTTGAGACCGTCCCAACCCGTCGCAATCACCGAAGCGTGCTTCATAAGCGTACGATTAGCCAAACCCGGCACCATATCCGACTCATGCACCACATACGGAATCTTGAGCTTAGTTGCCACTAACCCCACTGGCAACCCTACGAAGCCGCCTTTCAGGAAAATCACATCCGGACGCTTACTCGGCAAAAGTAGCCGCCAAAAACTCTGGATAATTCCGCCAATAAACCCGAAGAATCCCGCAATGTTGCCAAAAATCAGATCTTTGATCACAATCTGCCAGTTTTTGAACCAATCTTGCCAAGTCCAGCCCGCATAACGCCGGAATTTCCCAGCCCAGATCTTGCGTACGCGAATATATGGAATGCGACGATTTCCTTCCTGCACATGCGAACCCCAGCGGACGCCAATTTCTGTTGTAATTTTTACAACATTTTTGTAGTATTTCTTGTCCGTCCAGAACTCGACTTTGGTGCGCGGTTGTTTTTCTAATAATTCCCGCACCACCGCCACTGCCGGCGTAATATGCCCACCAGATCCGCCACCAACTACTAAAACTTTCATCCGATTCTCCTTTTTACTGTTGCAGTTTTGCGTACTTCATAAGTTGGTGCAGCCTGCTCCTTGCGTGGCTCCCGGCTAGTATAGCAAGATAGCTGCAGAGCCAGCCCTAACGCCGCCGCCGTAAAGAGCATACTAGTGCCGCCATAGCTTAAAAGCGGCAAAGTAATACCAGTGAGCGGCAGCAAGCCGGTCATGGAGGCAATATTTACCACCACATGCGCCGTTGCCCAGGCAAACACTCCTACTACCACCAAAGATTCTTCATCGTTCTCCAGATAATTCGCCGTACGCAGCAGCCGCATTAGCAAAACCGTAAAACAGCCTATCACCAAAACTAACCCAACAAACCCAAAAGTTTCGCCCATGATTGCAAAGACCGAATCGTTAATTGATTCTGGCAAGTAGCCCGTAGCTTGCACGCTATTGCCGATGCCTACGCCCAGAAAACCACCAGTGCCAATCGCAATCATGGCGTTCTCGATATGGTAAGCGTCGCTCGAATCTTCGGAGCTAAAAGTCAATAATCTCTCCATACGGTGCGGAGATACCACAATCGAGGCAATGCCGCCTACCAGCGCAATGCCCAGCACTGCCACAAAATAGCGCAGCTTGACTCCGCTCATAAAAAGCATAGCCAGGATAATCGCCGCGATAGCAATACCGGTACCGAGATCTTTTTGCAAAACTACCACAAAACCTAACGAAAGCACGCTCACTACGCCAAACGGTATCCAAAAATCACTACTATTTAACTTTCCTTCAGCTTTGCGCTCCGCCATCAGTTGCGCAAGATACATTACTAAGCCCAATTTCAGGATTTCTGCTGGCTGCAAGCTAAACCCGCCCAGCTTAAACCAGCGGCAAGCCCCTAATTCACATTTTGCCAAAGGGCTATTAATCGCTGCGAAAATCGCTAGTAAAGCACACAAGACCAGCCCGCCAAACATCACTAGCTTCGCATATTTGCGCATGTATTTGTATGGGATCTTGAAGGCTAAAATTACCACAACTAGCGACAAAATCACATTTCGCGCCTGCGAAAAGAAAAAGTCATTTTCCCCCATGTTGGTGCCATAAACCGAATTCATCACATTGGCGCGCATCGGACCAATCGCATAAATTACAATCAGTCCTATACAAAGTAGGACTACTGTAAGCGCACCGATAATTCGATCACTTTTGTGCTTACGCATCCGACTCCTCAGGAATTACTTCGCTAGCTTCTTCGCCGCGCACAAAAGTTTCTACCTGCTTGACTCGTTCGTCGCTCACAATGCCACCTTGCACCGCCAAGAATACACCAATGATCGCAAATACCCCCGCAATCACCCAAAACCGCATCACAATCTTGGCTTCGCCCCAGCCTTCGGCTTCAAGATGATGATGAATCGGCGCGGAAATAAACAACTTCTTATGAAAAACTTTTTTCCAAAAAATCTGGATCAAGCTCGACCCAGCTTCCACTACAAACAAAATGCCAATAATTGGCAAAAGGAAGAAAGCGTTAGTCATCATCGCTACCACGCCCAGGCCTGCGCCGAGCGCAAACGACCCGGTATCGCCCATCATGAAGCGCGCTGGCGGCACGTTAAACCAAATGTACGATAGCAGCCAGCCTACGACCGTTAAGCAAAACCCAGTGAGCATCCACTGGCCTTGAAATAGGGCAATGATACCATAAGCACCATAGGCCATCAAAGCCAAACCGCCGGCCAAGCCATCTAGACCGTCAGAAATATTCACCGCATTGGAAGTGGCCACTACCGCAAAAGCAAAAATCAACATCATTGCTACCGAGCCAACCTCTACCGGTCCTACGAACGGCACTTCTATACTGGTCCAGCCCAGTTTTACTGCAAACCACCAGCCCAACCAAATTCCCACAATCGTAATCATGGCAAATTTTACCGGCGCCCGCAGCCCCGCCGCACCTTTACCATTACCGAATACATTAATGATATCGTCGATAAACCCGACGATACTACCACTAATGAACCCCGCCAGCGGCAGCCAAGTCTGCTCGCGATTAAGATTGCAAATACAAGTGACAATAAATACCGTCACCACGCCAATAATACCGGCCATGGTAGGAAAATGCCGCGCAAATTTCTTTGCGTGAAGCTTAGTCATAATTGGCAAAGCTTCACCGGTTAAAGTTTCTTTCTTTTGTTTTTTCCAAAACTTATACTTGTAGGCAAAATAAGTGTAAACCGGAGTCAGAAAAGTTGCTAAGAAAAAGGCTGATAAAGCTAGTAGAAGCCCATAGAAAGTTTCATTGTTTAGTGTATCTACCATACTATATATTATTATAGCACATTCATCAACTTATAGAAACCATTAGGTTTTAGAACTGGCGTTGTTGCATAATTCAAAATAAATACCCTATCATCCACTTTAATGCCATTTA
>CAYMCF010000042.1:0-8604 GCA_964388975.1 uncultured Candidatus Saccharibacteria bacterium | reverse complement strand
ATACGCAACCTATCGTACAAGCATAACTAACAACACATTTTTGGTATTAGCCCCAGTTTGACCGCCAAAGAACTGGATAACTATGTACGCCGCATGCATGTCGTGGGTGCACAAAAGATTTCCATTCCGTTCTATTGGAGCTTAGATGGCAAGGCCACTACCTTTCCGCTCCAGCGTATTCTCTGAAGCAACTTATCCCAAACCTAGCCAAGACTAGAAACGCCCAGCTCCCTCGCACGAGGGGGCTTTTCTTGAGCGGAAGAGGGAATTATGGCTTTACTGTATCTTGACTGCCATCACCTACAGTGCTTTCCATATAGCATGACTCACCCATAAAGGCACGCTTTAGATCGTCAGTATCAAAATCAGAGCAAGCCAACGGTGCTTGTGTAGCTATGAAAAATTGCCATTTGCTGTCTGGGGAAGTGCGATAGAATAGACCCAATGCATCTACAACCCCCACCTGCAAACGCTGGTATGGTTTATATTCACTATCTTCTACTTTTGCATCATGCAAAGTTACATAGCCAAGCGAATTACCAGTTTTTTCTTGATAAGCCACCGACAGCTCTCCCGCCAGTTTAATATCAGTGTGGTCTACCCAAGATGTACTACCACAGCTTACCGAGAACGGCCAACCTCCCATCCCCATAGAACACAAGATGTTTTGATTATTTAGATAACTGTTTGCACCCGGAAGAGTTCCTTCATTTTCCTTAAAACCATTATCTGTTAAAACTCTAGCCAACATTCGTTGAGTATTACCTTTCATAAGATCATCATACAATTGCGGATAGCTACTATTGCTCGGCGCATAGCTTAAACTATACGATCGATCTAGCGGAATCATAGTATCATTAGTACCTTCTGGCGCGTAATAAGGAAAAGTTGTATCGTAATTTTTTTCAATCAAGTTATAATTATCAGGATATTTCGCGTTTATATATTCTGCCAACGCGGTTTCCAGCTGCTGCAGAACCTCTCTCACCGCTTTATCCTCCGCTTCTGTAGCTTCACACTGCGGACAGTCGGCAACTTCTGGGCAATCTTTATTGGCTTGATCATCTTTCGGGCATTCTACGAGCGGACTCAACGGACAGAAGAGCAGGAAAATAATCGCCGCCGCCATTCCTAGAATCACTAATGACAGAATCCAAATTGCCAACTTATACGGATTGCCGCGACGCGGCTTATCTTGAAGCTTGACGATTTTCGTGTCCGGCTCCACCGGAACCTTTATTTTGCTATTAGCCAATTTGCCCAAAGCTGGGTCTACCGGCTCTTGCGGAGCCTTTGGCTCACCGTCTGGCTGTTTATCCATTTTTTCTCCCACGATTAATTATCATTATTATAGCATAGGGAAATAAAAATAACCAGTATATATAATATATGTAAAAATCCAGCCAACGCAAAAGGCCGCACTAAAAGTGCTAGCCTTTGCGTAACTTTTCGCGGAATCCCGCGAAAGACTTTATTAAAGCGACATTTCGTCGATAGAATTAATCAAATACAGCAACGAATCTGCACGTACTTTGTCGTCCCGAATCTGCCGAGCAGCCTCATAGGCTGGAGCAATTACTGCCTTATCGCGCATCGTGGTCAGCATTTCCTGATAGAGCAAGAAGCGCTTCTCTGGCTCCACTTCTACACGATCCATGATCGGGAAGAGCTCTTTCAGAGCGGCTTCCTTCACTTTAGAGATATCTGCGCCATAGCCCATCGGGCGGCCATAGCTGCTGCTCATCGTAGGCATACTTGGCATGCTCATCTGAGGAGCTGGGCCTTGTGGCATCTTCATGGCAGCCGGCTGAGCTGGCTGTGGCACAGGCGCACCCATTGGCGCAGGAGCAGCCGGCTTCGGGGCACCAGCGGCGGCACCCTTCTGGGTGATTTCGTCGATTGCGCGCTGCAAATCGTTGTCTTTATTACGGTTCTGGTTCATATTTGTTACCCACCTTTTTAATTATTTTATTACTCTTAATATCGTATATATCTTATTATACCACAAATTTCAAATTCGCAAGAACTTTATCAGCCGGTCAAGCAAATCTAGTTTTACTTCTTCCATTGGCAAGCGCTCACCGAAGGCGTCCACAATTTCTTCGCCTTGTGCTTGCGGAAAATAAACCATCATACGTGGAGAAAAACGCTTCATCGGCGTGAGCGCAATGGCAAAATGCTCGCCTTCCTGTACAATCCCAAAAGATTTAAACTCCGAATAATCATATAGTTTATTATCTTCACTAATACCTTTGTTACTAAGGGAATAACGCAGCACTCGCGGCGGGCGCATGGCATAAATCAATAATGCCACTACGCTCAAAATCACTACCGCCAAGAAACTCCACCATTGCAGCCATACCGAAATACCCGATAATACTAGCCCAACTGCGATTAACCCCACATACCACCAAGTAGTTTTCTCGCGGACCAAATACTCTTCCGCTTCCCAAGTAATAATATCCGTTTTCGCAACCTGCGTACTCTTCACCATAATTAACTATATTATACCATACTAACTGGAAAAACGTAAAATATTACTGGTAAAATAGCTATATATTCTCCCAAGACGGTACTGTCTCCATGCCACCTTCCGCTTTGAAGCACTGCTTCCCGGCAAAGGCTTTGCGTAAATCTACGGTATTATAGTCGCTACATAATGTCTCTGTTTGGCCGCGCATAAAGAATTACCACTCCGCATCTGGACTGACGCGATAGAAAGAAGCTTTAGAAGAAGTCATCACCGCAACGGTAGTTTGATAAGGCTCCACGCTGCTATCCTTAACATTATCAACCCGAGCAATTAACAATTCTGCTTCTTCTCCAGTGGCTTTTTGATAAGCTTTTGCTAACTCATTAGAAAACTCTGCTTGAGCTTGATCATACCAAGTTGCGTAACCACATCCTAATTCTGCCGCCACCAAACCACAAACCACACCGGCATCATGATTTACAAAAGCGGTGATGCCAGGGCCAGTGCTGGCTGTGGTGTAACTTTTACCAGTATCAGTAAAGCCAAGATCTTTAAGCTGGTCCGCCACCGCCGCATAAAAATCTTTATACACCAAATTCCATAAATCAGGCTGGGAATCTACTGCCGGCGTATCCAAGATAATACCATAGGAACGATTCAGCGGCACTGCTGTCGCACAACCATCCGGACGATAATAAACCGTCATGCTATGAGACTGCCCGTACGTAATATCCGAAGCTTCGTCGGCATAGACATTATAATAAGTCACTCCTTGCATGGAAAATGGCTTAATCAACTCATCAACCGTCGGGATAATTTGCGTGATCATTTCTCGCACGATATTGTCCTCTCTTTCCAAAATTTCGCACTGCGAGCAGTCGGCTATAGTAGGGGAATTATCGTCAGAATCTTCAACGCTAGAATCATCATTATTATTTTTCGGGCATTCTACCAGTGGGCTAATTGGGCAAAACAGCAAAAAGATAATCGCCGCCGCCATACCCAGAATCACAAGGGAGAGAATAATAATTGCTAATTTGTAAGGATTACCTTTGCGTGGGCACTCTTTGGCTTTGACCATCTTCTCACCTGGGTCTACCGGTACTTTGATTTTGGCGCTAGCAATAGTGCCAAGAGCAGGGTCAGCGGGAATAGTATTCTGGTCTACTTTTGGATCGCTACTTAAGCCAGAATCTTGATTTGCTTTTGGCGCTTTGCCCGCCTCAGAGCTTTGATGATCTTTTTCGTCCATTTAGTATTACCACTCCCACAATTAATTATCACTATTATAACGCTGATATTATGAAGAAAAATACCAGAGGAAATTGTCGCGCTCAACTTATTACTCATGGCATCGTGCTAGAAAATCACGAGTTTAGTACAATTAGTTTTTTGCTTGAACAAACAAATCATACTATTGAACTAATTACACCATCCAATACACCTGGTCGCAAAACTTCAGATTTAATGATGGGTGGCCTGTTTTGGGAAATGAAAAGCCCCCTCAAAAACGACACTCGCGCACTTGAGCGTTTGTTTCACGAATCGGCACGCCAATCCAGCAATATTATTTTTGATTTACGCAGGTTAAAAAAGAGTAACATCAAAGCTCAATACTTTTTGGAAAAACTTTTCCGGACCTCAAGAAAAGTGCGGCGCATGATGATTATTACGCAAAACTCCGAGCTGAAAATTTATCGCAAATAGTCCTTGCCTAGAACTATTATCTATGCTATAATTCAAGTAACGAAGGGCGACTTAGTGTTGTTAACAGTAAGCCAAGCTCTTCCAGGAGCCAGAGGGTACCTACGATCTAGGAGCAATACACCTCTGGCTTTCGCTTGCGATATTTCTTAAAGGCCTCGCATAAAGCAGAGGCTTTTAGTGTAACTAAAACTTATGCATTTACCGCGGTAACAGTGACACTGGTAGAATAAGTCCCATTGGGGATACTAGGAGATACGGCTATACCTATACCAAAGCTATGAATAGTAGATAACTTATCTTCTGTAGGTACAGTAGTATTATAGTAAATTTTTGGTGTAGTAGTAATAGCTTTGTAGAGTTTGGTAGTATTATCACTATCTAAACCATTATAGATACCCCAAGCACTAGTACCGGCAGTAATAGGAAGGGCTGGAGTAGTAGGGGTAGTAGCTACAGGAGGGATACCAGTATTATCTGGTTGTGTAGCATCAAGCAAGGAAGTCTGTTCGGCAGAGAGTAAGAGCTGATAAGTATTATTACTAGATACCGTAGCAGTAATATTATCTTCTAGGACTTTTGTATAATCTACTTCTCCTTCTAGATCACTTACTGCATCAATACTAATGGTGGGTCCGACGTGGACAGAGAGGCTAGTTTCAGCATTAATCCTAGCTGGAACATTCGTAGAATGCAGATTTAGATTGTTGACGCAGCGAACAGAGAGGCCGTAATAACGAGCCCAAATGTTAGAGGGCCTTATCTGGTTGGCTTCAAGACTTACATAGTAAGCAGCATCATTCCCATGAGATGTGCTGGACCAATAGTCGCCCTCAATGCCAACTTCGGATATAGCGTTGATACTAGAACCGAACCAACCAGAAGCTGGGAAGAAACTGCCGCTAAATAAGGCGCCATTGGTTGGGCTAGTAACGCCAATATTTATGCCAAGGGTTAAGTCGGTTTGATTAATCCTCCAGGCACTGGCCGGGGTAATTTGGCTAGAACCATCCATAACCAAGTTATTAAAGCTGCCGCTTACTGCATTCGTCTTATTAGAAGTGGGGAGCTTCCATCCTCTTGGGCAAATACTAGAAGCCGCTTCTTTTCCTTCGCTTGGATTTCCACCATTGCTGTTTTTGCAGCCTGCCGTAGTAGCACACCAAGAATAATAGGATCCATACTTGTGCGAGTATGGCTGTGTTTCGTTGCCATCAAACACAAAATGCCCAGTGCTATCATTAAAACCACTCTCTTTTGAAGCTGGCAAAGTATAACTGTTGCCAGAAGTGACGGTATCTCCGTCGTCACCACTAGATACAAATGAACCAGTATTGAGATCAGAATCCGCGATAGTGAGCCTCGTGCCACCTGGTAATCGTAAATTCTGCCCCATCCAGCAATTTCCATCAGACAATTTCTGTACCACATAGCTATTTTGCCTACCTTGATTCTCGTATCCACCGCCACGAGTGTCGATTAGAACCCTCCAGTCGCCTACTTCGGAGTTATTACAAATATCTATCGTCATATCCTGCATATAAGTAATATCATCTAACGTCCGCCATTCTTCTACGCCATTACTATCTGCCGCACTAACTTTTTCCGGAATCGAATAAAAACTTAGTCCGACATAACTTATACTTAATAAACTTAGAAAAGTTATTACACCAACAACTTTTACTTTATTTTTGCGTATTTTTAGCATCATTGCCCTCCTTTTGGCTTTATATGACATCTCTACGGCGCCAAAAGTGCAAATAACAAAACGACACCGTAAGGGTGTCATACACTCGCTCTAAGATTACATCAAAGAAGAGCGTCCCATACGGTGCCGTTCCGTAGATGTAATCTTTGCTATCTTGACGATAGCCCTAATGTGTATGACATTTATATTATACCAAAACTTCTTTCTTCCGTCTAGTTATGGAAGAGAACCAAAGACTTTTTTCTAATCAACCACCAAAAGTATGGTATAATGAGAGGTATTGGAGGGTTACCCAAGTGGCTGAAGGGGACGGTTTGCTAAATCGTTAGTCTGGGGAGACCTGGAGCGGGAGTTCGAATCTCCCACCCTCCGCCAGTATAAAAGAAAGTCCTTCGGGGCTTTATTTTATACTGATTGAATAGTAGGGAGATAGGACTTCCGCGAAGCGGGAGGACGGTCGTTGTAGGAGACGAGCGAAAGGGAAGCTTACTTACCTTTCCCGAGACGACGCCCAACGAAATGGTTGCGCAGCAAGCATTATCTCCCACCCTCCGCCAGGAAGAAAATTAGTCATGCGTGGCGTGGCTTATTTTTTACTTCCGCGCTAGAAGAGGTGAGAAGGCTTGGCCCTACACGCCAAAGTTTTCTCGATGTAGCTTTGCTCTATTGCATCTCCTCAACTTATTCTCACATTTCTAAAAAGTATGCTATAATGTAGCTAAGCGACCGTTTGGTCCTTCATTATCATTAACTGCGAGAACGAAATGAAGAAATTTGCAAAGAATATTCTACAAGTTATTACCGGTATTTGCACCGCGGCAACTTTGTTTGCTGGCAAGGCTATGGCTATTAGCATCCAGGAAGGTGCGGAGATGGCTCGAGCCGAAGGTATGCCAGCCGAACTGGTAGGCGTAGATGGCGTGTTTACCAAGCTTTCCAATATTGCTCTGGGCATTGTCGGCGCTTTGTCGGTAATTATGTTGATTTGGGGTGGTTTGCGGTATATTCTTTCTGGTGGCGATAGCAAGAAAATCACCGACGCTAAGAATACTATTCTCTACGCCATTATTGGTCTTGCCATCGCCTTCTTGTCTTATGCTATCATCAACTTCGTGCTGAACGCCCTTGATACCGTCACGACTGGTTAGGATTTCCGCCTAGATGCTTAGCTTAAAGCCACCTCTAGTGGGGTGGCTTTTTGGTAGGAGTGTGTTATTAGCTGAGGTAGCAGCAGGCAGAATTGACCTTTAATAGAGGCTTTTTAGCAAGAATATGTTTTCCCGCACTATTTGCAGCTTCCATCTGCACTCGCAGGAGAACTCTCGCAAGATGGGTCTTGATGCTGCTTATCCGGGCTAATTGCCACGACTGCCCCATAAATCTGCTTCGCACCCGCCGCGTGTAATACCTTAGCAGCCGCTAGCATAGTAGAGCCGGTTGTCCAGACGTCATCCAATAATAGATATCGCAAACTGGGATCAATCTTACCGCGCAGCATATAAGCTTTCTGAGCTTGCGCCGCCCGCTCAGAAACTTTCGCGCCTACCTGCACCGTATCCATAGCTCGGCCTAGTAGCTGCTGACATTGCCAACCACGCCGCCACGCTAACTTCTTTGCTAATAACAAAGTATGGTCTAGCCCACGTTCGCGCACGTGACGGCCAATCGTTGGCAAGGGGACTACCACAATATCTGTACCAGCAAAGCTCGCCGGAATGGCATAGTCAAGCAACTCCGCCAGCTCCACACCCATAGCCCGCACCGACTGATATTTGTACTGCTCCACCAGCTTTTCTAAGGTACCTTCGCGCCAGCCAAAAGCCCACAATCCCGCAAACGGCATCTCGCAATCTGGACAAACCTTAAAGTTAGCTTGGGATTTTGCTTTAGTTATGACTTTTTCTGATGATTTCGCAAATGATTTTTTACAGATAGGACAAATCGGCTGAAATTGCTCCAGCATGTATTTTTTACAACATTCGCACAAGACGCTTCCCAGACGCCCGCAACCTCTACAAGTGTGCGGGCAAACCAGGTCCAAAAGGCCACATTTTGTTGTGTTTTTTACAACGAAACCCATAATTACTATTGATTTTACTACAAAATGCCGTTATAATAAAGCATAACAACATAAGGAGGTAATGCAAGCATGGCACGCAATAGTGTTGACGACATGCTGATGGAGGACGAACTCGCGCAAGCTTTCTTCAGGGATTCAGAACCAACCCCGGCCGCTGACCCGACCCCGAAAGCCGCGATGAGCGTAGAAGAACCATCAGAAATGGGGGTAAATGATGGGTGGGATGATACAGAAAACGATTTTCCAGGACAACTCGCAGTAGATGTTTACGAAACCGCCGACAAACTCGTGGTTAAGGCTCGTACAGCCGGCATCTCCAAGTCCGACCTTAATGTTAGCGTCTCGGATAATATTTTGACTATTTCCGGCGTGCTGAGTGGCGGTGAGGATGAAAACACTACAGCTTGGCATATCCAAGAGTGCTACTGGGGAGAGTTTTCTCGTACCATTGCCCTACCAGTACAAGTTAAGGAAGATGAAGATTCCGTCCGGGCCGACCTCAAAGACGGCGTCTTGACGATCACTTTTGAGAAAGAAAAGCTTAACTGCCCGAAGATCATTTCCGTCCATCAGAGCTAGGCATTAATTATTTGGTCTAATACCGTTTTCAAGTTGATGCTTATGCCTATAGTTGGATAG
>CAYMCF010000041.1:6955-9027 GCA_964388975.1 uncultured Candidatus Saccharibacteria bacterium | reverse complement strand
GCTTTGTTTACTTCGGAAGGCAGCTTCTTTGCGAGAACATTAGTAATCGCAGCTGTCAAAGTGGTTTTACCATGGTCAACATGGCCCATCGTACCAACATTGATATGCGGCTTGGAACGGTCAAAATTTGCCATTATTTCTCCTTTTATATTATTTAATATGTCAGAGCACTAATATCAACCAGCTCCAACTCTACTTATATATAATATCTGATTTTCCCTAAAAAGTAAAGAGTTTTATGCTAAATTTCCGCTGGGGTTATGAGGAATTTAATTTTGTCTGCCACTAGAAAAGGCCCGAGCAAAGCCCGGGCCCAAAATAAGAAAACGTGCAAGGAAATTGTACAGGAAGGGTTGAACGTGCTTAATAGTGCTTTCAACAAAGGCTGATTGTTCCCATCATTGATGCGTTATTTGCGACACAAAGACCGCGCGATTGCCAAAATCTCCTGGACATCCGGCTCGGTCAGCCTCCGCTCGATTACGGAGTCGTTAGCGCGCAGCTGATACTCAAAAGTATCTTGGTAAACCGTTACCAGCATACCCGCCCGCTCAAACTCGTCCATGTGCTCCAGCAAAATCTGGCGCTGCTCGGCGCGAGCCAGCCAACCCATCAATTCATAGAGCCCTTCTTTGCTCGCCGAAAAAACCAGAGTACCGTTGACCACACCCTTACTCAACTGAGCTTTATTGGCGTACACATCACAGGCTACGCCCAGCTTGGCCAGCCGGAACTTCAATTTGTCGACCTCCTGCTCGAAAATAATTGTTTCGCGCAGGCTCACCAGCTGCTGCAAAGTAGCAGAACTAACGTTGCGCTCAATTGTCGCCAAGATGGGTCGCTCCAGATCCGGCAGCGCAATCTTGTTGCTCATCACTCTGGCCAAAACACAGCTCCCCTCTCCCAGGTCCGGCTGCGGTTCCGCTTGCACCGGGTAGCCCAAGGAGATGAGGTCAGTCAGCACTTCGTCGATCTCCTGAATCAGCTCTTCCCGCGTGCAGCTAGTTTCATTCGGGTCCAAGATCACCTGGTCCAAAAAGCCAAAACAGTCCTTCAAACTTGTCGAACTCATTTTCGAGTCCTCCTTTTCTAAAATTTCCCATAGGAATACTAGAGAGAAGTTCAAGGCTACTCCCCATACTCTCATTGTAGCACAGATTAGCGGAAATGTCAATAGCTTTTATGGTTATTTTGCGATTTTGGCAAGAAAGTTGCCTAAAGCAGGTTCTGTTTCATGGATGAGATTTGGACAATACGTCTCCAAGAAAAATGGTATTTATGGAACAGAAATCCATTTCTATTCCTACTTCTTTTTCTTCCCGGTTTCACCTTTAATCTCGGCAATTTGGTCGCGCAAGAACGCTGCCTGCTCAAAATCAAGGTTCGCTGCCGCCAGCTGCATTTGCGACTGCAGTTCTTTAACCAAACTGGGGATTTCTTCCGGCGGAATCCGCTTAAGATCGAGCTTGGTGGCCTCCTCCTTTTGCGGGATAATCGCCCGTAGACCCGCACTAATCTCCTTCTTCACCGAGCGCGGCACAATGCCATTTTTCTCATTATATTCCTGCTGAATTTCCCGCCGCCGCATCGTCTCGGAGATAGCCTTATTCATACTCTCGGTAATGGTATCCGCATACATAATCACATGCCCCTCCACATGCCGCGCCGCCCGGCCGATCGTCTGGATCAAGGCGCTTTCGCTGCGCAAGAAACCCTCCTTATCTGCATCGAGAATCGCTACTAGCGACACTTCTGGCAGATCTAGCCCTTCGCGCAAAAGGTTGATTCCTACCAATACATCATACACCCCAGCCCGCAAATCGCGCAAAATATCACCTCGCTCCAGAGTATCGATATCGGAATGAATATAAGCTACCTTCACGTCGCGCTCCTTGAGATAATCAGTCAAATCTTCGGCCATGTGCTTAGTGAGAGTAGTCACTAGCGTGCGCTGCTTCTTAGCAATGCGTTTATCGATTTCCTCCATTAGATTATCAATCTGCCCTTCGCTGGGGCGTACCTCAATCTCAGGGTCGAGCAAGCCGGTAGGACGGATCACTTGCTGCGCCGGC
>CAYMCF010000041.1:0-6945 GCA_964388975.1 uncultured Candidatus Saccharibacteria bacterium | reverse complement strand
GTACGGCCCCGGTGTAGCCGAAACATATACCGCGTGCTTGATATGGCTCTGGAATTCAGTAAAAATCAACGGACGATTATCCATGGCGCTCGGCAGCCGGAAGCCATAGTCTACTAGCGTTTCCTTGCGGGCGTGGTCACCATTATACATACCACGCACCTGCGGCAAAGTCATGTGGCTCTCATCCACCAATAGCAAGAAATCTTCTGGGAAAAAGTCAATCAAAGTCGCGGGCGGTTCCCCGGCTTTACGGCCGTCAAGATGGCGTGAATAATTCTCAATCCCCTTGACAAAGCCAGTCTCGCGCAACATCTCAATATCATACTTAGTGCGTTGGCTCAAACGCTGCGCTTCTAGATATTTCTCGTGTTTCTCGAAGTACTTCATGCGCATCTCATATTCAGCTTCAATGCCGGTGATGGCGCGCTCCAGCTGGTCTTTGGGGGTGGCATAGTGGGTATTAGGGAAAATATGAATGCGATCCGGCTTCTCGCGCGTCTCAGCCGTAAGCGGGTCGATAATCCGCACCGTTTCTAGTGTATCAAAACCAAACTCAAACCGATAAGCCCATTCCCCGCTAGCCGGGAACAAATCTACGGTATCGCCCATCACTCGGAAATTGCCTCGTTCAAAAGCTAAATCATTACGATGATACTGCATGGCGACGAGATATTTGATAAAATTCTGCTGGCTCAAAGAATCTTTACTTTGCGTGGAGGTATTTACGATAGGATGCGCCAAGTAAAAATCCGCATATTCTTCTGCATTATGGATAGCGTCGCTCAAAAAAGCCATTTTACTTTCGCTGCCAACGATCTGCCAAACACCCCCTTGCCTCAATAGCGGTAAAGACATCTCCGTATAATGATCCGGTGAACCAATACCGTAGATACACGACACCGAAGCCACTACGATTGTATCTGGGCGCGTCAACAAAGCTACCGTTGCAGCGTGGCGCAAACGGTCGATTTCTTCATTGATGGCAGAATCTTTTTCGATATAAGTGTCAGTACTGGCAATATAAGCTTCCGGCTGATAATAATCGAAATACGACACAAAATAATGCACTTCGTTCTTGGGGAAAAATTCCCGAAACTCCGCATAAAGCTGTGCGGCTAAAGTTTTGTTGTGCGCCAAAATCAAAGTCGGGCGCTGGTAGTGCTGGATCAAATTTGCCATCGTAAAAGTCTTACCCGACCCCGTCACGCCTAGCAAAGTCTGCTCACGTACTCCCGCATCCAACCCCGCCGCTAACTGTGCAATTGCTTGCGGCTGGTCACCCGTAGGCTGATATTTTGAGACTAATTCAAATTTTGGCATATATATTATATTATACCATATATAATTATGCTGGTTTGGCGGAAGTAGTATATAATATATATTATAGTCGCGTAGCTAATTTAGTGCTAGCGTGTACTTTAATATATAGATAGTTATAATTTCGGAAAATCAAACGGAGGTATTGCAAGATGAAAACCTATTATAGCTTCTGGACCAAAACATTCTGCGTGCTCTTTGCGCTTTTGTTGACGCTCCCTATGCTGACTCCCTGCTATCTAGCTGACAGCCCCGACTTCACCGATGCGATTTTCGCCGAAGGCCCTTTGGATGCCTGCGCCATCAATCTCAATCCCTATGGCAAGAACCCGGTTTACGAAATCGATAATGGCGCCACTTTGGCTGAAGTAGCGCGCGAGCTACGCACCCAAGATTTTGAATCCGTAATTGGCTTTGACGTAGAGGGTACCAAGCTCTTTAATTACACCAGTTTTCTGAAGTCACACGCCACCATACCCGGAGAAAGCGCCAAAGCTTTTGCCGAGAACGACGGCGCGCTCTTGGTGCATAACCACCCCAGCGGCAACACTTTTTCAGCTACTGATCTTTACACTGCTGCCAAATATCAACTACCTCAGGCCATGATTATCAGCGACCCATACGTTTATGTGATTGGCCCGAATACCACGAGCGGCGGAGTCTGGGCGGAAGATGTAGAATATCTGCGTGATTATTACCAAGCCCGCTATGATGCTTATCTCGCCGAAGCCAAAACCTTCTTAAATAATTTTCGTTATCGCCGACAGGAGGCACTAGAATATCCTGATACTGCCGACGACGGCAGCTTTGAATGGTTTTGTTGGCACGAGCTAAAATGCGGCTTACAAACTCATCCAGATGAAACCCCCGCCGTTCACTACGGGATGTGGGCCAGCCAAAAAACTGTCTTGGATGTAGCCGCCGAATTTGGTCTCTTTTATCTGCGCGTCCCTACAAACGATTTTGATTTCAACGATGCGCGCATTTTCCAAACCTCCACATATGGAGATCATATAGATGACGATATCGGCCTAGATATGCTGGCGTTGACTTGGTCGACCGAATAACTATCTTTTATATATAGGGCGCACTTTCGGTGCGCCCGTTTTCATGCTTCTTCAAGTTTCCCGCTTATTACAAGTTTTAATATCGCTGAGTTTTACTTTTCTCCTAAAAGTTCCAAAAGCTCAGCTTCGTTAATTACTGGGATCCCGAGTTTTGCGGCTTTTTCAGTTTTACTTTTGCCAGGTTTATCACCAGCAATTAGGGCCGTAGTTTTCTTGGTCACGCCGCCAGTCACCGTCGCTCCTAGCTCACGCAGCTTATCCTCCGCAGCTTCACGCCCCATGCTTTCTAAGGTGCCAGTCACTACATAACTTTTACCTACCAAAGGCAAGCCTTCTAGCGAAACTGTCTCCGGCTCTACGCCAAGCTCCTTAAGTTCTTGTAATAGCTTGAGATTATCCTCATCGGCAAAGTACGCTAAGATTGATTCTGCCACTACTTTACCAATATCTTGCAATTTCAATAAATCTTCTTCGGTGGCCTCCATCAACTTGTCCATGCTGCCGAACCCTCGCGCCAAAGTTGTCGCAGTTTGTGCACCCACGTGACGGATACCGAGCGCAGTAATAAATTTATTTAGCGCTGGATGTTTACTCTCGCTGATCGCTTTTACCAAGTTATTAGCCGAAAGCTCACCAAACCTTTCTAGCTGCGCTACCTTACCAGCTTGTAAGCGATAGAGATCTGCGATGCTTTTTACTAAGCCAGCATCCACCAGAGCTTCCACGTTTTTCTCACCTAAGCCATCAATATCCAGAGCCGGCTTCGAGGCATAATATTCGATCGCACGCTTCAAAATTAAATCCGAACTTTCACCCTTCACGCGATAAACTACTTCACCGTCTGCCCGCTCAAACTCCAGCTCGGGATATTGCGCACGCAACGCTTGCTCATAGTCGAAGCTTACTGTCTGATCTGGCCGCAAGCTAGTCAAAACTTGTTTCACTTGCGGGATAATATCCCCAGCTTTATAGATAATCACCGTATCACCTACGCGCACGTCTAGCCGCGCGATTTCATCAGCATTATGCAAACTGGCATGCTTTACCGTACTACCTGCAAGCTGCACTGGATCAAAAATCGCTACTGGCGTCGCCGCACCTGTCCGCCCGATAGAAATCACAATGTCTTTCACAACAGTAGTAGCTTCTTCGGCCGGGAATTTAAAAGCCACCGCTCCGCGTGGAGTTTTTCCGACAATACCAAGTTTTTGATAAACTTTGCGGTCGTTAATCTTTATCACCATACCATCGGTATTGAAAGGTAAATTTTGCCGCGTCTCTCCTAGATGCTTGATTTCCGCAAATACATCTTCTAATTTTGTAAAAACTTTATCTTGCCCGCTCGTACGAAAACCCAGCTCGCGCAGCTTCGCATAAGCTTCGCTATGTTTCGGTAAATTTGGTGTCACTAAATCGTAAGCCATAAATTTTAATTTCCGGCTGGCTGCAATCTTCGGGTCTAACTGCCGGATGCTCCCGGCTGCTAAATTGCGTGGGTTGGCATAAGCTTTCTCGCCAACTTTTTGCTGCTTCTCATTCAGCTCGGCAAAATCTTTCTTAAAAATCACAATTTCCCCACGTACTTCTACGTTGCCAGTTTCCGGAATCCTAAGCGGCACATTTTCGATCGTGCGCACATTATGCGTCACGTCTTCCCCCACTAAGCCATCGCCGCGCGTCACTGCCTGCACCAATAAACCATCTTGATAATGTAACGCGCAAGCCAGCCCATCCATCTTAATGTCGGTAAAATATTCGGTAATTTTCCCCGCCAGTTTTTCGTTACTAATCACCCATTCGCGAATCTCATCCTCCGAAAACACATCCGCCAACGAAATCATCCGTTCGGCGTGCGTCACTTTAGTAAATTTATCCAGAGCCTTACCCGCCACTCGCTGCGTAGGTGAATCGGGCGTGATTAATTCTGGAAAAGCTTTTTCTAATTCCGCCAACTCATGTTTAAGCGAGTCCGCCGCCGCTTCCGACATAGTCGACTCATCCAATACATGATAATGATATCGGTAATCATTAATCAATTCTCGCAGTTTAATAATTCGCGCCTCTGCCTTCGACTTTTCCATTTTACCTCCACAAGTTATTTCTATTTTATCACTTTTTGGAAAATTAGAGGAAGTTTTTACAAAGTTATGTCCCATAAATACCATTTTTCTTGGAGACGTGTCGCTCGAACCCATCTTCGTTTCACTCAGATTCTTGGGCGTCATCTCGGAAGAATAAACAGAAGTTTATTCTTCTCTCGATTCCTACAAGATTCGTTACGGGTCTCGCGCACTTAATCCTCGGTCGTAACCTCCGGACACTCCAAGAAAAAGATATTTATGGAACCATGTATCTTCGTGAAAAGTTGTAAAAAGCAGTCTTGGCAAAAAATAAATTTTTCAGTATAATGAAAGTGGATAGATTTTATAGAATAAGGTTTTAGATTGAGTATATCATAGTGATGACACCATGATGTTAGAATGATATACCATTTTAATGGCCATAAATTCTATAAGGTCTATCCACCCATCGTGGTGTCATTTTTGCATCAAGGAAAGTAAAAGTTTTACCACAACTTTTGCTTGGTTTTTGGTATTTTGGCATCTCGAAAATAACCATAAATGGAGGAAATGATGCTAAAAATACGCAAAAGCAAAGTTAAATTTTTTGGAGCGATAACTTGTTTAAGTTTACTTGGCATGAGTTATCTAGGTTTAAGTTTTTATTCAATTCCAGAAAAAGTTAGCGCAGCAGAGGATTTTACCGAATGGCGGAAACTAGAAAATATTACCTATATGCAAGAGATGACCATAGATATTTGTAATAATTCCGATATTGGTGACCGGAAAGCATTGATTGATAAGCGTGGTGGTGGATACACTAACGACCCTGGTAGACAGAACAGTTATATTGTACAAAAGTTAACTGATGGCAATTGCTGGATGGTACAGAATATGAATCTAACCAACAAAGCTATCACTTCAGCCGATTCCAATGTCACAAGTAATTATACGATCCCAGCTTCCGTTTCTCCATGGTCTGATACTTCTGTCACAACTAACAAAGTACACTACCCCAACGCATCTAATCCCGATGGAGATACACATAAATACGGTGCTTACTATACTTGGTATACTGCTACAGCTGGTACTGGTGGCAGCTCGGTGACTTCCGGTGATGTGAATGGAAGTATTTGTCCCAAAGGCTGGAAGCTGCCAACATCCAATAAAGCTATTACGGTAGATGGCAGCTTTAACAAACTAACTATAGACCCACTTACTGGTAAACCGTATGCCACCAATGATGATGCTAATTATAAGGCTAACGCCTGGAAAACCAATCAAACCGATACCACCCTTGGTAATAGCTTTGGTATTACTACTGCCACTAATGGTGCGGTCTTTAGTGCTGGTTTCTTCCCGGCTGCCGGTCGTGTCTACGATGGCTCCCTCAATGGCGTCGGCACCGCCGGCCTCTACTGGTCTAGTACGGCCTACGATAGCGCCTTCGCTTACTACCTGAACTTCTATAGCAGCAGCGTGAATCCGTCCAGCTACAGCCTCTACCGTTACCTCGGCAACTCTGTGCGCTGTGTCGCTAACCCCGCCATCAAATCTTCCGACCTCACCGATACAAGCTTTGGCAATATTGACGCGAATGTCAATGTCCATGTCGGCCCTATTATTACTATTGACGCTGCTACTGGTATGAGTGGACAAGTAGATTATACTAAAGTACTAGAAGGGAGTATTTCTGCTACTATTTCCAGCAATCTAAACTATAAGGTTTTACTTTCTGCTAAAGAACCATCTCTCATAAAATCTGGTGATAATACTAGTACTATTACTCCAGTATTAAGTATGAACACAATATTAGAAAAAGGCGTCACTGGCTGGGGTATTTGGACTGGTAATGGTACTACTACCGAAACTAAAACTTATAATCCCATTACCACTACCGAACACGAATACTACAATACTACCACTCCCGCAGATGATGGCATTGGTACTGTACATACTTTTGGTGTAGGGATAGCCGTATCACCAAGTATCCCGAATGGGACTTATTCTACCATAGTCACTGTTACTGCGGCAAATGCGTAAAAAGAGCAGCCTATTTGCATAACTTATAGGAATTATGCAAATTTAGGTATTGACATAACCGTATTGTAAGGTAAAATATAATTAAGTTAGTAATTTAGTGTTTGCTATCTTTCTCGTTGATATGAATATCAATGTCGAAGATAGTAACACTATTTTTATTGTGGTTTGTGGTTACTTTACGGTTTAGCAACTTTTGAACCAGCTGCATTATTAAATTTTTTATTAGCATAAGAGTCCTTTCTGGAATTTTAGAGGTTTTTATTTAATAAATAGCCGAACTTAATCTCCACACCCTTACCTTACTCAATATGTACAAGCCCACTAAGCTGCTCTGTGGCTCATTATATAGCAAAAAATCCATAAATAACACAACCTGGAGTATCCGAGAGAAGCAGAAATGCTCGCATTTCTATTTCCGAAACGCTGGAGTGGCGGTAGCCAAAAAGAAAGTTTACTTT
>CAYMCF010000040.1:2162-9223 GCA_964388975.1 uncultured Candidatus Saccharibacteria bacterium | reverse complement strand
TATGAGGATTTGTCTAGAGTAGCCTAATACGCGGAAGGAACGAACTGCGGAGCGAGCAACAATGTAATTCTTGGTAGAACAGCGTAAGACAAGGCAGCAATGAGTAGCGGACTAAGCCGTACTTCTGGTACGGTGAAGGAGCAACGGAATTGCTAACGCCGTATTACGCTAGTTATCACAAGAATTACGGGGTGCGATTTTTTTCGGCCCGATTCACAGCCCAATACTCCACATCCACAAACCGATCCGTCGCATAAATCAGCCGATCGTCCTCGGAAAACGAACGCACATTTTTGTTATAATAATATACTAAACTAACTTGATAAATCCCAATCGCTGGCACGTCAGTCACCCATCGCCTGAGGAAGGTTTCATATTTAGCCGCTCGCGCTGTTGTACTCATAGTGGTGCGCGCGCTGAGAATCAAATCATCCACTAACGCATTAGCATAGTTCGACAAGTTTAAACCAGTCGCCGAAGCTTGCGATGAGTGATAATACGCAAACAAATCTAGATCTACGCCTAGCTCTACTTCGTACAGCAGAATATCGTAATTGCGCTGCCGGATCACATTTACTACAAATTCCTGCCCTGGGCTGTAAATTGACAAGTCAACTTTGAACCCTAACTGTTCCAACTGCTTTTGCCACTGCTGAGCCAATGCTGGGAAATAGCCAGTATTAATAGTTGCCAAGCGAATCGTATGCCCCGCCACGCCAGCCGCCTCCAGCTCAGCCCGCGCCGCTACTAAATTATATTCTGGCAGAGCCGGGTATTCATCCACTTTGATTTCCGAATTAATCAGCGGATAATCTAATGCATATTCATCACCCAAGACTGAACGAATCTCGGCTATATCAACACCTTTCTGAATAGCTTGCCGCACACTTACATTATTCAAAAGTTGACTAGTAGTATTTAGGAAGGCAAACACACCACTCGCTAAGGCCGTTTGCTTATCATAAATCAAATCTTCCGGTAATTGCTCGCGATATTCTGAAGAAAGTTCTGCCGTTGCTGTCACTTCACCAGTCGCTACCGCCGTAGCAACTTCTGCTAAATCAGAATATGTATGGATCGCAAAACTGTTCAGCATCGGCGTAGTCTTATAATAGTATTGATTAGCCGCTAGATAAATAATCTTCTCACCCTCGCTAGAAACATTCTGCATCGCATTAAACTTAAAAGCACCGGAAGTAACTGGATTAGAGCTAAAGCTATGCTCTAAAAGCTGCCCTGGGTTCACATCCGCCAAAACGTGGGCTGGCAAAATCGGAATATTCAAAGTTGAATCAAAATCTGCATAAGCCGATGGCAAAGCGAATACTAAAGCATTCCCCATCCGCTCAATCGTCACGCCAGCGAAATTGGAAGCATAGGCCGTATTCACCGTCGAGTCCTTAGTAAGATTAATTGTATAGATTACATCATCCAAAGTAATCGGCTCACCATCTGACCATTTGAGGTTATCTTTCAAAGTCACTGTCCAGACTTTACCGGTTTCGTCCGGGATAATGGAAGCTGCTAGCCCTAGCCCCACATGCCCAGAATAATCAATTGTCGATAAAGTCGCAAACATCAGTTTTGATAAAACTTTTTCACTTTCAGTAGTAGCAAAAAGCGGGTTCAGCGAATTTACTCGCCCGACCGTAGCTTCAATGTAAGTACCGCCATCCACATAGGCTTGCACTGAATACGACTGCCGATACCAAAAAGCCTGCGTCAAAGCCAGAGACAGGATCACAATCACCAATAAACACCATTCCAAAATCAGCAACCGCACTCGCCGCGCATTTGGCAAACGATCAATAATGTTCTCTTGGATATGCTCTTTACTTTCCTCGCGCGCCCGCGCCGAGATTTGCTCCAGACGCTTCGCTAAGCCTTGCCCACGCTTTTTTGTAGTAGGTTTCATCCTGCCCGTTAGTTCCCTTTACCTATGCCGCTGGCACTAATAATAGACACAAAATCGAAATCACAAACACCGCCACACAGATAATCGTAGCATTGTAAAGTGAACGCTCCAAACCACGCCGAGTAGTATATAACTCACCAGAGCTACCAAAACCTGCGCCCAAGGACGCTCCGCGCTGCTGCAACAAAATCAACAAAATAGACAAAATCGCCGATACTAAAGTTAAACTTTGAAATAGTGTTCCCAAATTCATGTTCTTATTATACTCCAGCCCCCATTAAAAATCAAGGCTACCTTAGCTAATTATTAAGTTGAGTACTGCGTTCAGTACACTCATTACTGCACTTGAAATAAACGCGCCCAAAAAGTCCATTTCTACACCTGGCAGCAAATAAATCGTTAAGATCACCATCGCAGTATTAATAATAATTGTCGAAATGCCCATAGTCAAAATCGCCAAAGGCAAAGCTAGCATTTTAATAATTGGTTTCACAATTGAATTCACTAATGAGAAAATCAGACCTGCCGCTGCAAAAAGCAACCAAGGCTCCGAAAAAGTTTCACTAGCTTCTGGACTAATCGTACCCAGCCAAGTAATACATAAGTACATCCCAAAGCTCGATGCTGCCCAGCGTAAAATAAAAGTAAAGATTTGTTTTTTAATCATAGGATTATTATACCATAAACCTCCAGTTTACAAATAATTGCGCCGGTTTAGAAAAGGCAACCCTCCGGGCAAGATTCACAAATTTTACTTCAGCATATTTTTCCGTTTCAATAAAGTATGGTAAGTGATCGCAAAACGATGCGCTTCATCATCAATTCGCGCGATTAATTTGGCAATATGCGAATCTGGCGCTAGCAGCACCATCCGTTCGCCTTCTGCCTGCGGAATAATAATTCGCACCGCCGCATTACGAGTATGGTCGCCCGACTTGTCACGTCCAATCACCGGAATTTTTTCCGCCCATAACAAATCTTTCACCGCATTCACTTGCCCAGCTCCACCATCGAGAATTACTAAATTAGGATATTCCCACTCCTGATGTTTCAAACGGCGCTCAATCACTTCGCGCAAATTAGCCGTATCATCATTTTTTTGCTGGCGTAGTTTAAACTTCCGATACTCCGCCCGGTCTGAGGCACCATTGGTAAATACCACCATCGAGCCTACCACATTAGTACCTGACTGATGCGAAATATCATATCCTTCGATTCGCTTCGGCGGCGTCGGTAGTTGCAAAAGTTTCTGTAAGTCCGCCAAAGCCTGATCCGAAGAAATATCCAAAAACTCTTTATCCGAAAACACAATTTTCTTCTGTAATTCTTTCAAGCCAAAAAGTTGTTGTTTGAGCTCCGCCGCTTCTTCAAAATTTTCTGCCTTGGCGGCTTGCTGCATTTGTTTTTCTAATTCACTGATTAATTTATGTCGCCCACCTTCTAGATAAAGCCGCAACTTACGCAAGTTTTTCTTATACTCTTGCGCAGTAGTGCGCCCTACTTCAATACCAGGAGTAAGACCAAGGTCAGTATTGAGAGTTTTCTTACCATCATAAGGTTTGTCATAATACGGAAAAACTTTTCGCAAAATTCGCAAAGCTTTTTCTACGGCACTTTTTCCGTAAAACGGCCCGATATAGGTAGCTTTATCATCCTGTGGCGTGCGCGTAAAACTCACATACGGTATCGCCGATTTCATATCAATTCGCACATAGGATACAGTCTTATCATCGCGTAGCAAAATGTTCCATTTTGGCATATAACGTTTAATCATTTCTGATTCCAGAAATAGTGCATCCATCTCTGTATCTACGACAATCCAATCCGTATCAGCGATTTCATGCACTAGAGCGGTAGTTTTTGGATCTTTCGGAGAATTATGAAAGTACTGCCGTACACGATTTTTCAATACCGCCGCTTTACCAACATAGATAATTTCCCCATTAGTACCTTTATGAAAATATACTCCTGGTGCTGCCGGCAAGCTTTTCAGCTTGTTTAACAAAGCCGCGCGCATTTCTGGCGTCACTGGCGGCAAATCTGGGCTTTGGATATTTTTACTCTCACTCATCTTTCGAGTAAATTATAGCACATTTTACCAAACTTTACGATTCTGCCCGTTTATCAAAAATGTCCGTATAGACTTTGATTTGCGCGATCTTCGACTCACTCTGGATATAGCGCGCACCTTCACCATCTTTGTCAATCGTGTAGAAAGCATAATTACCTTCTTGAGTATCGCCAGTACTCCATAGCTTTTCCAATAGAGTACGGAATTTTTCGGCAGTACGGTCATCCATGGTTTGTTCGTAAATCACCCGTTCGCGATAATCATAGGTATGCAACACTCCTACATAGCGATCTTCCAGCTTGCGAATTTTTAAATCTTGAAAGTTAATTTGATAATATACGTTTGTACTGCTACCGTCATCTATCATAGTCCGCCAGCTAGTATCATCGGTCACCATGTAATCCCAAACAAACTTCTCACGCTGCATACCCCAGATCGCAAATACTCCGCCAATCGCCACAATTAATAATAACATCAAGCCCATCAATTTTTTCGCAGTACTCTTCCTCATATCTACATTATACAATAAGGAAAAGTAATTGTGTTAATTTTCCGTAGTATTCTGATAGCGAGGCTGCACATCTTGCGGTAGCTCATTATATTCTATCTCTTCCCAGTACACCACGCCGCGAATTGCCATCACCTTAAGCTTCAGCAGAGCCGATTCGCGCAGCTTTTTATTCGCCTTAAAGCTCACTTCACGCATCTTACCATGTTCATCATAAGCAGTTAAATCATACTCATATTCATTATTAGTCAATTGCTCCACTTTACTATTATCAATCTGCGTAAAATAATCGGTAGAATGTACCATAATTAAATAATATCCTAACGCGCAAACCGCCAGAAAAATAATTACGGCCAAGACTACTGGTATTCTTTCTTTAATACTTTGCATAAATTTGCTCCTTTTTCTTATCATAAACAATCAGGAGCAAACTGTCGCCAGTCTAAACTTACAAGATAATTACTTTTTTGTTAGATACTAAAACCAATCAAACTGATAATTTTCAAAATAATTTGTCCGTAATAAGTTCTCTCGCCAGCGTAAAAAAGAATAATGAACTTGCTCTAAATCACCCGCATACTTTTGGACTCGAATCAAAAACTCATAAATAATCACAAAAGCTAATTCTTGATGAAAACAATCTGGAATTTGCTGATCAAACAAGCCTCGATAAATTCCCCGATAAATCGCTTGCTCGTATTTAGTATCTTCACCACTCCAGCACCACCAGCAACTTCCCCGGAAGTCTAAGCTTCGGAATTTAATTTCACTACCACCTGTATCCACAAAATACATTTGTTTTTGATGTAGAATAATGTTATCAAGATTAATGTCACTATGCGTAAACCGCGGCGGAATCGCCAAGACTACGGCTTTTAAGGTTTGTAGAGTTTTTTGTAAACGTGACAGATCAATTTCTGGTAAAGTTTCACCGCGTGCTTGTAGATAGAGCCGTTTTTGTGTAAGTAAATTCTGCCACAAAGTTTTTAATTCTGCCTCCAAGTTTTCTTGGGACTCTTTCTTATTGCCAGTTAATTGATTAAACTTTTGTAGCTCCTTGCCAACCTGCTCGCCATACTTCTCCATCGTTGCCAGAGAATTTTGATCAATCAATTCATGCAAAGTTGGGCCGTCAAGATATTCATAAATACAATAAGTCGCTTGAGAATCTTTCAATAATCCAATTTCCAAAGTTTTCGCCGTAGGAATTTGTAAAGTTTCGTAACGCTGCGCAATCATCTTTAATTTTTCTATACAATCGCCAGCATAGACTTTCAAGAAAAATTTTTGCGCAGAATTTAACGCCGGCTTTTGTAAAATATAGCAAAGCGCTCGCGAATGGCCACGCAAATCTTGTATTAATTCGCCATTCTTCACAAAACCGACTGTTTGATACAGCTCAGCTGTAATTTCTTTTACATTCATTATTATACGGACTAAGAGTTGTATTCCTGGATAATTTTTGTGATGAGAGTTTTTAACTCAGCCATATCTTGATATTCATAAAACCGATCCGTCACCGCCCATAGCGAGCCGGATGGCTTAGTGCCCTGCCGATAAACGCAAATAATCGGCGTTTTGTCATCATTAGCCCAGCCTAGTTCAATGCCCATACCCGTAGCTGGATAACTAACTTCAGCAATCATCAAACCCAACGTCCGATAGAATTCTCGGGTATTATGCCGCTCAGTTTCGTGTGGTAAAATAATCTGAGTTTGGTCAAGCTCTGCAATACTACGTACTGGCTGGTATAATTCTTTTTCGTAATCATATTCTCGCGAGTGTGCAATGTAGATCGGTTTATTTGCCATGGTTTAGCTCCTTGTTAGAATGATTTAAATTTTGTTCTTTAATAATGTAAATTGGACGGCGTTTTACTTCTAGATAAGTTTTGGAAAGATACTGCCCAATAATGCCAATTGAAAATAGTTGTACACCGCTCACGAAAACAATAATACAGACTAATGATGGCCATCCCGCCGTAGGGTCACCAAAGGCTGCTGTCCGAATAATAATGAAAATAATCGCAATAAACGCCGCAATGCAGAACAACATGCCAACAATCGACGAAATAATCAACGGTACCGTCGAGAAGGCTGTAATACCTTCTAGCGCATACTTAAACAATTTCCAAAACGACCATTTAGTTTCCCCAGCTACCCGCTGAACATTTTCGTATTCCACCCACTTAGTATTAAACCCTACGAACGCAAACAGGCCCTTAGAATAACGATTATATTCCGGCATGGCAATAATAGCTTCATTAACCTGCTGAGTCATCAACCAATAATCGCGCGCGCCATCCACCATTTGCACGTTCGACATTTTGTTAATTAAGCGATAGAAAATGCGCGCAAAAAAACTCCGAATCGGTGGCTCGCCCTTACGAGTGACTCGCCGAGTACCTACGCGGTCGTAGCCCTCCTTAGTAATACCTTCGTACATTTCGTGTAGCAGAGCCGGCGGGTCTTGCAAGTCGGCATCCATCAGGGCAACATAGTCACCCTGCGCAGCCTTCAGCCCCGCCAAAATCGCCGCCTCCTTGCCAAAATTCCGCGAGAAAGATA
>CAYMCF010000040.1:0-2152 GCA_964388975.1 uncultured Candidatus Saccharibacteria bacterium | reverse complement strand
TATTTTACTTTTCGATCCTGCTCCGCCAATTGCTTCATAATGGCAAGAGTATGGTCACTGCTGCCATCATTTACAAAAATATATTCAAACTCTATTTTATCTTGCGCAAAATCTTGCTGACGCACTTTCTCCATTTCCGCATAAAATAACGGCAAAGCTTGCTCTTCATCGTAACATGGCACAACTACGGAAATCTTCTTCATATCTATTATTATACCATATAAAAACAGAAATCTTTACTTATTAGGACGTAACGCAAACTCATTTTAAGCTATTTTTATGGCTCAAAATATGCTATACTAAAAGTAAATTATCTAAAAATTAACAGAAAGGCTTGTCGTGATACAACAACGCAATATTGCTACATCTATTATTTTAACTATCTTCACTTGTGGAATTTACGGCATCATTTGGTTCATTCAGCTAACTGATGATGTCCGCAATGCCAGCGGAGATGAGTCAATTCCATCTGGCGGTATTGCTTTCTTGCTTACTCTAGTTACTTGTGGTATTTATGGTTTCTACTGGGCATACAAACTTGGCAAAGCGCTTAATGTTGCACAGAGCCGGGCTGGATTCTCCGTTACCGCTGACAATTCCGTTCTTTATTTAATTTTGCAAATCTTTGGTCTTGGTATTGTCAACTATGCTTTGATGCAAAACCAACTCAATATGATCGCTGGTGGCAATAATAATGGCCAGTCAAACCCACAGCAGCCAAACACTCCAAACGCGAATACCGGTAGCTCTACTACACCGCAGCAACCAGCCGCTCCAGCAGCTCCAGCTCAGCCCACTGCTATTGTCACCGAGGAGGACATCACTGTTGTCGAAGAGCAATAGTCGCTCGCTGCAAAAAGCCATATGGTGGGGATGTGGCTTTTTCTTGGGCATTACTATATATTATTTGCTCAATCTCTGGTTTGGGTTCACTATTGCTTGTCTGTTTCACCAGCTAACTCACTGGTATTGCCCAGGTTGCGGAGTTACCAGAATGTTATTCGCTTGCTTTACTTTAGATTTTTACCAAGCTTTTCGATATAATGCTTTATTATTTTTGTTGTTACCCTTGGGGCTTGGCTTATATATCGAGTCTATTTTCGCCCTACGGGCGCAACGCCCGCCAATCTATCAGAAAATTCCTAACAGTTTTTGGGTTAGCCTAATTATTATCGCAATTATCTACGCGATTTTGCGCAACTTACCTTGGTTTAGTTTTCTAGCGCCCACTACGGTTTAGTGACGCAATTATTTTTTAGATTTAGATTTTTTCTTAGTTGGGACTTTACTTAAATCGTCATAAGCCGCCTGAATAACTTCTACCATCCGCTCCACATCATCAACATCTTCCAGATAATACATTGTCCGCTTCGCACTCTCATACGGCACCACTTGCGCTAGATGATATTTTTCTGTACTTGGACTCTCTTTAATTAATACTTTTTCATCGTAAATGCCACCTACTAATACACCGCGATAATACAGCAAAAACTCCCCCATCATGGGGCGCAAAACAATATCGTCTAAGCCACGTAATTGTTCAATAATAAAATCTCGATAAGCCTTGCTAGTAGCCATAGTAGCCTTCCTGTATTATAACCTTAGTCATCTTTGAAGTAGTATCTTACGGAATCCTAATATCCGTCGAGTGATAATCTTGATAATATCGCGCATACTCTGCAGTAAACTTAAGTACACAATAATCTGGATCAGTATTACTCTCATAAAAGATAATATCCATATCACGCCAAATTTCGTCTTTGATACTTTGGTCATAGAGTACTTCTACCGTACCAGCAAAAGCGATTCCGCGGTAAAGCGGACGATCATAAAAGTACAAACCGGCCTTAGAGTTTGCTAGCAACGCTTGAACTTTCTTCGACTTAGTATTTGTGGTAAGGTAAAATTCTTTGATACCCTGATGCTTGCGTGGGTTTAGCATAGTGCGCGTAGAAGGAAAGCCATTCTCATCAATAAAACTCAGAAAACAGACTTCCTGGCGATCAATCAGTTTGATAATATTATCTGCTAATTCTTCCATACCTATATTATACCAGATAATACGTTCAGGAAAATAATTCTATGAGATATTTTTTTAATTTTCGTGAAGACGAAAAGCCACCCGTCTGGGTGGCTTCCTCGTATAATTTGG
>CAYMCF010000039.1:0-9253 GCA_964388975.1 uncultured Candidatus Saccharibacteria bacterium | reverse complement strand
CAACCTCGAAGTTAACAGCTTCTTGCTCCACCATTGAGCTACCCGGGATTACTACACCCATTATATGCCATCACACCCAAGATGTCAACTGTTTTGTGATAGTTTTCTGGCGCGAGCAAAGCGCGGCAAACTCAATTATGCGCAAAATTATATATAGAGCTTTAACCATAAGCTTAAAGAAAGCTTAAAATATTTACGATTCTGGCTTGTGACTAGGCGGATATTTGCTAAAAACGGGGACTTTAGCGTTAGAACATTGACTTTTGCGCTAAAGTGTGCTATAATGGAAGTGTAGACCTATATCTATCCGCCAGAGGTGGCGGAGTGAGGCGGGGCAAGTATGAACTGGGAAGAGATTTTTAGCGCAGACAAGATTTTCATCACTATGGCAATTATTGCGACTTTGCTATTGTTTTTGGTGTCAGTGCTAATTGGTGTAACTACTCGCCGTCACCAGCGTGAAGCTATGGATCGCTACAAATATCGCCCGCGCAAACACTTAATGGTGGGCAATGAGCGGCAATGTTTCCAGATGCTAAACAATCTTTTTGGGGAGAAATTTTATATCATCCCAGACGTTGGTTTATCTTCCCTACTCAGCCATAAGGTCGGCCTGCAAGACCGTTATGCAGCTTATCGCTTTATAGATCACAAAACGGTGGATTTCGTCCTCTGTAACAAGCGTTCACTGCGGCCAATTTGCGTAGTGAAGCTAGAAGACGGCGTCCAAAATGACCTCAAGGATCCGGGTAGCGCCCCGCACGATATGGAAAAATTCTTCCGTAGTGCGCACATCCCTTTTATCTATCTAGCCAAAACTCAACGTCTCACCGAAGAATATATTATTGAAGAGTTCTCACGCGTGGTTTACGAAACCAGCAAGATTAAACCCGCGCCGAGAGGGAGAAAAAAGAAAGGTTAAAGCTAGCTTATGAACCCTTTGCGAAGAGCGTCCTAATACGCGGAAAAGACGAAGCACGCAAAGGAGCCGTATTTATCATACGGCTCCTGCGTACTGGAATCTTTGACAAAGTAGTAGGATGCTATGCGCAAAGGCTCCTCTACTATTTGGCTATCGTTAAGCTGATTTTACGCCCATCCTTATCTACATCCAAGACTTTGAACTTCTTGCGCTCATTCAAAGTGAAGACTTTCTCTGGGTCGACATCATTACCATTACCCAGCTCAGAAACATGCACCAAAGCTTCCACTGCTGGAGAAATCTGTACGAAAGCCCCAAACGGCGTAATGCGAGTGATAGTTCCCTCGACTTGGTCGCCGCGCTTCAAGCCGGCTACCTCGGATAGCCAAGGATCTTCAGTGAGCTGCTTAATCGAAAGCGACAAGCGCTCTTTATCAATCGCAATGATTTTGGCTTCGACATTCTCGCCTACTTTGACGTAATCAGATGGGTTATTGACCCGCTCCCAAGAAATCTCGGAAATGTGGATCAAGCCTTCTACACCATCAACGTTCACGAAGGCACCAAAGTCTACCACACCGGTCACGACGCCCTTTACGACATCACCAACGTGCAGCTCCGCAAAGCGCTCCGCAAGACCGTCTTTAATCGCTTCCTTCTCCGAGAAAATCAGCTTATTGTCTTTGCGATTGGCATCCAAGATCCGCACTTTCATTGCTTTGCCAATGAGAGAGTTCAGGCGCTGCAAAATTTCGTCTTTATCAGCTGAACCTACGCGTGGATAATGCTCCGCCGAAAGCTGAGAAACCGGCAAGAAACCGCGAATCCCCTCATACTCAGCCAACAAACCGCCACGATTGGCATCGAATGGCGTAATCTCGATAACTTCAGCGTTATCAACCCGCGACTGGATCTCATCCCAGCCTTTCTCTTTCGCAGCCTTGCGAAGCGAAAGTAGTACGCTACCATCAGCCATCTCTGCCTCAATCACAGAAGCCGTCACTTCGTCGCCCACTTCGACATCCTTCGCAAAAGACACCTCGCGGCGCGGTACTACACCTACACCTCGAGCCCCGAGATCAATCAAAATCTCGTGCTTTCGGATTGACATGACCTTTCCGGTCACAGTTTCGCCGACTACGGCGCGCTTGACGCTCTCCTCGCTCCCCGCTAAGAGTTCGTCCATGGTTAATTTGGCATTTGCCATATAATTATATTTTCCTTTCTTCAGGCTCGTTCAGGAAGCTCGAATACGCTCGTACATTTTACCTAGGCACCGGTTTTCTGGCACTTTGAGTGCTTATTGTACCATATTCTTGACATAGCGTCAATCTTATTATAATAACACAAATGCGGTAGGTTTTTCGGTACTCCTGAACGAACCCGAAATCTATTTCTCATTATACCAAATTCCCTAACAGATGTCCAGAGTGAGTTTTAAGGAAAATCTTAGGTTTGCACAGCACTGCACCACAGCAAAGTCTAGCAAACTTCCAATCTCATTCCCTAGCCACACCTAGCGGTGGCGGTTAGCGATTGCTTTTGCAATGATAATAAGTACGACGAGTAAGCCCGCACCACTGACGCTCCAGAGGAAGATCGGATTCAGGTACCATGGCTCAGCATCCTGACTATTTTTATCATTATTGGAGCTAGCACTATTACTACCACCATTGCGATTTGGCTGAGAATCATTATCCTCATCTTTATCATTGTCTTCCCCATCTTCGAGGTCAATCGAGTCGTGATTCTCGGAGTTGTCATTATCCTGGCCAGGATTAGCAATATTACCATTGCCGATATTATTATCAGCAATTTGATTACCAGCACTCTGACCTGGGTTTAGTTGCCAATTATTACCGTTATTGACCTGATCCGGCTGCAAGGTACCGCTAGAATTATCATCATTCGGGCGGTCAAGGTCTGACCAGCCATCATCAGGATTCACTGGCGGATTAGGGTCATCAGGCACATCAGGTGTATCGGGAGTGTTAGGGCTGTCCGGCACATCCGGCTGTTCAGACTTTTTGATCCAGTCGACCTTGGCTACTTGCGCTGCACAGTTCCCCACCGCATCACAATATTCGAAAGTAAACTCACCATTATCAGCGAAGCGATACTCCGGAGAGCCATCATTGTTGCTTACCACAAAATCTTCACCATACTCGTAGCCATCCTCATCATAACGCCAGCTCTCATCATCAGCATCAGCGGTAGTAGCTACCGGTTCGGCCAGACGCTCAACCTTGACTAGTCTTGCCACTACTTCACCGGCGGTTTCCGCAGTAGTGCTATACTCGATGGCCGTTTTTGGCGGTGCCTTGTCGATCCAGTCCACCTTTACTGTATAGGCACCGGGATTGCCCGCCAGATCCTCATACTCAAAGGTAAACGAACCATTACGCATGAAGAGGTAAGTGAACGGATCTAGACTATTTTGATCAGAGCTGATCTGGTCGCCGTTTTCTTGATCACCCGGATTAGAGCCTTGGTGATCTGGGTCAGGCGCCTCCGCATCATATTTGTCATCATCAAAATCTTCCTGTAGGCCATTATTTAAGATCCGTACCGGATTATCTTCCGGGAAGGTAAGCTTGACACTAATGCTACGATTCGTTTTGCCTTGAGCCGCGCTACAGTCAGCTGTTTGGTCGTTACCGTCAAAGTTATCATCCACGCAAATATACTCTACTTTGATCGGCTGCGGCGCAACTTTATCATAGATCCAGTCCACCTTGGCAATTGCCATGCCGATTGATTGATCTACTTCCACGCCAGCAATCGCTTTACGGCGGAAATAGAAAGTATAAGTACCATTAGTCTGGAAAACATGCTCAAAACCACCCTCGGGGATAACGTTGCCCTGTGCGTCCACTGCTTCTAGCTCTTCCTCTGAAGTATTAATTAACCGCGCAATTACCTCACCGGTAGTTGGCTCTGTCGGGCTGTAGGCTATACCCGCGACCGGCGCAGTTTTCTGAGTACGGTCTTCGTAGAAGTTTAGCATTCGTGCCGCGATAAAATTACCATTATTAGATGTCTGCATAGCCTTAATCGCAACATATTTTGCCGGAATCGCAGCATGCGTGACAATCTCCTGGCCGTTATCATCCAAAACTGGCTCACCCGTTTCATCGCGCTCGATACGCCGAAATTCAAAAGTCCGCGCATTGAGATTCTCAATACTAGCATTATCGCGATTCGGCCAAGCACTTGTACAGAGGACGCCGGCTTCCGCATTATTGCAATCATTCAGAACTTGCCCGACTTTGCGGAAGTTTTCTGCTTTTAGCTCATCATCATTGC
Source organism: uncultured Candidatus Saccharibacteria bacterium (assembly GCA_964388975.1). Classification (GTDB taxonomy): domain Bacteria; phylum Patescibacteriota; class Saccharimonadia; order Saccharimonadales; family Saccharimonadaceae; genus Nanosyncoccus. The sequence goes on along the minus strand of CAYMCF010000039.1, from coordinate 5,025 downwards.
TAATATAGATATCCGCCTGCAAGATACGGCCATTACCGCCACCCGCCGCCACATAGCCTAAGGCCGACAGTTCTACTTGATGGTCAAACTTAATGACAATCCACTGATCGTGGTCACTACCATTCCAAGCCGAATGCCAACGCGTATTAAAGTTGCCATCAATCGCATAGATCGCATTGCCATACTGCCCGCCGCCCGTTGCCTGGCTAGAAACTGCCGCCACTGACAGGTGCGAAACCGGAATATAGCGCCGCGTTTCCGGTTCATTATCCGCCGTAAACATATAAGCTTCCGAAGGGTCACTAGGCAAATACACTCCGGTATAGCCTGTACGCACCCGAATAGTAATGTCTCCCACACGCAACGGTGAAGAAGCCGCATAAGATACCCATTTGCTATCCCCGCTGCCGCATTCATCTTCCGCCGTCACTTCACACCAGTCCATTGTCGTGTTCACACCAACAATACGGTTTTCCTTATCATTAGCGTACAAATTGTTGGGCAAAGTGCCTTTCTTGATATCAATCGTATAATAATGACTCCAATCCACTCCCTGAATATGCACTCGGATATCATTTTCTGCAGTAATCTGCGCCAGCTCCGCTGCACTCAGCTGAATACCAGACTTTTCTGTCACCCAATGGTCACGCCCAGGGCCACTCGACCAAGTCGCTCCGCCGTCCAAGCTGTAGTCAAAAGCCGCATTGCTATCTTGGTATTTCGAGCCCAGCTTCAGCACTCCGGCTTCTTCACCGTCAAAAGAGAATACCGCTACTTCATTGTTTAGCCGCCCTAGTAAGAACTTCGCTAGACCCTGCGTAATACCAGCTTGACGATAAATCCCCTCAATGTTCGCATTAGTATTATTAGCCGCCATCCATTCTAAGCCTTGCGTCAGCAAAACTTCAGTAGCCGCATTATAACCAATCGTGCTTGTTTCATTAGTTTGCAGAATTTGCGCTGCAATCGTTTTCATCAAATCATAATATGGCACCGTAAAGCTCTTGACTCGTGAATTTGACAACTCCGTAGCCAAATCATACCATTCTGCAGCAGTTTTATGCTGATTTTGATAGTTCACCAACAGACCATACCAAGCATCAAAATTAAAATCTTGCTGGCTCAGAGCAGATCGATAAGTCTGCTCTTGCCTCGTCAAATCATCTTGATAAATTTCTGCGGTCTTAGTGAGTAGCTGAGATTTTTCATAATGATCAAAATCATTAATTGCCGCCTGCGCCATCAACACATAACTGCCCTGATAGCCGTAACGATTACCATTGAGCAAGCTATACGAACCATCCGCCGCACCCCAGTTATTCATCTGCCGAACTTGGTGGTAAGTATTAGTATTGGTATAGCCGGTGAAATTACTATAAGCCCAGCCCGAGACATCATTCGTCAAAGCCCAACCCGGAGTGCTCGTTCCGAGTTCGTAATTGGCATAAGCCAAATGCCCTGGTTGCCCAAAGGTAGTGCTGGGAATACCAAAAGATGCCACCATATTTTGCCCAAAGTTCGAAATCTGCCAGCACACTCCGCCATAGTAATTAATCATCCAGAGGTGTGGTGCATTTGGCACAAAATTAATGAAATAATTACCGCTAATAGACTTATCTTGGCCATCAGTATAATTCCCGCCCCTCAAAGCATACAAATCTGTCCAAGTTTCCCCTGAGCGCGGATCGACATAATTAGCGTCATAGTTGACATCCCACCAATAATGATTACCGATACTCACATAAGGTACCGCCGGATAAGTATAGGGACCACGATGCGTAACATTAGTCATCCAATCGTTCACCCACTCTAGCTCGTCATCCCCCAGCTCCGTAAACATCAGATAACGCATTTCCTCTACTTCTAGCTGCGTAAACACGATGTCACGCAGCTTTCCTGCCTGATACATCCGCTTATATACGGCATAGCGGTCCAGCGGACGTGAAAGATTAGGGCTATCAGCACTACCAGCAATTGGCCCCTGATCGCGGATCCAAAACCGCACTTGTTTAGAATGCGTCAACGATAGTGCCATCATCATCTTAAGATACAGTTCGCTATCCGCGCCGCCATTCTCGACATCGGTTGCGTAATAGGCCTGATAAAGCCGACTCAAAACTTCTAAAGATTGCCGGTAAGACCCGGTTGGTTTACCGCCAGTAGTATACATTCTTAGCGCATCAACATCGTTATAGAGCCATGTAAATACCGCTCGGTACTCCGGGCCAGATCGTAAAAATTCCGTCACCACATAAGGGTCGGCATTTTTAATCAAATCACGTCGCAGCACCAAAATCTCGTGATCGGGATTCTCTAGCGTATCTAAATTGGCAATACTCTTAATCTCTGCATCCAGCTCCTCCACTAGTGGTACCGCATAGGGGTTATAATCATTAGGCAACAAACGCAAATCCGCCCAAACCGAATGGTCATTACCATTGGCGCCATTATCATCGGTACGAAGCCGCAACAAGCGATATTGCGATACATCAATGTTTACTAAGCTAGCCGCCGCCCCAGGCAACTGATTTTGTTCATATAGCTTCACCCAATTCTCGGTATTGATGTTATCGTCGCGCGTACCATAAATCTGGAAAGTCACTCCGTTACCCCGGCCGCTTGTAGTACTAATACCCGCAAAAGCCATTAGGCGCCCCAAACTCGCATCCCCCTCTCGAATCTGTTCTAAATCATAATATAAGTTCGCTGGGGCGTGCGCCCAGATTCCCTTGTCAAAGCTCTGCGCCACACCATCGTGATAAATACTAATCTTCACGCCGTTGCCAGATTGGTCTTTTAGGAAAGAATATGCCGAAGAACCCGGCAAGTAATCATAATCAGAAAAATACTTTACCGTCCGCGGCTCCAGCTCTAAATCATTGAAATTAACAATATTTTCGGTAGAAATCTGCCGCACTATTGCTTCGGTCCGCCAAACCAACGGCTGCAGCAATCCTAAAGTCACTACTGCCAGAGTGACAATCCCCACTAATAAACCGTATTTCAACTTTTTGCTTCCGCTTTTTGACATAGCCAGCACTACCTTCCTTATCTGGCTCGATTATACCATGATATTTTTACAGAAATCAAGCCTATTTTTAACCATAACAGTTTACAAAATCGCCAACCTATGCGAAAATAACATTAGCACAATCTGATGAATTCGGACAATTTTTGAGAAGCTTCGATTGTTCAGGAAATCAGATGGTTTTTGAGAGGTTTAGCTTAGCCCATCATTGATTTCGGCTCAATTCAGGATCACTTTCCCCCAACTTCTAAGCAGCTCCAAGGATTCTAGAAGTTTTTAAGCTTATTTTAAGCTTTCTCGAGGCTAAAGGCTTCGCAGTGCGGGCAATGGTAAATTCCGTCGGGAGTTTGATAACAAGTTAATCCGCAATTCTTGCAAAGCGACCGCTGGTGTAGCCAGTCACGATAAGTATCCAGCTCAGTTTCTGCAAATTCCACATCATAATATATGTGGTAATGTTCACATAGCTCTTGCGCTTTCGCCCAGGCCGCACACTCCATCTGCACCCGCTCCAAATCCACCCGATAATCACGATGCCCGAGCAGCGCATGGCCTATCTCGTGCAGAAGCTGCAAGCAATATTTTTGTTCAGTACTCAGCAACAATGCCGGCTCGGATTCATAATAAACCGTTGCCGGCGGGCGGAACTTAAACCTCGTACTCGGCCGGAATTTTAGCTGCGGATAAGCCCGCCGCACCGCATCTAGCAGCTCTTCATAGCGCATCGCAATTTTGTTCACCTCCAGTTAAAACTATTATACACCGCTGTAAAAATTTTACGAGCGTGAGCGGTTTTGGGAAAGATATTTAGACAGTATTACCCATCTTATATATTATGAAACCGAACAGATTTTTTCACCCATTTTGCGCCAACCCGAACAAAATATGTGCAGCTGCTTGCGACCACCCGAACAGTTGTTTTGCTCCAGCCTCAAGGAATTTCAGAAGCGCTAATTCCCTCGCCAAATTTCAAAAATTACAAGACCCGAACAAAAATCTGCCTTCGCCCAAAGCCTCCCGAACAAAAAAGTTTGCCCCAGATTTCTCCAGAGCAAACTTGTATTACTAGCGCTTGACTAAGCAGTAGTTTTCTTAGCTGGCCCGCGGCGGCTAATCCGGCCACCCTTAGCGCCAGCAATCCGAGCTAGTGCTGGGTTAGCGGCAAAGCCACCAGTATGACCATTTTGACCACCTTTACGGCCAATCTGAGAGTAAAACTCTTTACCGTACTTAGCGCGGTTGGTTTGCGCAGCCTTCAGGCCGCCAGCTTTAGTTCCTGACATATAGAAACTCACTTTCTGCCCACCAATTAATTACATACTAACTGCCACCCTTCTTTAGGTGTTATATCCATTGTAGCATAGTGCTTCCGTTTTGTCAATAGTTTTTATGCAAAAATGTGTTATAATTTTACTATTTTCGGTCATTTCTAAGCGATAATTCCCTCTTTTCGTCAATAGCTAGTTTTAGTAGGCAACTCTCTGACTTTTTCACAGGATGTGGAAAAATCTTCTTGACATTATTCATATGGTGATATACAATAGAGGTAGTTTTGAATATATCACACTGCGAGGATATTCAAAGCTGTCCTTTCATTTATTATGTTATTGCCAAAATACACCCAACTGGGTGCATTTTGGTTTTCGGCCGATTCGTAAGCATGCGGCAATGCTGTTAGATCTGTGCAACAAAGTCTTAACCAGCCTATACACAATGCTTATGGTCAGCATTATTTTACCGTTTAAGGCTATTTATAGCCACGAGAAGAGCCTTCTCGTCACAAACATGGCTCCTTATACGTTTTTCCAAAAAATCGCTCAGAGCGGCTAAAAATGGCCTTAGAGCGCATTTTTAAGCGTCAGTATCATCAAAAATGGCATCTTATTCAGGATTTTGTGAGATTTTTGCGTTTCAGGCTTGATTTTTCGGCTAAGGTGCGTTAAAATACAAAGAAGGGGGAGTAAGTAATCTGGGGTAATAGCTCAGTTGATTAGAGC
>CAYMCF010000038.1:0-9364 GCA_964388975.1 uncultured Candidatus Saccharibacteria bacterium | reverse complement strand
TTTTACTCTCTAGAAGAACAGGGGTGTAAAACAACTAGAAAACGGTATTAGACCATTCTTTTGATTATATCTCTTTTTGTACGGACAATCACCCGTCAGGAAGCATTAGATAGTAGAATCTTTAAGGAGAAGTAAATCCATTCTGTGCACAAGTACCAGTTTTCCCACTAATTGGCTGATGCCCCCAACAATTCGCCGTAATCCAGCGATTCTTACCAAAACTATCATCGTCACCACCATTCAAATCGGCAGCATATTGCGGATAGGGGAAGAATAGATCCGCGCGGTCAAGACGAGTCTCTACGCGCCGAACCAAATCATTGGTACGGCCAGTAGAATCTACACTGATTTGCACGCCTACCAACTTTTGTGCGGTTTTATCTTCGCCAGTTCCGGAATAGATAGTAGCCACGAAATCGGTCACCGCATTATCATAGGGTAGCGATACCACCAAAAAAGCCGTATCTGTAGTCTGAATTTTTAAATCAGTAAGTTCTACGGTGCAGGCAAACTCTGCAGTTGAATTGCATACTACTCCAACTGGGTAATTGATCTTATCAGCCTCAATAGAGGCATCAACATTGGCCATTTTTTTAAGCTCATCGCGCGAAATCGTAACCCCTCTACTACTGCCGTCAACGCCAGTCGGAACTATAACCGTTGTTGCATATATATAATTATCTTCCCCTGTATTAACTTGGTGATAATCATCTATCTTAGTATCCGCGCTAGCTTTAATATAAGCCAACTGTATTGTAGGCGGAACAGTTGCATTAGATCTATTCTGTAATTTCGTATTGCCATGCGTATTAAATTTTTCATCGGAATTTCCTTCATTCAAGATAGAATACCATTGAAGGGTCACTGAATCGATTTGGTTTAATGCTTCGGTAGTCGAAACCCCTTGAACCCGCAGCGGAATTACCTTTGTTCTAGTGTCAGTAGATAACGTTCCGCGATAATCTGACACTCGATCACTGATAACTACACAAGTATATGCCTGGTCAGTAGCATTATCAGCCTCTGAGCCTACAGTATTTTGTTGCAGCAATACTTCCCCGCCAGTATAATTATCGCCATACAAAAACTTTGCTAAGCCTACAGTATCGTCACAGTCAGTCTTAAATAAATTATCACCACCACAACGATCAGCAGATAACCCACTACTTAGACATTCATAATAACGATTTACTGCCGTTTTCGCGTCTTCCACACCAGCCATAGCTGAATCATAAGCCGAGCGCGAAAGATCATCATTACTACTTTGCCCTGCTTCAGATAAAATAATTCGCATAAAACTCAAAGTTACTACGCCAAACAAGATCGTGGCAAAAATCACAATATACAATGATGCTACACCCTTACGCGTTAAGCGGGGCAAGCTTTTCGAATCTTTTTTACATAACCTCTTCATAATACTATTATACCTTATTTCCTGCCGTTCGTGCAGCAAAATTAAACCGATTAATTCCGCAATAATTAAAACCCGAAGCTAAACTTTGCAAGCTACCAGTATTGCCAGTAGTTCCGCCACCCGGATCACAATAGTCACCTGAGCGCATGATATTTACATCGCCATTATTAGTAGCCAAGATAAAGGTTCCGGCAAAGAAAGCGCGCAAAGTTACTACATCTTGAGAAAGAGGGAAGATTACAAACTCGTACAAGTCTAAATTAATGTCTGATTCGCTACTTTCCAAAAAGCCTTGCCGCGGAGTCGGAATAGGATTACTTGCATCATTTTCCAATTTCGTCACGTCTATTTCTAGATCACTCCCAACATTAGTTACACTAGGCAAAATTGTATAGTCATTAGGCTTTACATTTTGTGCACAGGCTCGATAAGTTTTATCTTCAAACCTTAGCAAACGAAACGGCTCATCCCCCTCTGGGAGAGTTTTTTTCGTACCAGCGCCACCATCTGCTTCTAGATAAGTCAGTTTTAAATTATTACCTGGGGCCTTTGTGCCGTAATATGTATTCCACATATACGTATAAGTGCCGGAACAAAATATTCCAAAATACTGCACATCAACTTCCTCAGTACCGCCTTCAGAGACAGTTGTGTCGGTAGCAGTGCCAGTACGCGTCTGAAAAATATACCGAAAAGCATTATCCTCAACACATTTTTTCTTGGCCTCATCTTCATTGAGGTACATATTACAAAAACTAGTTGTATCAATAGATGGCGCTGCATTAATCGCACTAGTAAATTCAGAAATCAAATTTCTCCCTACCGTATTTACACCATTTAGCGTCAAACCTTTTTGGAAGATTGCCGAAATATTCGTTGCAATTACCGTAATGGTAATTAAAAGCATAGCCACAAAAGCCGTCACAATCGTTACTTCGACGATTGTGAAGCCTCGCTTAGCGGAATTTTTAGTTTGAGTTTTTTTCATTTATGCACCCTCCGGATTATACAAACGAATTACTGTATCTAGCATAGATGGCAAAGACTGGTTCGACCCATACCAGCAAGTTTGAATGTAAAAATCGTAATACTGCGGTTTACTTCTACCCGGCGCAATCGGCCCCTTTACTGCTACCACCCAAATGCCTTCAATACTAGCAATTTTCGTATAATCAGTTAAGGCTTGGCCTAAGTTCTTCTCCGAGTTATTGTCACCGTCATCACCATCTACACCAGTTCTATTAGAATAGACAATACGCGCATTCAAAGTCGGCTCTACAAAAAGCCTACCAAAAGTAGAATCATCGGCCCCAATGATCGAACTTTCATCACGCGCCATTCCTCCGTCTGCATATTTATCTGGCAAAAGTTTACGTGTGTTCACTACAAAAGCATGATTATTCCTCAATAAGGTATTATCATCTTCATATACCTCTTGACAAGTTTCTAATGGGTACTTAATAGAAAAAGCATTACCAGCATCTACACTATCTGCAGATTCACGCGCACCAGCGATAATCTGCCCCCACAGTTTATCAAACTGCTGACATTTTTTACCATTTAAGATTTCTGATGCAGAAAGATCTCCGCACTTTGGTAAAGTTAATTCCGAAATATACGAGCTATGTACGAACCGTAAAGCTTCGGCCTGAGCATTAAGTTCACTACGCGCAGTTACTAATTCTAGCGAGCGCTCGCCCGTAGCTAAGCCCAAGTTCATCATGCTTACCGTCACCACTGCCACGAGGGAGAAAATCGCAAAAGCAAACATGACTTCTACAATCGTGTCGCCACGTTTAGTTTTCTTTGCAAAAGATTTCATTCTTGCTACTCGCATGGATTCCCGTCCTCGTTAGTATCAGCTGCGCGCAACCATATTGCGGAAGTATTATTGCCGTCAGCAGCAATGGTAATCTCTCGCGATACTTTGCTATTGTCTGACTTGATGCACATATTGGTTTCCTTACCAATAGCAAAAAATTGTTTTACCCCGGCATGCTGATCCAACAAATTTTCCTGAAAGGTGCCATTTGAAGCATTGCATTTCTCTTCCGTAGAGATATCATAGGTCACCCCGCGTGCAAAAATCGTATGTATGGTAGCCGACGTGGGAGTACGTGCAATAATCAAAGTCCCTTCAAACTTGTTTGCAAAGCTATCCTCAGTATAGACCGAAGTATCATTAGCTTGATGTAAATCAGCTTCCCATAATAAATCATAATAGTTTACAGACGAGCAGATAATCGCGGTATTAGTGGCGTTCTTCTTCGCCTCTGGCGTACCATCATCTATATAAGTAATATCGCTCAAGAATCCGTCGCTAGTAATGCGGTCGATATTTGTAGAACCTGACAATGTAGCGGTATAGACTCGATTGCTATTACCATCTAGTCCAAACACCGCCATCTTGCCCAAAATGGCTTTATTACTCGAACTACCGGTCGCGGTTTTGCCTTCGTCATTCAGAACTCCCCATGATTGCGGGCTAATAGCTTCATCGTATAGTGAACGCAAAAACTCCGCAAAGCCTCGCACCGTATCATTATAACGCTGCCGCGCGATCGTACTAAAGCTCGTAGAAATTAATCCTACTAGCATTAACCCAGCGATACCCAACACTAAGATTACTTCCACTAGTGTAAACCCCAGCGTTTTCTGTGTCTTGTTGCGAGTGCTATTTTTTTTAATCCGTTGAGAAAATATTTTCATAGTTTAATACCTCGGCGGTAGCTCGCGTGAATAGGCTTCGGTATAGCTAGAAGTATAGCGACCAGCCTGCGCATAGGCCCACAGATAATTTTCTGCACTTAGATTGAGTATTTCACCAGAAGCGGCACGATCATCACTAGTATTCACGCCATCCTTATCTTCAGCAACCGCCGACAATCCCATAGTAGCACCAGCCGAACGCGTAGTGATGAGCTTGTTTGTGAAGATAGGTCCGTTAATAGTAAGCCGATTGAAACAATCTGCACCTGTTGTATGTTCGCTAACCTTTGCCTGAGTTATTCCATTACTCCAATCACTGCAAGTTTCGACAGTTGCATCCGGGCTAGCAGTTATGAGCCAAGCATCAATTTGCTTTACTTTTGGAGACACTTTTATGCCCTTAGTTGCATAGATTACCACTTGCGGAAGACTTTGGATCGTAGCAGCGTTAGCATTAGAGAGCTTAATATCATCATCAATCGTAACTTTACCGTTTACGTAAATGATATGCGAGCTGGTCACATTATCCCAAGCCTCAGAACTTCCGGGAATCATGCCAACACCTAATGTAGTGTCACCAGAAATAACCACATCTGCACTATTTTCGTTGCCAAAATACTCAGCCAAACGCGTACGAATCATACTGTTGGCAAGTATACCGGATTTACCAATTTCATCTTTATCATCGGTCGCATTATGAATCGTCATAGGTGAATTTTCTATTGAATTAAAGCTATTACCGCCTTCGCCTTTCCAAGCTAGAGTAGCGCCAGAAGAGAAATAGCTTACCGAACCTCCTATCGCTGCTAAATGCTCCGTCCAAGAACCAAACATAGTCGCAGTGCCACCAACCTCCTGGCCAAAGGAAAAGTCATTATATCTCGTAGCTACCGCACCCTTCACGCCCCCAGCTGTACCAATACCACTATTAATGATACTAACAGATGGCTTCTTAGCAATCGGACTACAAGCTGCATCATAAACAGTCCAATAAGTTTGACCATCCTCCCATTCGGTCGGACGCACCCCTTTGCCCTTACTCACGCCAAACTTGTATTGCCAATGGAAACCTGAGGCGGTACAATATTTATCTCCTACTTCATTCGGAGCAATAACCGGTATAGAATCTTTATTGAGACCATACGTCATCTTAGGACCAGTCACCACGAACCTATCATCGCTTTTTACTGTTTCTTTGGAATCCCGAATATCGCCACCAAACTGATTCTTGTACCAAGTTAACGGTGAATCTTTAAAAGTATTACGTTCACTCCAGCCTCGAAGATGGAGAGCGCCCTCATGATAATCATGGCCTACTTTTACTTGAAACGCTGTTGCACGCCACTCGATCAGCTGATGCGTATCATACCACTCAGCCATCCGATCCCAACCTATTTTCGACTCCTCGCCAGCGTACATTGGGTCGGTGCTGGCACCACCTTCTTTATTCGTCCAAGAACTTGGTGGGTCTTGCGGTACAGTCTTGCTTACGCGCAAAATGTGCGCACATACCTCTGACGAGCCGTCATCACCTGCATCGCCGTCCTTAAGATATTTCCAATGGTCAAATACCATCTCTGTTTTGGCCTCATAGAGTTGAACATCTCTTCCGTACGAATCGTAGAATACTGGGCCACCCCACGCATCAGGAATTTTTTCTAGAGTATCCCTAGTTGCTACGAGTCTACCCATATTATTAAAGACTTCATAATGCCTTGTCCATTCACTAAAAGCCGGCGCATAAAGCGTGCCAGAAGGAGTATAAACCGCCTGCCCATCATATTTAGTTACTGGCACATAAGTTGTTTTTGGTACTTTCACTTCTACTCGTTTTAGGAAAACAGTTTTAGGCTTATAATATATTTTTTCACAGACCGTTACCTCTTCACCGACTTTTAAGGTAATGTCATTGACTATATTTTCCCAAGCTCCTGCTTGCGCTTCCGTACCGCTTTTAATACCGCCAGAATTAGCACAGACGTTTTCTTTTTTGATATCTTTACCATCTCTAGTAATAGTCACTTCAGTGCATACATCTTCCGGATACTCATCTTTTTCAGTTCCTTCAGGCGGGAGCGTGCCTTTTCCTCCTCTGCCTTCATGGATGTACTTTAAAACATGATTAAACTTTACTGAAGCTTTCTCCTTTAGAGTACTATAATAAATATTAGCAACATCATTATCTTTATTCTCATCAGTTTTATTAGAGGGGGCGGAGTTATATTCGCCTTCGGTGTTCAATGCTGTTACTACAGATTGAGACCAGAACCGCACTTGGCCGCCATCACCTTCAGTTTCTTCGCCACGTTTGATAGTTACGCAAGCTTGGGAATCTTCACTACCACTAGAAGTGCTCGCATCCTGCTCATACTTTTTGCTAGACTCGTTTTGTTTCCAGCCAATTTTTTTAGGATTATACTTTATTTTTGAACAAACTCTCATGTCACCAGTTTCTGGAACGTCTACAGTAACAGTACTTGAAGCCACAAAAGGCGTCCATATTTCTTCTTTACCATCGTTTCCTTTACCGACTACTATCTTGCCAGAGGTACTACTACTCTGTTCAGACCGACTTTTACCGTCCACTGCGCCGTAAGTACCAGCTCCACGTTCATACTTTACAATACTATCGTTAGTGATATCCTTACCATTAAGTGTCACTTCAACCGTCCAGTCAGTAGAAGCTTCGCCGAAATCACCCTCACGTTCTATGGGCTTATAGCCCAACTGATGACGGAAATTAACGACCGCTTTTTCATCACTTACAGTGATTTCGCTTTCTACATCGCCATCGGCTGAGCTAGTTTTTTCACCACCGGCCAACGTATTAAGCTTAGAAAAAGCTTCAAAGCTACTTTCCGCACTTCCGCCTTCGATTTGGAGCTTAATCGTACTGGGATCGCCATAGCACGAGCCAGTTCTCTCATTAGTGGAATTTTCGTAATGAGTCGGACAGGTGCCATTCTTCGGGTTGCAAAAGCAGCGATTTACTGAAACTTCAGCTGTGTAAGTTATTTTTCCATCAGCTTCCGTTTTGCTGCCTTTTTCTTCGGCATATTTTTTAAATTTCTTAATATCAAGCGTAAGATCAACCCTATTATCCATAGGATAATACCATGTATACATTGCACCCTGGCCAGAACCCCGATATAGATCCATCTCTGCATCATTCTTAGATAAAAAATCAACTTTGTTTGGCAAATCTTTGTTACTGCCTTTCATCTGCCCGGCATCAGCAACCCAAATATACTTAGCTCTATTTTCTCCTGTACCACTCGTCTGACAAGAGTACACTTGTCCCCACAAGGCTATTTGTACAGTTTCGGCATTGGAATCTTTTACTACCACAACGTCGGAATCTTTTTTGCTACCATCATTAAACCACATGACGCCTCTTGCCCCACCGCCCCCAGAAGAACAAAGTTGACAAGCATTTTGAACGGTTGCCACCGAACCCGCTCCGCTACTACTGGCACAACTGCTAACAGAAGCTGCATAAGCTTTGTTCTGATTAACAAATAGATGTAATGATGCAAATATTCCTAGCACCATTGCTACAGCAGAAATACTTGCAAAAAATATGTATTTTTTTCTTGACATTTTATCCCTCCGATTCATCTATGTTACTATAATTCCCGAAACCAGAATAATACTGTCCCAGCTCAATTTGATCCGTCGAAAATGCCGCATTCATGAGCATACCATAAAACTGGCCCTGCTCGCTCTCCGAAAGCGCATCTTTATTTACTTTATCAAACATATTTAAGACAGTACCAAACTGACCATTATTATAATAGAATTCCATCTCTACTAGTTGTAATTGAGCTTTCTTAGCTTCATCACTCGTAGAATTTTGCCACCCTTCAAAGTACTCTTGTACCGCTTCGTTGGCTTTTTGCTCGCTTTCCGTTGTAGCGTTATTACTATCTCCATCAGAGCTTCCACTGCTGCCATTATTGCCACTATTGCCAGGGTTCGCCCCTGCCTGCAAATGTTTATCAAACACTTCTTGTGCACCTTTCTGAATCTCTACGGCACCATTTCCGCCAAGACTGAGATCTTCATTAATCGGGCTATAAGTCAATGCTCCAATCAACACTACCAGCCCCCAAATACCCAGCCCCACTGCAACGATCCCGCACACCGCCACCACATACGGCGCAGCTTTTTGGCGTTTTTTGTTGCGGGCTTGTTTTTTGGCTTGGCGCTCGCGGTTCTGCTTGGCAAAAGGATTTTCTTGCTTAGAAGCCCACTTGCCGATGTTTGAGGTCTTAAACTCAACCTTTGCGTCCGCCTTACCCGAATTAGGAGATTTGCTTTGTGGAGAATTGCTCATGATTATATATTAGCATAAGTTTTGCAAATACAAAAGACTTGTATTTCTGGAAAATAGGTGTTCCTACTAAAACTATCAAATCTGCAAACAACAAGAACACCGGTATTCGAGTTCGGTCGGAACCTTAGGCTAGTCCGGCTTGGCGATAATTCTGTTGTGGCAAGTACCATCGCAAAAGTCAATAGTTTTTGCGCTAATTTTCACTGGTTAGCTTAAATCCCAAACAAAAACGCCAGCCACTGTTCTAAATTTGTCATAGCCGTAGTAGCTAGAGTAGTATCATCAGTTTCGGAAGTTTTGTGCTTATTAATGGCAGCTTCAGAATTATCCGGCAAGTAAATCATCGTCTCGCCAGGAAGCATCTTGCCCTGATATTTGCGCGCGGCCAGCTCTTGATATTCATAAGACTGATAGTATTCGTTCTCCAGCTCTAAAGTTTCCACCTCTAGCTCCAAAACTGCGCGTTCGCGCTGACGGCTCATCAATTCTTGCGCCAGCGACCAGTTGCGAGTCATCGCGTCAATCGAACCCCACGTCCAAGCCAAGCAAAAAATCACTGCCACAATCAAAATCACTCGCTCAAACACCAAAAAATCGTGCGTGAACCAATACTGAGCCTTGCGCAGTCGTGTTCTTAACTCGCTCATGTATATAATTGTATCACAACTATGGAGGTTTTGTGGTATAATCTTGAGGTATGGGGGGATCCAAATGGGGCCGTAGCTCAGGGGTTGTCCGAGGTGCTTAGCACCGAGTTCATTCAAGATTGCAGGCGGCTTGCCGCACTCTAGCCCTGACTCAATGCCTTGTACATTATCTGGACGGCAAAGATGTTTTGCTAAATCATTACCCTTGGGGGCGTAGCTCAGGGGTTAGAGCAGGCGGCTCATAACCGCTTGGTCGTT
>CAYMCF010000037.1:0-9381 GCA_964388975.1 uncultured Candidatus Saccharibacteria bacterium | reverse complement strand
GCCGGCATAGCCGGCAAATACAAAACCTCCGGATCGAGATCCGGAGGTCGGTTATATTTGTTTCATAAAAATTTAATCATGCTATGATATAATGAAAACATATAATAAGGAGTGATTTATGGCAGACTTTAATAAAATTCTTGATCCAGGTGATTACGAGAATGGAACAATTAATGTAGTAGTAGAGATTCCTACCGGCTCTAATCATAAAATTGAGTGGGATCGTAAAAATGCTTGCTTTATGCTCGATCGGATTGAGCCAATGGCTTTCGCAAAGCCTTGCAATTATGGTTTTATTCCGCAAACTTTGGATGAAGACGGCGACGAGCTAGATGTACTCCTGATTACTGACCAGCCGCTTACTACCGGTATTTACACGAAGGCTCGGGTACTGGGTGTCATGAAGTTTATCGATAGTGATGAAGTAGATGATAAAATTATTGCTGTAGTAGAGGATGATCGCAATAACGGTGACGCTTATCAGACTTTGGCGGATTTGCCTAAGCAGCTCATTAAGCAAATCGAATTTCACTTCAACCACTACAAAGACCTCAAGAAGCCGGGCTCTACCGAAGTGAAAGAATTTGCTGATGTTGAAGAAGCCAAGAAAGTGATTGCCGAAGCAATTAAGCGCTGGAATAATCAGTAATAATCCATCAAATCTTGAATTATCAAAAGTGTTGTTGTGTAGTTTGCGGATTGTTTGTGCAATAATTCGGTGTAATAGACATTCTCATCAGCCGTAAACTGCATAATAATACCATTATCAAGGTTTTAAGTAAAATTTAAAGTAAATGAGGTATAATTCAAGATATGAGAATATTGTATGTCGAAGATGAGGACCGATTGGCCTCAGCGGTGTCCTATCTTTTGAAGAAAGAACATATTTCAGTAGACTGGACGGCTGATGGCGAAGAAGGACTGTCAATGGCCCTGAAAGGCGGCTATGATTGTTTAGTGTTGGATATCATGCTGCCGCATGTTTCGGGCTGGGACATTTTAAAAACAGTCCGGCAGCGTGGTATTACTACGCCAATTATTATGCTGTCGGCTTTGTCAGAAGTAGAAGATAAAGTACGCGCTTTGGAAAATGGTGCGGATGATTATTTGGCAAAGCCGTTTAAGACTGCGGAGTTGATTGCGCGAATTAATGCAGTGACGCGGCGCCCGCCCTTGCAGATGGAAGATACCTTGCATTTCGCAGATTTAGAGTATGATCTGAAGGGACGCACCCTGAATGGTATCGAGCTGACCGGTAAAGAAGCTGATTTATTTGAGCCGTTGATCCGTAATCCTGGTAAGATTCAGCATAAAGAACAGCTGCTGGCGCGAGCTTGGGGAAATGAAGCTACTTCTTCAGATAATTATGTGGAAGTGTATATGAGTTATTTGCGGAAGAAGCTAGAGCAACTTCATTCCAAGGCGTCCATTAAAACTGTGCGCAATCTGGGCTACAAGTTAGTCGAAAAGTAATTGTTAGTATTACAAGAGGTAGCTCGGGGC
The DNA here is from genome assembly GCA_964388975.1 of uncultured Candidatus Saccharibacteria bacterium. Taxonomy (GTDB): domain Bacteria; phylum Patescibacteriota; class Saccharimonadia; order Saccharimonadales; family Saccharimonadaceae; genus Nanosyncoccus. The sequence goes on along the minus strand of CAYMCF010000037.1, from coordinate 7,878 downwards.
ATGTTTCGACATCTGCGCAATCGATTAATCTTCATTAATCTCGCGGTCACTACAGTAGTATTGACGATATCTTTTTCGTCGGTTTATGTGGTGGCAGCTAGTGCAGCGCAACATCGCCAAGAGATTACCGCCAATATTAAGCTTCCAGGATATACACAGGTTATTACACAAACTTTTCATGAGCGCATCGAAGCAGAGCAGCGCGAAGCCTTGAGTTCACTCTTGGTGTCTTTGATCGTGGTAGGGGTTTTAGAAGAAATTGCCGTAGCAATCTTGTCTTACATTTTGGCGGAGGCTTCGATTCAGCCGGTACGCGAGGCTTATGAAGCGCAAAAAACTTTCATTGCTAATGCTAGCCATGAGATGAAAACACCAATTGCTGCAATTATGGCTAATCTCGAAGTAGCGGAGATTACTGACAACCCTTGGATTGATAATGTTTCGCACGAAGTAAAATCGCTCGCGACATTAAATCAAGAATTACTCACTTTAGCGCGCGCCGAGAATGCTATGACTTTGGCTAAAACCAATGAGACTGTGATTCTGAAAGATCTAGTAGAAGATACTTTGGCCCCATTCCAGCCACGTATTAAACAACAAAAAGTACACTATACTTTTAAAACTCAGCTAAAAGATGGCAAAACTAAACTTGCGAAAAATGATTTTACTCAGATTATTTCGATTTTGATGGACAATGCTCTAAAATATTGCGATAAAACTATTACGGTTAATTTAACTAGCAAAAGTTTTAAGATTAGTAACGATGGCGCTAAACTCACTGAAGAAGATTCGGCGCATATTTTTGAACGCTTTTATCAGGCAGACAAAAGTACCGAAGGCGTAGGGCTAGGCTTAGCAATTGCCAAATCTTTGGCCGACCGTCAAAGTTGGAAATTGACCGCGCAGTCGGACGATAAGTTAACCAGTTTTACTCTGGAGTTTTAGAAATGTTTTGTAAAATAATTCCAGAAAAGTAGAACTTAAGACTTCGAGTTTTTGCTATGGCTTCTATTCTTCATCTTCCATAAATGCACCCGATTGCCGCGCCCAGAGATGATGGTAGACACCTTCGGGCTTTTCCAACAATTCATGATGAGTGCCTTGCTCGACAATTTTACCATTTTCTAATACCACAATGCGGTCAAGATTAGCTACGGTAGAAAGCCGGTGAGCGATTACTACGCTAGTGCGGCCTTTCATCAAGGTGTTAAGCGCATCTTGGATGAGAGCTTCGGATTCTGAATCAAGTGCCGAAGTAGCTTCATCTAGTACCAAGATAGGTGCATCCTTAAGGATAGCACGCGCAATAGCCACGCGCTGGCGTTGACCACCAGAGAGCTTAATGCCACGTTCACCTACCAAGGTATCGTAGCCTTCAGGCAAATCCATGATAAAGTCATCTGCGTTGGCTAGCTTAGCGGCACGTTTGATTTCTTCGGGAGTGGCATCGGGCTTGCCATAGGCAATATTTTCAGCAATAGTACGGTGAAAGAGGGAAGTTTCTTGTGGGACATAGGCAATACTCTCGCGTAATGATTTTTGCGTAACTTCTTTAATGTTTTCGTTAGAAACTAAGATTTGCCCGGCATTCACATCGGCAAAGCGTAGTAGCAACTTTGTCAGGGTAGTCTTGCCAGAGCCAGATACTCCTACTAACCCCACACGTTCACCAGGAGCGATATAGAGATTGAAGTTTTCAAAAATTGGAGTTTTCGCATCGCTATGTTGGAAAGAAATATCATCAAATTTAATGTCCGACTGCGTAATTACCAGGTCTCGGGCGTCCGGCGCGTCGACAACTTCATCTGGCATATCCAAAATCAAAGTCATTTCGTGCGCGTCACCAAATACGCGGTTGATATTTTTGAAGATGCTAGTGACACTCCACAGCTCCCCTTGAACATTTTGTGCATAATTCACGATCAAAATTAAAGTCGCAATGGAAATTCCCAGCCAATCACGCCCGACTAGTAAGAAGGCGAGGATTAATGCGGTAATGCCAATCTGTGAAATACTAAACATCATATCGCGGCGAATCGTGGAGCGCATTAAGTTTAAACCTACGTCACGAGTCTTGAGCGCATAATCAGTATAGCGTTCTTTTTCGTAAGCTTCTTTAGCATAGGACTTTACCGAAACAATATTGGTAATGGAATCGGCCAATTGGCCGGTTTGTTTGGCTTCGGCATCGGCTTCTTCATCATTGAGATGACCGATTTTGCGAAAGGAAAGCCCAGCAACCGTTGCATAAATAATGATAAAGAAAACTAAGCCAATTGCAAACCATGGTACTTGTGGCGCCATTATGATGACTACCATCACAAGGTAAGACAGCATTGGCCATAAGTCCCAGATAAAAGTATCCGCCAGGCGTTCGAATCCCCAAATAAACTTATTGGTTTGCGAGACTAGCGAACCCGAAAAACGATTGCTATGAAATTGCATGGATTGAGCAGAAATGGTATCGAAGCATAAGTCGGCTAAGTCGTAAATTACCAGTAGCTCCATTTTCCAACACCAAAATAGTCGAAGTTCTTCCAGGACTAATTTGTTTAGTAAGTAAAGTACTAAAAAGAAAATCACTTCTACTAGAGCCGATGCGATGAGCTGCTCAAAAGGCATGCCGCTGGAAACTTTTTCAATTAGATCTGCGAAAATAAGTGGCGCCAAAACTGCACGAATAAAAACCACTACTGGGGTCACCAAGAATACTCCCAAAGAATACCATTTGTACTTGACGATTTCGCGCCAATAGTAATGCATGGTACGCATAGAAGTTTTTGGTCGCTTGGTTTGATTGGATTCTTCACTTGACATACTTTTCCAGTATATCACAAGTTCATCAGTTTTAGCAAATTTTTAGGTTGAGTTAAGTTTTTATGAAGTTATAACTCACTAATTTTTACGCGAGTTTGCTCGGTGGTGTCGCGGTCGCGAATCGTCACAGCATTATCTTCCAAGCTTTCGAAGTCTACTACTACGCACTTTGGCGTACCAATTTCGTCTTGTTTCTTGTAGCGTTTACCGATGTTACCAGAATCATCCCAAGTCACGAAAGTGTATTTATCTTTCAGAAGTCGGTAAACTTCTTTAGCTTTAGCGACTAATTCAGGTTTGTTCTTCAGAAGCGGAGAAACGCAGAATTTGTATGGTGCTAAGTTTTCTGGTAACCTTAAGACGATACGGTCACCGTCTTGCCGGTAGGCCGAAGAAATTACTGCGAGGAACAAGCGCTCCAAGCCGATCGATGGTTCAATCACATGTGGAATAAAAGTCTCGCCAGTGTTTTTATCGCGATATTCCATGGATTTACCAGATTCGCGCTGAATATTGCCAAGGTCATAATCGGTGCGGTAAGCTAAGCCCATCAGCTCTTCTTGTCCGTTAGGATAATCAAACATGATATCGATGGTACGTTTGGAATAGAATGCGCGGTCTTCGGCAGGCACTTCAAGATCATGAATTTTATCTACCGGCAAACCAATCGTTTCTTCCAGGAAGACATGCTGCTGTGCGCGCATTTGCTCAAAGGCTTCTTCCCAATCTTTCGGGTTGATGAAATATTCAATCTCCATTTGCGTGCATTCGCGGTCACGCAGAATAAAATCGCGCGGAGAAATCTCATTACGGAAAGCTTTGCCTTGTTGGGCAATCCCAAATGGTAAATCTGGATAAATCGTATCTACGATGTTTTTGTAATTGGTGAAAATCCCTTGAGCGGTTTCTGGGCGGAGATAAGCAATGCTTGATTCGTCGGTATTCACGCCTACATGCGTCTCAAACATCATATTGAATTTTTTAATCTTATCCCAATTAAACTTGCCACAGATAGGACATTTAATATTTTTAGCCAGAAACTCTTCGGTAGTAACACTTTCGGTCATGCCATCACCAAGTTTATCGGCGCGGAAGCGATTATGACATTCTTTGCATTCCACTAATGGGTCGTTAAAGGTATCTACATGCCCGGAAGCACGCCAAGTACGCGGATTCATGATAATTGCCGCATCTACGCCGTACATATCGTCGCGTTGCTCTACCCAAAAGTGCCACCAAATGTTCATCAAATTGCGTTTGACCATTACACCAAGCGGACCAAAATCCCAAGTACCGGCCATCCCGCCATAAATATCTGAGCCCGGAAAAATAAATCCGCGGCGTTTGCATAAACTTACAATATCTTCTAATTTTCCCATGATAGTATCTATTATAACATGCTTTCCATGAAAACGAGAAATATCTTTGACGGTTTGATATGATAACAAGGCGTAAGTAAAACAATACCGCTAGACGCACGCCTTTTGGACTAGCGCCGTTATGCAATCAAGTTGTAGGTGTGGTATAATGATAAAAATTGATAGTCCTTAAAGCAGACTTAAAAGAAGAAAAACCAAAACAAAAAGGAATTTTGTGAAAACCATTGTCGACCTGAACAATAAATTGGCGCGGGACTTTTTCTTACGACCGAGAAACTATTTTTCCTTAGCTCTGCCGTCATACTATCAATTTGATGGCATTCTTGCTAAGGCGCAAGAACTTTTGCGCGAGAAACGTTTGGCGGATTTTTACATTCGTGGTTGTCACCCATGTACTTATAATGATGTAAACTATGATATTATTTACAACAAAGATGGTGAGTATGCTTGGCGCCGTTATCAGATACTGCATCCTTTTTTCTATGTTGAGGCAGTAAATTTACTAACAGCAGCAGAAAATTGGGCCTATGTGGCACAGCGAGTTAAAGGTTGTCGTAATCCCAAAGTAGTCTGTACTAGTATGATGCTTTCTCCTACGCCGCGGTTAAACCGTAACGAGCAAGATATTTTTAACTGGGCGGGGAACTTTACCAACGAAACTGTTCGTCAATCGCTCAGCTATAAATACATGTTAGTGACAGATATGGCAAATTGTTATGATACCTTGTCATTTAACTTATTGACATGGGCATTACATGGAAAAAATCAAGACTTGACATGCAATACTGATAAACCGATTGTTGGTTATCAGCTTACGCGTTTGCTGCAAGATATGCTGTTTGGTCAAAGTTGTGGTATCCCGCAGGGCTCGGTGGTGATGGACTTTTTGGCGGAAGTAATTTTGTGTTACATTGATAAAATCTTATATGGTAAAATCATGTTTATTACCGACGTACTTGTATTGCGCTACCGGGATGATTATCGCATCTTTGCGAATGACGTAAGTTCGGCACGACGAGTGATGAAAATCTTAGTGGAAACTTTAGCTAAGTTTAACCTCAAGATTAACTTATCCAAAACTTTTCTGACTTCTAATTTAGTAAAATATGCTTTTAAGCCAGATCGTTTAGCCTGGAAAAGCATTAGTCCATTAGTCTTTGGCGAAAATAAATTGAGCGTACTAAAAAGTTTATTATTAATTCAAGATTTTGGTGAGCAATATCCGAATTGCGGTAGCCTAAAGCATGCACTAGGTACGCTCTACAAGCGAGAGATTTGTGACGCTGGCTGCCATAGTGATTTTTGGCAAGTGGTGGCGGTGGTGATCGACATTATGTATCGCAACCCAGGGGTGTGGCCACATTGTATTGCGATTCTTAGTAAATATGCGGCGGGGCGGGATGCGCGTACGGTTGCGAAGATTATTGAGAAGATTCGGCAGAAATTTGCCGACATGCCGCATACTGAATATTTAGAAATTTGGCTACAACGCCTAAGTGTAAAAGTGGATCCATGCTATCAGTTCACTAATGCTCTAAGTAAAATTGTTTATGATCATGATACGCGGATCTGGAACTCTGATTGGCTAGGGATGTATACAAGTTTGCGTGATTCGGATATGATTAATTATGATGAAGTACTAAATATGCCGCCGGCCGTTACGCCAGAAGAAGTGGCATTATTTGTGACGAACCATGGCAGTGGGTAGAAAGTTGTTTGGAAATGATAAGTTTTGGTTTGCACGATAAAATTTAAGTAAAATATGTAAAAGTTGTGAACTAACAAAATAGGAGCTGCTTTAGCTCCTATTTTGCAAAATTGATGAGTCTTAACTTAAATAAAAACTATTAAAGTTGATGAAAGTTTAGCTTACTGGGGCGACGCAGCGCACAGGGAGGCCGTAGTAGCGACCGCTGTAGCCGGTCGGATTCACACTGCCACTACTGAAGCCCAAGTTGTAAGCGGTATTAGTGTCACGAAGTCCAGCAGACCAATAATACCCGTTGGAGCCGACACTGTTGACGGAGCCATCGCCGACACTCCCGGCAGCCGGGAAGAAAGCAGCACTAAGGATTGCACCATTAGTGGCGGTAGCAATGCCAAAGCTATTGCCTATAGTAGCATCGGTTTGATTAGTTTTCCAGGCATTAGCTGGAGTGATTTGACTAGTTCCATCCATTGTAAGGTCGGAGAAAAAAGGGAGCTTCCAACCTTTTGGACAAATGCTACCAGGCGCGGGAGATATATTATCTGCACAAGTGCCAGCAGTAGCGACACACCAAGTGTAATAAGCGCCGTATTTATGCGTATCGGCATCAGGATTAGAAGCATTAGGGTAATATATTGCGGTAAACTGGTCGTAGGTACTAGACCATGCAGAAGACCAAGCTTCCGGCACAAAGTATCTGCCTTTAGGATTGTCTGAATCATCAGCTGTTAAAGTCTTGTTGGTTAGGCTCATGTTTTGCAACATCCAGCAGTTTCCATCTCTCAATCTGCCGACAATATAGCTTTCCGCAACATTGTCATTGGTATAGCCGCCACCCCGAGTGTCGCGTAATACTAATAATGGTACTTGTTTTGGATCGTTACTAGTGGGGGCGTTCACTTGCTTACATACATCCGCCGTCATACTCTGCATAGTTACAATGCCAGAATCTTTGGTAGTACCATCCGGTAATTGCCATAAGCCTACCGTAAACTTTGGTATTGCCGCTAAGGATAATATAGCGCTAGTATGATAAGTACCAGAAAAAGCTTGCTTACTAAACTTAGCGCCAAAGACTAGTTTCTTAGTAAAGTTCACATTAAAGTTATTCACTGCCGGAGTATCTAGTAATCCTGTAGCCATATTAGTAGCATTAGTACCTAGCTTTGGCATACCGTAATAGGTCAGACTAGCTTCATCACCGCTAGCTAGACTATCACTCCAAGCCCAACCCCAAGTATCATCGGCCATGTTAGGCATAGTTACACCAGCAGTACTAGCATCTTTGAGTGTAGCATTATTGTCCTTATCTAAGCGTAAAGCTCCATTAGCTTCGGCATAAGAAAGAGTTAAACTATAATTACTCACATCTACCGCATTTACCGTTACATTATGGCTCCGGTAAGCCATACCGTCTGCAGGGACTTCGGTAGCAGCCATATCCAAGTTCGTGATAGCCATATTAAGAGCGGAGTTTTCTGAGAGGGGAGAGATGAGGTCGTCATAATTGATTTCCTCATCAGCGTCACCGTCAGTAGCGCCATCTAGGTTATTTTCAGCTGGAGAGCTAGGAGCTTCAATTGGTTCGTCAGAGTCTATGGATTCTTCTATTTTTTGGGTATCAGAAGCGCCCGACTGGTCTGGAGTCGGTTGATCTTTTAATTCTGAGCTTGCAGAATTATTACTCTCCAACGCAAAAGTTTCTTCGGGTATAATCGGGTTAGAACTTATTACTCCGAGCGCTAGAAGCAGCATGATGCACACTAGAGGAATACTATAAGAAACATATCGTAAGTTTTTCCTACAAGTGCCAGTACTTTTCCGTAAGGCAAAAGTCTTTACTTGTAGATGATTACTTTTGGTTAAAGATTTTCTGGCTAAACCACTTCTACTTTGGGGAATACTATGAAGTTTTTTCAGCCACAAAAATCTTAACTTTGATATTAACTTATGTTGGTGCATCATGCCCTCCTC
>CAYMCF010000036.1:0-9501 GCA_964388975.1 uncultured Candidatus Saccharibacteria bacterium | reverse complement strand
ACCCGTAACGACGGGTTCGAGCGACACGTCTCCAAGAAAAATGGTATTTATGGAATAAAGCAAAAGACAAAAACTATTTGAATACGTAATAAAAATAGAATCTATGCTATAATAAAATTAATTACAGAAAATCAGAGTGAGGAGAAACATATGAAACAGCCGAAAACCATCAGCGTGTATCATCCTATGCCGAGCACGACTGAGTTGTTTTCTTGGCGATTTTTAGCCCGCCACCCGCGGACGCAGCCAATTGTCGAAAAATATTTTGGTAAGCTCGGGATTGAGCTCTATGCACACGAGCAATATTCGCGCCGGCGTTGTTTTGCGGTAGAGGGTACTAGTGCCGATTTTCGGGCGGAGATTAATGCCATTCCGGCCAGCGAGCTGTGTGATGCCGATATTTTTAGCACTGATATTAGCGGTCAGACTGAGGAAGCGATTCGCAAATACTTGTACGGTCAGCCTTATTTCTTAATGCTCAGTGAGGATGAGTTTAGCTTAGCGGTGGCAATTATCTTCTTGCTACGCAAAAATTTACAACAGATTAGCCCAGATACAGAGTCGCTTTCATTCTTTAGCTCCCCTACACTCTGGCAAGACGCTATGATCTATATTCGCTATCAGAATCAGCGCATTTTTAATCTTGGCGACGAGACTTTGGAGCGCGGGCGTGATGCAGTTTTGGCTTATCAGGCTAGTTATTTAATTGATAAGCTAGGGCTAGAGCGCACTTGCGCTTTGGTGCAGAACTTTTTTAATATTGACCGTTTTATTGAGAATAAAGGCAAGTTTTACGAATTTATCAACGAGGTTTTGGGTGAAGATTTGTCGAAAAAGTTCTTGGTGCAGACCAAGCCGAAGATTATCGACCTCGATAGTTTAGATTTTGAGAAAATCTTCCGTTATCCAGAATGGATCGAGTTTACGCCGGCCACTAATGACGAAATCATCCGGCGTATCTTGCATGACGAGCTAGCCGAACGCGAAATTGATTATTATTTGGGTGTCAGCGAAACGCACGAAAATTACGTTAAGCTTTTCCCGGCCATCAAACATGTGATCCAAAAGACCAATAACGCGCATTTGCTTTGGACGGCCGGTGATGTGCTCAATCTAATCTGGAAGAATCTTCCAGAAGATCCGGAACTCCAGAAATGGATGCGTCACCAGATTTACGAAATGTATTGGCCGCGAATCGAAAGCGTTTGGCCGATTGAGCATTATAATGAAATCGAGTTTAAGGATGAAAACTATCACCGGATCTTCGACGACGCCCTGAACTGGATTATGTGTTTGAACGATATTACCAAGCAAAGCAACAAGATTAAAGCTTATCTGGCACGCTTGGTGCATAATGATTTTAAGGATATTCAGGCTACTACGCCGGCGCCAGTTTGGAAACGTGCCTTTAATGTCAAATTCCAGCGGCTCGATACTAAGCATACTTTCAAGGCGGCTTGGGAAAATCTTGATACTTATGAAGTCTGGCGATATCTTTCTTTCCCAGAAACGATTAAGGAAGCTGATTTAACTTTAGATAAGGCAATCAATGACCTAACAGTGCCGCGCGAAGAGGCTGGCTTTGGCCTGGAGCAGCTCTTAATGCATGGTGCACCGATTAAAGTAGGGGCTTATTCCATTACTTATCTCGTAGAATCTTTTGATCAGCTAGGGCTAAAGTTTGGCGACAATCCGGAAGAAATGGTGGTTTTCTTCACTGCAGCCTGTACTGGTGCTAGCGAAGAAGATGAAGCTAAGCCTCTGGAAAAGCTAGCTGCTAAATATCACAAAGCTTATGACGGTGATCCGAAATGTAAAGATCTAATGAAGCGGGTGGATGTAGCCTTGAAGCTGGCCAAGCAAACTATTGCGAATTTTAAGCGTGAAGAAGCTGACCTTGGCGCGCACTTAGTTGAGCATACCGAAGCAGTCGCTGCCGAACTCAAAGAGCGCAAAGCTGCCGCCAAAGCGAAGGCTGCAACCAAGAAACAAGAACAATAATGATTCGGCTTAATGGTCTAGCGGGCGGTCTGTTTCGATGGCCGCCCGAATCATTTGGCGAATAGTAGCAAAGAGGTAAGGCTTGTACTCATGAATACTGAGCGGGCGCGACTCGAGGATGCAGGAGAAGCAAGTTGAGCTGGTTAACTCGACGATCATAAATAATAATACTCGTGGGTTACGAACTTTTATGCCGTTACTGCGAGCTGCCTGTAGTAAGGCGCGGACGATATTGGATTTGTCATCAGTGACGTACTCTTGAACGCGATTATTAAAAATCCCGAAAGATAAGTTCTTAGCAATTAAACGCAGTGCCATTTGATTATGGTCCAGCTCATCGATGAGATAATTGATGACGAAAATGATTTGGTCTTCAAAGTTGTAGACATCCGACATCCTTAGGGCATAGAGGGCCTTTTGGAAAAGCTCATGGGATTTTTGAGTAATCAGGCGCTCGCGCAGCTCGATCTTATCATGAAAATAAAGATAAAAAGTGCCTTTGGCTACGCCGGCACGTTCGGCAATATCGCGAATCGGAATATCAACATCACCGCGCTCCAAGAATAAAGCATAAGCCGCATCCAAAATCCGAGTAGATTTATCAAGTTTAGCGGATTTTTGCTTAGTCATACCCTAAGTATACACAAAATCTCGGAAAAAGCAAATTTTTGCGAGCATTTTTGGACAAAAATTGACAAAAAATGACCAACGGTCAATCTGCAATCTAATTATTTTCTCTCTGTTAGCTTACATTTTTGTCATATTTTCGGAAAAATATTGACCAACGGTCATTTTTGCGCTATAATGTGCTACAGAAACTGACCAACGGTCATTTTTCGGGGATTTGCTTCTGAATAACCCGGATGATACGGTTATTTCCTGGGCATGTCTCTTCGGGAAGCCGAAAAATTTGCCAAAAAGTCAGCCTGTAATATTAAACTAAAGGAGAAATATGAAACGAATTAGCGATTTTATTTGTAAACACCGCTGGGCAATCGTGATTTTGTCGGTGCTACTACTGATTCCGGCGCTTTGGGGATATATTTCGACCAAGGTTAATTACGATTTACTAGTGTATTTACCATCCGATATTGAAACTCTAGAAGGGCAGGAAATCTTGACCGAAGAGTTTAGCATGGGTGCATTCTCGGTAGCAGTGGTAGAAAAAATGCCCCAGAAGGAGCTTTTGCAGCTGGAAGAGGAAATTAAGCAAGTGAATAGCGTAAGTCAAGTCTTGACTATTGTGGATTTAGCCGGTACGGCAGTGCCGCTAGATTTTCTACCTAGCGCAGTACGAGAAAAACTTACTCATGATGGCACGCAGCTGATGGTAATTACTTTTACGAATGGTACGAGTGACGAAGCTACCTTAGCGGCAGTAGAAGAAATTCGCAGTCTGGCTGAGCAAAAATGCTTGCTGGGTGGCATGAGCGCCATGGTGCTAGATACGAAGAATTTGTTTAAGAGCGAAACTTTGCTGTACGTTTCAATTGCGGTAGGATTATCATTGATTGTTTTGTTGCTCTTTTTGGATTCCTATGTGGTACCGTTCTTGCTGATTGGTAGTATTGGCGTGGCGCTATTATTCAATATGGGGACAAACGTATTCTTGGGTGAGATTTCTTACATTACCCAGGCGATTAGTGCGGTCTTGCAGCTGGGCGTGACGATGGATTTCTCAATCTTCTTGTATCACAAATATGAAGCCGCCAAGAAACAGGAATCAGATCGTTTGGCGGCAATGTCGGTAGCAATTCAAGAAACTACTACTTCGGTATTGGGCAGCTCGCTAACGACTTTCGCGGGGTTCTTGGCATTATGTACGATGAGTCTAAGCTTGGGTACGGACATTGGCGTTGTGATGGCGAAGGGCGTGCTAATTGGTTTGATTTGTGCGTTGACTCTATTCCCGGCGCTACTTTTGGTCTGCGATAAGTTGCTAGAAAAAACGCACCACCGGCCGTTGGTGCCGAAGTTTACGGCGGTGCAGAATTTCATCCTCAAATATCATAAAGCGGTTTTGGTGGCTTTCGCAGTATTGCTAATTCCGGCTTATATTATTTACAATAAAGTGGAAGTTTATTATAAACTTGACTCTTCAATTCCGGCGGAGTACGAATATACTCAGGCTACTACACGCTTACGCGAAGATTTTGACATGGAATCGCAAATGATGATTTTGACTAGCCGCGATCTCTCTACAGCAGGCCGACAAGCTATGACCAAAGAAATTCGTGAGCTAGAGGGGATTGATGCAGTGTTGAGCCCGGCCTTATTGGAGGAATATGGCTTGTCGGAGCAGCTATTAAGCGACGAAGCCAAGGAGATTTTTGAAACGGAGAATTATGTGGCGGTCTTGGTGCTGTCGGATTATGGCATTGCTACTGATGAGCTGAATGCGCAAATTGACCACGTGAACGAAATCGTCCGCAAGTATGATGATGGCGCCATTGTAGCTGGTGAAGGCCCGCTGATGAAAGATCTGGTAGAAATAGCTGATCGCGATTTTGCTAGTGTGAATATTACTTCAATTGCGGTGATCTTTATCATTATGGCCTTAGTACTGAAGTCAATTTCTCTGCCAGTGCTTCTGATGACAGCAATCGAGTTTGCGATTTTTCTAAACATGGGTATGGCTTATCTTACTGGCACTTCGATTCCGTTTGTGGCGTCGATTGTGATAGGTACGATCCAGCTTGGCGCGACGATTGACTATGCAATTTTGCTCACTACGAAATATCTCGAAGAACGTCAGGCTGGTCAAGACAAAAAGCAGGCGGTCAAGCGGGCTTTGGACAGTTCGATTCAGTCGGTTTTCGTGAGTGCCATGTGCTTCTTCGCGGCTACGATCGGTGTAGGGCTATTCTCACAAATTGATATGATTGGTTCGCTGTGTACGCTGATTGCGCGCGGGGCGATTATCAGCATGGCGGTAGTGGTGATAGTGGTGCCAGCGCTTTTGATTACGTTTGATGGATTTATTCGTAAAACCACCGTAGGTTTTAGAAAAGTTAAGGAAATTAAGGAGTAAAATATGGGTAAGAATCAGAAAGCAATTTGTTGTGGTTTGGCGGCAGCTTTGGCCTTAGCGCCAATAGCTATGCCACTAAACGCAGCAGCTTTATCACAAGACGAAACCGTCTATGCCAAACTTTTGCCAAGCGGGGAAGTAGATTATGTTTCGGTGACGGAGCATTTACAAAACGATCAACAAGCTGACAAAATTACCACTAAAACTGTCCTAGATGGAATTGAGAACCTAAACGGTTTTGAGGGTTTTACCTTGAACGGTGAAAATCTAATTTGGGAGGCTAAGGGTAAAGATATTTATTATAGCGGTAAAACTACTCAAGATCTGCCAGTAGCGCTCAAGGTGACTTATACGCTGAATGGAGAAAATAAGTCACTGACCGAAATGCTTGGTAAGAGTGGTCAAGTGGAAATAAAGCTACACTATACTAATAAGTCGAAAATAGGAGATCTATATACGCCGTTTGTGGCGGCGGTCAGTACGACTTTGCCAGAAGATAGTGTGCGCAATGTTGCGGTAACTAATGGTAAAGCAATCAGTAACGGCCGGACGGTGGCGGTAGCGGCAGTGGTGGCACCTGGGCTCTATGATAGCCTAAAACTAGATGAGCTGAAAAACTTGGATGAAGTAGTAATCATTTACGATACGGATAAGTTTGAGCTTAACGACATTTACAGTATTGTGACGCCAAAGATCTTGGACGATAACGATCTGAAAATCTTTAGTGAGCTAGATGGGCTATATGCGGATGCCGATAAACTCGCTAGCGGCAGTAAGGACTTGGTAGCAGGCACTACGGCTTTGCGCGATGGCGTGGCAGAGATGAGTGAAGCTTTGGCGGAAGCTAAGCAGCAATTAGCTAGCATGGGGAAATTCTTGAACGAAACCACGCTTGACCAAATTGCTTATACCGCAGCCAGCTCAGCGCTCCGGCAAGTGGCGGCGCAACAAAGTACAATTCGGGCGCAAATTCATACCCAGATTAGTAACTTGCCAGAGTTGGAGGCTTTGCAAAATGCCAGTACGATGCTGAATAATTTGGCAGCCAACCTGGTAGAACAACTAACGGTCGCGCAAACTCCCGCGCAATGTGTGAACTTTTTGGCTAGTCAGAATGAAGCGCAAACAGCTGGAGCCTTGCCGCTCAGTGCTGTCGCTAGCTGTAACGATCCTACTAGCACGACTTATCAAACTGTAGCTGCGCAAGTACGCCCGGTAGTGGAGCAACAAGTGGCCAGTCAAATGCAGAGCCTAAACTTGCCAACTTTGAACGTAGCTGGCATCGAGGAGAAACTTTTCCAAAGTATGTATGGTGCTATGGTGAATGTGGCCGAAACTACTGCGGCGCAAACCGCCCGCCAAGTAGCCAGCCAGGTAGATGATTCGATCCGCGCCGGCCTGAGCGATAAGCTGGAGGTTCTGATGGATGCAATGATGAGCGGCGTAAATAAACTCTTGGATGGTGCGAACGAATTAAATAATGGTATGCAAAAGTTTGACCGCGAGGGTATTCAGACTTTAAATAATTTTGTGAATAATAAAGTGCGTAATACTTCTAATAAGCTCGAACGTCTCACTAAGTTAGCCGATGAATATAATAATTATGCTGGCATTGCAGATGATGCTAAGGGCAGCACGAAATTCATCCTCATGATTGATGGGAAGAAAGCGGAGTAGAATCAAACTATTGCAAACAAAACTAGGCTTAAGAATACTAAGCCTAGTTTTTGTAAGTTAAAATTTAACTGGCTGGGGCGACGCAGCGGAGAGGAGTGCCAGCCCAGCGGTAGTAACGGTCGGACTTGTATACTAAGGTGCTATTCATGCTTATACAATGGGCATACATTGCGTCGTTGGCTGTACTAGACCAGTAACTACCAACGGAGTCAATATTACTGAAAGAGTCGTTCTCGATGCGGCCAGCGGCTGGGAAGAAGCCGTAGCCGAGGTAACGACCAGGGGCTTTAGATAAGCCATTATCGTTGGCGCTTGTCCAAGAGCCACTTTGGACGGCATCAAGTTTATTAAAGCTATAATCGTATCCGGATTGACCAGAGGTTTTATTGCCAGTGGGGAGCCGCCACCCCCTCGGGCAAATGCTGCTTTTTGCTTCACCGCTATCTACGCAGGTGCCTGCAGTAGCGGCACACCAGTTATAATAATTGCCGTATTTTTCCTGGTACTTGTCATTAAGAGCAGTAGAGCCTTTCCAGTAGTATGGTTTGGCGCTATCTTTGATCCAAGATGTAGCCAGTGCAGAAGTAGCAGGCCAACTACTTGAAACGTTGGAGTTGTTAGGCGTTAAAGAGTTTGCGACATTTAAGTCTAGCTTCATATTCTGCAACATCCAACAATTCCCATCACCTAGCTTAGCAATAATATAACTATTAGAGTAGGCTCCGTTACTATCGGTGTTAGTATAGCCGCCGCCACGCGTGTCATCAAGGATTAAGGTTGGAACATTATTTGCACTGGTTGGGGTGCTTACTTGATTGCAGATATCTGTGCTCATTTCTTGCATAGTAGTAATCTCAGAATACGTGCCATTACTCCATTGTCTACCAAGTGCTTTTGGCGTGGCAACGAGTGATAATAAAAGCTTAGATGTATAGTGCCCGGCGTATTCATTATCATTCGCGAACTTAGCCGCAAAGACGATCTTTTGAGTAGTACTAGCCTTATCTCCAGTACCACCATCTAAATATCCACTCGCAAAATCTGTGCCAGTAAGATTGTTATTGTAAGCTGGCATTGTATAATAAGCTAAATTATCTAAATTCGTATTACTACTACTTGTCCAGCTATATCCCCAAGCGTTTGCGTCGGTACTTTTCATAGCGGTGCCAGTTACGCCATTAGTACCTACTCCTGGTATAGTTTGATTGCCATTGGCTAAGCTACTACTGCCGTTTGCGTAAGAAACTTTTAAGGTATAACTTTCGGCATTATTTACACTGTACGTTACATTACTACTTAAATATCCAATTTCTCCTGGCGCTACCATAGTAGAAAGTTCTGGCGTAGCTACTGATAAAGAAATGGTCGGCTGCGCAGCGAAGGTTGAATTATTTATTAATAAATTAAAAGTAAAACATAAGGCAAGGCTTGATAGTGCAAAACTCCATTTTGATATTTTTAATAAGTTTAAGTTTGGGATTAAAGTTATTCTTGGTTTCTTTCTTTGCATCATTGCCCTCCTTAGGTTTTCTTAACTTTCTGCTAGTTTTATTTCCAAGTAGAGCCATTTTTGTATAAATGAATAACTATACCAATAGTTATTAAAGTAATAGAGGAAGCATTTTAGCATCAAAAATACACTACATAGCTTACTATGTTGCTTATTCCATAATAATCTTATTAGCTTAGCTTCTTCTCTAGTTTATTATTTTTACAAATATGCACCAACTTGTATTTGTAGAAATTAGCATAACTAAGAAAAAGTTAACTTTTAGCAGCATATCACTTTCATGTAAAATACTTGATACACAAAAATGGCACCACGAGGTTGTTATTCAGCCCAGCCGATGAATAATACTATTCAACAGTTAGACGCCTCGCGGTGCCAAGCTTTCTGTTGAATTTTAAGTATTACCCAAAATTCGACTGTGCTGAATAACAATTCTATTATATCACACATATTTAGCTTTTGCGTAATATTTTTTGTGATTTTTGGGTTATAATAATGTTATGGCATTTGACTATAAAAAAGAATATAAAGAATTTTATCAGCCTAAGCTTCAGCCGAGTTTGGTGGAGCTGCCGAGCATAAATTATTTAGCAGTGCGCGGTAAAGGTAACCCAAACGTAGAGGGCGGTGAATATAAACAAAGTATTAATTTACTCTATGCGATTGCTTTTACGATCAAAATGAGCAAGAAGGACGATCATAAAATCGCGGGGTATTTTGATTATGTAGTGCCGCCATTGGAAGGTTTCTGGTGGCAAGATGGTGTAGTGGGGAATCTAGACTATAGCCGCAAAGATGATATGCATTTTATCTCGGCAATTCGCTTGCCAGATTTTGTCACTAAAGCTGATTTTGATTGGGCGGTGGCAGAAGCTGCTAATAAGAAAGGGCAGGATTTTACCAAGGTAGAATTTTGGAATTATAATGAGGGACTGTGCGTACAGTGTATGCACATTGGTAGTTATGACGATGAGCCGGCTACGGTAAATTTGATGCATGAGTTTTTGCAAGAGAATGGCTATGAATTGGATATTCAGAATCCCCGCTACCATCATGAGATTTATTTGAGCGACCCACGCCGCTGCGCGATAGAAAAACTCAAGACAGTTATTCGCCATCCAGTACGAAAGGCCAAATAAAATATATCATCAAAAAAGAAGCTCCTCTAGAGACTTCTGGTATCCGACTGGCTTGGTACACCCGGAGGGGTTCGAACCCACGACCTGCTGTTCCGAAGACCAGCGGTCATTTTCCGAGAATACCATCTAATAATAGGGGTAGA
>CAYMCF010000035.1:0-9595 GCA_964388975.1 uncultured Candidatus Saccharibacteria bacterium | reverse complement strand
GTTTGCTATCTGGAGAATAAGAGGTAGATAACAACACATTTTTGGTATTAGCCCTGATATTATTTTAGAGTAAAGCGGAGTAAATTTTTATGCTCTGTAGTTGTTTAACAGTTTGTTTGAGAGAAAGGAAAGGTGATTCCAAATGCGGAAGCAAAAAGAGCTGCGCCTAGGCCAGTACGATGAGCTTGACCTCAAGGAGATCTGGAAGACGGGCGGCGTATTCTTGCTGGCGGCGGTCATTGTAGCGATGATCATTTTGGGGGTCTCGGCTTTGATAATTGCGGCTGATAATAGCACAAATCGTAGCTACAATGAGGCGGCCGAGCGGTACAACGCGCTAGATCTTGAGCAGCGCCAACTAGTGTGGGAGTTTTTTGGTGGTGGGTACAAAAAAGATGTCGATCCGGAAACTTATCTTATCCCGCTAAAAGACATACGCCCGTTTGTACAACGTATCCAAGCAATGTCGAAGTTTTGGCCTGGCTTGGTGCTAGCGGCGATAGTGCTTATCTCGGGATGTATGGCTTATACTTACTATAAGCAACGCGATAAGAAGTATTATTTTGTGGACTTTCCCATGCGGACGGTCGGAGAAGTTTTGACCTTTTGCGCCATGTTTGCAGCGCTGCCCTTTATGTTAGTGAGTGGCTGCTGCTTGCTCTGCCGGAAATTGAATTTGTTCCAGCTGGAGCGTAAAGAAGTGCAAAAGCTGGCCAAAGCTGAGCTGAGCGAGGAAGACATCGCACAGATTATGCTGCCAAAGCCGGCAAGGTGCACTGCGAAGATGCGTTACGCTTACTATCAAGCGCGGACGGCGCGTACACAGGAACTGCATCAGCAGGCCTTGGAAGTTGCTAAGCATGCCGTAGATGGCTATCGGCAAGATTTAGCGGAGCTTGGTCGGCGCGTGCAGGCGGTGCAGCGGAATTTGGGTACGGCGCAGACAAAGTTAGAAGATTTGCAACGAGCGCAAGTTGCAGCTATTACCAATGAGCAATCCGACGCTGAGCTCAGAGCGATCTTGGGTATGCGCGGCGTGGCCTGGGTGAAACCGCCGGATAAAAAGCATCGTAACGAATATTTGCTGAAAGTCTTAGTGAAAGTACGAGTGTCTTATCAGGGCGATTTGTATGATTTTGGCGATTATGTCATTATTTTCAAAACAACCGATTTTGAATGTAACCACGCGCGCTCGGGCAGGAAGCTCAATGCGACTTCTTTGGATCCGGATTATTCGACTCTCAGCGGATTCTGTTTTGGTACGCGCTCGGAGACTATTACAGAATATGTAGAGGAGGGGAGAATTGTAGAGGCGATGGCGCTGATTGTCGATAGTTTGCATTCGGTAAACAGCGAATCGATTCGCAGTAGGATTCCTGATTGTTTCCGCAAAGTCAAAACCGTACGTCGCGCCGTCTGGTGGTGGCGTCATCTTAGAAAGGGGTAAAAGTTATGATTTTGTCGATTCCTGCGCAGGTTCTTCAGCAAATGCACTATTATGCACAGCTATGTGCGCCGCACGAAGTGACCGGCATTGGCACGATTCGGGCGAGTCCGGACCAGCGTAAGCTGCAGGTGATAGAGATTTTCTTGCCATCACAACAAGTAACTCCAGAGCACAGCCAGTTTGAAGAAGGCGCCCTGAACTCCATTATCTATAAGTTGATTCAGCGAGATCCAGAGCGGGCCGAGGAGCTGCGGTTCCGGTGGCATTCGCATGGCGAAAGCCCGACATTCTGGTCTCCCGAAGATTTGCGCGATATTGAAGCCTGGGAGTCGGACTGGGTAGTGAACATGGTAATTAATCTCAAAGGAGAATTCTTGGCGCGTTTGGATTTGTTCCGGCCGTTGCGTCTAGCGAATATTGAGCTGGACGTCTGCTTGGAGCCTCAAGAAGATCCAGACCTGCGGATGAAGTGTGCAGCAGAAGTAGACATGCTGGTGAAGAAACCGGGAGGGGCGTTTAGCAATGGATTACTATTCTTATTCTGATCAGAAGAAAATTTTCGATCCGAAGCAGTGGCATTGGCCGGTGCATTTGATCGGCGCCGGCGGCATCAATAATTTAGTAGGCCCGTTGCTGGCCAAGATGGGCGTGTGCGAGATTCACGTCTGGGATAACGATGTCTTAGAGGAGCGCAACTGCCCTACCGAGGTGGCTTATAGCTATCGCATGGCGGGGAATTACAAAGTTGACGCTATGGCGGGGGTGATCCGCTATCTAATGGAAACAAGACCACATTTTTGCCTTGATGTCGGAATGGATCCGCCCGTCAGGGAAGAAACGTATTATCGTTTTGACATTGGCGACCAACTGAAAGTTTATTCACATTATGGTCGCGTGACGGCCAACACTCAACTTTCTGGTGTAGTAATTGCTGGCGTCGATTCAATGGCAAGCCGCAAAGAAATTTGGGAAGCCATTAAGCAAAATTTTTTGGATGTCGTGCTCTATGTCGATGGGCGTAGTGCTGGTGAGGAGACTGCGATTTTTGCGCTATCTCCGGCTGATTACGAGCATGCTGAGATTTACGAATCTGATTGGCTATTTCCCGACGCTGAAGCTACGGCTCTGGAATGTGGCGCGCGTAATATTGGCTATATCTCTGCCTATATGGCGGCCGAAATTACGCGTATCTTAACGCGATTCTATCGGAATATGCCGATTGAATTTTACCACTCGCACGATTTTTCTTAAATTTGAAAGGAGTAAAAACATGAACATCCTGAAGAACAAAGCGAATGCTAACTCTACTACTGTGACAGTGGCGGTGGGCGCTGGCAGCAAGCCGATGTGGATCGACTGGCGGCCTGGCGACACTGTGGCCAGTATCCTGAAGCGGGCTGGGGTCGTGGTGGCGCCCGGCAAGACGCCGACTCTGGGCGAGCGCAAAGTTTCTGACCCCGAGCACACCGAAGTGCAGGCCGGCGAAACCATTGTGGTGGCTGGCAAGCCCAGCAATGGCTAAGCTTTGGCTGTGGCACTTATACTAGGCGCATCCTAACTCTCAAGCACATTCCCCTGCCCGGTCAGTAATGGCCGGGCTTTTCTAGGCTTAAATTTATTAAATTAGTTATCTTTGGTTTGTTTCTCGTTGGCAAAATCTGGTTCGCGGAAAGGATTGACGAAATTTGGCACAAAAGTGGTGGCGGGAGTGGCCACTTTGGTTTTGGCGCGGTCGTGTTCGGATTTAATTATCACTTGGTAATCATTAACTTCAATGATTTGTTTACGTGGGATAACTAGTTGTGGGTCAAATAGAGCTTTCATAATGGGGCGCTGCACAATGAGCTGCTGGATATTCCAGTCGCTGATATTTACGGTGTAGTCGGCTACTTTGCCAATTTTAGCGTCTTTGCGGGTCACTACTTTTAGTCCTACCAGCGAAAAATTTAATTGCAAGATTTTTTGGATATTAACAATGTCTTCTGCATTTACAAATTCGTCAATTGAATCAATAATCATCCCCATACGCGAAAACTCGCGCACGCTGTCAATCGGTAAAATTTCTCCTACGTCATCACGCAGCATTTTACCTTCTGCGCGAAAGCCAATAATCTTGAGGGTGTTTGGGTCAATAATTGGCTCAGTGACGCGGGCAATTTCTCCGCCAATATGCAAACTTAGAATCGGACAATTTGGTAAAGCAGAACCATTTACTAACATAGTTTAATTATAACATTTTTTAAACTAATTGTGCTAAATAAGTTATTCTTGCGGAAATTTTGCCACAGCTTCTTTTACAAGTTCATAATTAAAGCCTTGACGTACGAGATAGGCGATTAACTTTTCGTCTGTATATTTATTACGTTTTTTGAGGAGCATTTTGGTGAGTTCGTCGGTTTCATTTCGATTCGTATCAGCCAGCACTTGTGCGATAACATCTTCGGTAATACCTTTTTTGTGTAGCTCCATACTTAAGCGTAGTTTGCTGATACCTTTTTTAGTAAAACGATTTTCTACATAGTAGGTTGCGAACTTATAATCATCAACGTAGCCACGTTGCACTAAACGCTCAATTACAAGATCAATAGTCGTGCTAGCGATTTCCGGCAGAGGTTTTAACTCTTCGCGTGCGCGTTTAGTATTAAGTTGTTGGCGCTTAAGCTGGCGGCGGCGCAAATAATCACGCGTTTCCCAGAGCGAACGCGGTCGCGTCAGTACCCACTCTAAGGCTCGTTGATAAAGTTTGCCAAATTCCGAGGCTGCACGCAAATTTTGCAGCTCTGTGGGCGTGAGTTGTTTACCAACTTTT
The DNA here is from genome assembly GCA_964388975.1 of uncultured Candidatus Saccharibacteria bacterium. Classification (GTDB taxonomy): domain Bacteria; phylum Patescibacteriota; class Saccharimonadia; order Saccharimonadales; family Saccharimonadaceae; genus Nanosyncoccus. The sequence continues at coordinate 5,339 of CAYMCF010000035.1, read as the reverse complement.
ACTTCTAGGTCGATAATTTGTTTTACGTCCAGCGAGAAAGCAAACTTGTGGTCTACAAAAACATTCACTCGATTAGTATCGCGTACGCCAGAAGTTAGTTGAGTAATTACCAAGGCTGGCTGAGTTTTCTGGGCAGCTGTTTGGCGTGTAGTTTTCGAAACGGGCGATTTCGAAGCGGATGATTGTTCTAGATCATCGCTAAGGCTTTTGATATCGAGCATTAATTTTCGGCGACTGGCTCTGCTGGCTCGGCATTATTATTTGCGGTGGATGATTCTTCATCTTCGGGGTCGATCTTGGCGGCCACGCGGACTTTATGTTCGATTTCGTCCATCAGCTCAGGAGTAGATTTGAGTAAAGCTTTGGCAGCTTCGCGGCCTTGCGCAATAGTTTCACCATTGTACTTCAGGAAAGCTCCGGCTTTGTCAATAATACCTTTGGCAATAGCGACATCGAGAATATCACCGGTTTTACTAATACCCTCGTTGTACATAATGTCAAACTCGGCGGTGCGGAAAGGTGCAGCAATTTTGTTCTTAACAATTTTAACTTTAGTACGGTTGCCGGCAATATCTTCACCATTTTTGATTTGACCGATGCGCCGAATGTCCATGCGCACTGAAGCGTAAAATTTCAGGGCATTGCCGCCGGTGGTAGTTTCAGGGTTGCCAAACATTACGCCGATCTTCATGCGAATTTGGTTAATGAAAATAACGGTGGCACGAGATTTGGCAATAATGCCGGTGAGTTTACGCATCGCTTGCGACATCAAGCGTGCCTGCAAGCCCATCTGGGCATCACCCATATCGCCATCGATTTCAGCTTGTGGTACTAAAGCAGCTACAGAGTCTACCACGATCAAATCTACCGCACCAGAGCGTACTAAAGTTTCGCAAATCTCCAGGGCTTGCTCACCGTTATCCGGCTGGGAGATAAATAAGTTATCCGTATCGACGCCAATTTTTTTCGCGTAAGATGGATCTAGTGCATGCTCAGCGTCAATAAATGCCGCTTGCCCACCTTGCTTTTGCATTTCCGCGATTGCGTGGAGGGCTAAAGTAGTTTTACCAGAGGATTCAGGGCCATAAATCTCGATAATGCGCCCCTTGGGGTAGCCGCCACCTAAAGCCAAATCCAAAGAAATCGAACCGGAAGGCAACAGCTCCACATCAATCTTGCGAGTTTCGCCGAGTTTCATGATTGCGCCAGTACCGAACTGCTTGGTGATTTGCTGAATCGCGAGGTCGAGGGCTTGCTTTTTGCCAGCGTCATCGCCAGCCATTTCTGATTTTGTAACTTTTTTCGTCATATTACCTTCCTTTGTTAATATATATTATAGCATGTTTGAGCCGAATAAACGTTGAGTTGTGAACGTAGCCTAGCTCATGCGCGCATTATATAGCAAATTTTCTCAAAATAACAAGCACTAGCACGAATAAAAGTCCAGAAATTCCTAAACCGCTTTGCTAAAAAGTTAATCCGCTGTGGTTATTTTTATTCTGTTTATGATAAATCATATCGTTGCATAATACACTTTTTCTCGAGGCGCGTTCTCGGCGCCCGTCGTTACGGGGCCGAGCCGCTCGTCCTCCTCGTGACGTCCGGATCCTCTTCGAAAAAGGTATTTATGCAACGATACTTTAAATCTCTAGCAATGGTTTAATATCCGCCCCGAGTTGATTAAGCCGACTAGCAAAATCTTGATAGCCGCGGTTAATTGAGTAAATATTGCGCAAAATTGACGTACCGGGTGCCGCCAGCATCGCAATCATTACTACGACGGCTGGTCGCAGGGCCGGCGGCGCTACTAGCTCAGCAGCCCGCCAATTAGTCGGCCCCTCAATATAGACGCGATGGGCATCTAGCAGTTCTACACGCGCATTTAGTTGCTCGAGATAGGTAGTATAAACAGCGCGGTTTTCAAACACCCAGTCGTGAATCAAAGTGCGGCCATGAGCAGTCGCGGCAATGGCGGAGAAAAATGGTAAGTTATCAATATTAAGGCCGGGGAAAGGCATCGGTGCAATTTTGTCGGTCGGAGCGGTGAGATCGGATTTGTGAATCTTTAGGTCGACGATACGGGTACGGCCGTTGGCGCTGTAATATTCTGGCGAACAATCAATTCGCGCGCCCATACTTTTGAGAATTTCAAGCTCAATCTCTAAAAACTCAATCGGAGCGCGGCGGATAGTTAGACAAGATTTGGTTACTAAAGCTACAGCGATAAAAGACATAGCTTCGATCGGGTCTTCGGCAGGGGAATATTCTACGTCCATGGAGATTTCTGCCTTGCCGCGAATCGTGAGCGTAGTGGTACCGATGCCGCGAATTTTTACTCCCAGTTTTTCTAGAAAGAAACACAAATCTTGCACCATGTAGTTAGAAGAAGCTCCCACAATAGTAGTTTCACCAGGATAAAGTGCCGCTGCCATCAAAACATTTTCGGTAACAGTATCTCCGCGTTCAATCAAAACGATTTTCTTGGCCGGGTAGAAAGAGCGCACTGATTCTACGGTGCGAGTATCTTTGAGCTGCGGATGCTTGGTGGGAGCGACAGTAGCTTCGTAGAAGCCACTGCAGCAGGCAGCGTCAACATTCAAACCAAAATCTGATAGCGCCCGCAAATGTGGTTCAATGGTGCGCGTGCCAAGGGTGCAACCACCGGCATAGGGCAAACGAAACTTCTTAAACTTATGCAGCAATGGCCCCATGAACATCAAAATCGAGCGGGTTTTGCGGGCGGCTTCTACGTCAATGTGGTGGAGCTGTAAAGTTTCTGGCGGAGTGATTTCTAGGTCACGATTATCATTGCTCCAGCGGCATTTCACGCCAATCGATTCTAATACTTCAATAATCCGGAAAACTTCTTCGATCCGAGCGAGGTGTTTGAGCGTAGTGGTACCGGAATTAAGCAGGGAAGCACAAAGCAGAGCTACTGCGGCATTTTTGCTAGTATTGATCGTGGCTTCACCATGTAGTTCTAGCCCGCCGCGGATGCGATAACTTTGTGAAACACTATCGTTGACGGAGAGAATCTGCCCGCCCAAAGCTCGCGAAAGTTTTTTGGTGAGTTCCAGAGAAATATTTTGTCGACCTTTTTCGATCCGGTGAATAGCTGACTGGCTGCTGCCGATCGCTTCCGCCAGCTGGGTTTGCGTCCAGCCTTTTTCAGTACGCAAGCGCTCGACTACGCGGCCGATCATTTCTTGATAACTAGGTTCTACATGCGAAGTTTTCATAAAACTATTATATCACAGAACGCATAAAGCTCCTAGACTTTTCCAGAAAAATGGCATTTCCTAGCGCATCTGTCAAAAAGATTATTCATCTGGTGATATAATGCGTACAGGGGTGAATAGAGAAATTAAGCTTTGCAGACTACATTATTGGCATGTAGCCAGCCTTCGGTAGAGCCGCCGTCAAGATATTCGCCATCAGTGGTGGCAACGCGCATAATGCCGCCCTTGTCAATGTAGCTTTGAATCGGATCAGTTACGACGTATTCTTGATCTTTAGGGCCAAAATTATGCTCATTAACATACTTGACGATTTCTTCAAGCAAGTTAGGTGACATTACGTATTTGCTAACGTTAATAAGGTTAGATGGTGCGGCTTCTACGCTGGGTTTCTCCACTACGCCGGTCAGCAAGCCATCTTTGACCGAAAATACTCCATAGCGCGTCACTTCGTCGCGGGGAATTTCTACGCCGAGGATGGCGGAGTCTTCTGTATCTTGCAAAGTTTTCAGCAGCGAATCCGCGGAAGACTCTCCTTTGGGGTTCCAAATGAAATCATCGCCCATGAATACTAATACGGGTTCGTGTAAATTGTATTCTTCTACTACCATGGCAATCGGCACCGCAGTACCATATTTACCGGCTGGGTCCTGAGTGATATAATGAATCTTAACATTCTCAGGTAAAGTTTTTGCGAGCTGCAAACGATCATCTTTGCCGCGGTCAATCAAATACTGATTTAGCGCAAGATTATCTTGATAAAAAGCTTTGACTTGGCAAGGCTCTACGTTAGATATCACCATGTAAATATCAGTGACGCCGGCTTTGATGAGCTCTTGTACCGAATAATCAACCAGCGGCCGGTTGCCCACCGGCAACATGGACTTCTCGACAACTTTCGTAATTGGTAATCTACGGGTACCCCAGCCAGCCACCGGAATAATTGCTTTTGTGATCATGCTAACTCCACTTTAATTATGCTCATTATAGCATAGTTCTGGAGAAGTGGGGTGAAAATGGCGGATTTCAAGAGTTTGGGTGAATCGTGCCAAAGCCAAAAGAAATCTCCGCTGAAGTTGAATTTTCGTTCAAACTAAAGCGGAAATAACTAAATCTTCCTAATTTAATTGTACCTTACAAAAGCGATTATGTCTAGTAAAATTTCGCAATTTTAGGTAAACTTTTTACCTAGCTGGTCTGCTCAAGTTTTTGTTTTTTGAAGAAGTTAAGCCTTAGCTCGCAACTCAGGCTCAACTTAATTGTTCTAAAGATTCTCAGTAGACGGAGATATGCAACGGATTGAACAACCACTGTAGGTAGTCATTTCATTTGAACTCGTTGAAGTTACTGAAACCGTCCATACATATGCTTTATAGTTTGCGAAGCTATATGGCAGGCTCGTCCAATAACTACCATGCACTCCAGCATAGTTAATGTGACCATTATCAACTCGTCCAGTAGCAGGAAAGAAGACCGCGCCTGCGGCGCCAGCAGATTTACCGCCAAGCCAATAGCCATTGCTTTTGGACTCATTTTCCCAGCTTGTGTTAGTACCTACTCTGTAGTAATTATTATTAGCTATAAGCTGGTTATAACTGTAGCTATATCCAGCATCAGTGGTTTTTGTATAAGTGGTAGGCAAACGCCAGCCTTTCGGGCAGATGCTGTTCGGAGCTTCGTTACTATACGTGCACGTTCCAGCTGTAGCTGCACACCAAGAATAGTAAGCTCCGTATTTATAAGTATCTTGGGAAGAATCGTTGGCATAATCATAGTATGTCAAGCTGTTTTTGTGATTAGCGGTTCCATAAGTCCAATCTGAAACTGAATGGTTTGGAACAGTATAGTTCTCAGTTATATCTGAATTTGCCGGTGTGATTTCCTTATCTATCAAATTCAAATTCTGCCCCATCCAGCAATTCCCATCCGAGAGCTTTTTGACCATATAAGTTTTCATGCCCGGTTTCTCCGAGTTATCATATCCTCCACCACGATTGTCTTGTAAGTATGCTACTTCACCAATATTGGTAGACGCACAAATCTCCGGTGTCATTTGTTGCATTTGGAAGATATCTTTGATGGTAGTAGCTACTACTTGTGGTG
>CAYMCF010000034.1:0-9930 GCA_964388975.1 uncultured Candidatus Saccharibacteria bacterium | reverse complement strand
ACCAGCGACCCCTCCGATGTGAACGGAGTGCTCTAGCCACTGAGCCAAGAGGCCATATTTCATATTTATACTTGGAACCGCACCAAGTGCCATAGGATGCATTAAATTAGCTATTAAATCACCCTATATATGATATAATAGCATAAATGAGTATAGATTTCCAGAAGATTATTGAAGAAAAACAAGAAATTGAGGCTTTTTTGGCCTCACCCGAGGCGTATGCGCAGCCGGATTTTGCAGAAAAGTCGCGGCGGTTGGCAGAAATTAACACAATTTTAGAGCTAAAACAAGAAATTGCTCAGGCCGAGCAAAATTTAGCGGAGGCTAAGCTTCTTACTGAAGACCCAGAGCTGGGCGAGCTAGCGCGGGCGGATATTGAGAGCTTAACTACTAAGATTGCTGATAAAACTGCCGAGCTGGAGGAGATCCTTTTGCCACATGATCCGGCTGATGATAAGCCCGCGATTATGGAGATTCGGGCAGGTGCGGGCGGCGATGAAGCTTCCCTGTTTGCGGGTGAGCTATATCGAATGTATGCGCGCTATGCCGAGAAGCATCATCTCAAGGTGGAGTTGATTTCCCAAAATGAGAACGAAGCCGGCGGTATGAAAGAAGTGATTATTCGGGTGTCGGGTGAGAAGCCTTATGGCCAGCTAAAATTTGAGGGTGGCGTACACCGAGTACAGCGAGTACCGGTGACGGAGAGCCAGGGGCGTATTCATACCTCTACCGCAACGGTGGCAGTGCTGCCGGAAGCTAGCGAAACCGACCTTGAGATTAAGCCGGAAGATTTGCGGATTGACATTTATCGCTCGGGTGGGCATGGCGGCCAGGGTGTGAACACTACTGATTCCGCGGTGCGGATCACCCACTTGCCTACCGGGATCGTGGTGGCGATGCAAGACGAGCGCTCGCAGCAGCAGAATCGTATCAAGGCGATGGCGGTATTGCGCAGCCGGCTAGCAGAAAAGCAAAAGCAAGAAGAAATGCAGGCCGCTAGTGATGCGCGCAAAAGCTTAATTGGCTCGGGCGATCGCAGTGAAAAGATCCGGACTTATAATTTCCCGCAAGATCGCATTACTGATCATCGTGTGCATTATTCGCGCTCTAATATCGGCGCAGCGATGGATGGCGAGATTGACGACCTCATTCACGAGCTAACTCTGGCGGAGCGGAAATTAGGAGAATAAAAATAACTAGAAAGGACAAAAATGGATAATAATTTGCAACTGGTTTCGGAGAAAAATGCAGCACAACCAGTGGTTGCGCAACCAACGGTTGCGCAATCGAAAAAGCTCAAAATTACCAATAAACTTTTGCCAATCACGATTATTTTGGCAGTGCTAGCGGTGGCTGGTATTGGCGCCGGCGTGTATGGCTGGCTGGTAAATCGTGATAAAATTACAGAGCTAGAGCAGCAAATCTCCGCAAAAGACCAAAAAATTGCAGATTTGCAGGGCGAGCAGCCGGAAGATAGCGCGGAAAATGATATGGAAAATGATCTGAATATTAAGATAGCCAATAATATGCTCATCACTAGCCCGACGCAAGTGTTGAATGATGAGCATAATAATGAACCGATTGAGCTATTTCAAGGAGATAGCCATGGTGATTGTTTTGTGTTTTTGCGTAAGCAGGTAGGTGGCGCATTTGATTTAACTTCTATTGATGGCCCAGCGGATTGGGTGATTCCGACTAGAATTAGTATGAGTGTAAATTTTAAAAACATTAATGGCTGGGATAAAGACATTGATGCAGAGATTACTAATATTGACGCGGATAAGGTTACGCAGGTTTTTGTAAACGGATATGGTAATGGGCTTGATAATGAACAATCTTTTTCTTGATGAGCGATGGTACCGTAGAGTATCTACCCCTAGCCAAGGCGTTTGATCAAGGGGAATTCAAAAGCTGGGGAAAGTTGCCTGATGTGGAGGGCGTAGTTAAGCTGGTGTCGGCCGGTTATAATCATGGTGGCCCTTATGGTCCGAGCGCCGATACTATGGCTCAGCGGGCTGATGGTAAAGTTTACTTCTTGGGTGGCATAGTAAGCCAATTGACGCAGTAAGTTCGACGCCTCTGGCCGGAGATTGGGGGATGTTGTAAAAAATACAACATTAAATTACAACATTTTTGAGTTTTTTGAGTAAATTTAGTATTCAAAATCTTGACTTTTTGAGCAAAGTGTGCTACAATAGAAAGATAGGGTATTACTTATGGATATCAAAGCTTGGCTACGAGCCGCCAAAACCCAAATTAACCCGCTGGACGCGGAGTTGATTGCTTTGCAATGTTTTGCGCCGAGAGGAGTAGACCGGAGCTGGTTAGCGGCTCATGATACCGAGCAGATCACTGCCAAAGCCCAGCAAACTGCCGCGGAACTTTTGCGGCGGCGGGCGCAGGGTGAGCCTTTGGCGTATATTTTGGGGCAAAAAGAGTTTTACGGGCGCAAATTCCATGTACTGCCGGGTGTTTTAATTCCCCGCCCTGAGACCGAGGCGATCATTGATACGGTAAAGACTCTTGAGCTACCGCCGCGGCCAAGCTTTTTGGAAATTGGTACTGGTAGCGGCTGTATTGCGATTACACTGGCCTTGGAGTTCCCGCAGAGTCAAGTGCTGGCGTCGGATATTAGCCCGCGGGCGTTAGATATTGCCCAGCTCAACGATGCGCGACATGAAGGGCGGATCGAGCTGGTGCGCTCAAATTTGTTTCGGGAATTGGGTTTTTTGGATGAGCGTGAACATTTTAATGTAGTAGTGGCCAATCTCCCCTATGTCAACCGCGATTGGGACTGGCTAGACCAGCAGGCTTTGAGCTACGAGCCAAGCCAAGCACTATATGCTAATGGCCTGAACGGTTTGTCGCTCTACCGGAAGTTTTTCAACGAGATTAATTTTTATCAGAATAGTAACCAGATGCTAGTCGACTACGTTGCGGTGGAAGCCGATCCTTGCCAACATGCAGATTTGATTAAGATGGCAGAAAAGTCGGGGCTGCACTATTTACAAACTAATGGTTTTTGTGTGTTGTTTGAGGATGGCTGGCGCTATTGGTTTGATTCACGACAAAATAAATACGTACACAAACCTGCTCAGGTAATCCAGCGAGAGTTAGAGACCGGGGAGATTCACTGGTTGCCTGAGCAGGTAGATTTTGATGAGTAGAGTTTAGCCGCGCTTGGCGCTGGTGGTCTCGCGGTAGCTACCAAGGGTGAGGTTGATGCTTTGCTCTTTGCCATCGCGGAGGACGGTGAGCTTGACGGTATCGCCGGGAGCATATTCACCAATAAGGCTAGAAACGGTACCGGCTTTGCCGACCGGGATGCCATTGACGGCGGTGATAATATCGTTTTCTTTTAGGCCAGCTTTCTCTCCGGGGCCATCGGCAATGACGGCAGGATTTTGCCCGCTACCAGAAAGATAGGCGCCGCTCGAGACTGGCAAATCGTAAGTAACGGCTACATCAGGCGTAATATTAATATAATAGACTCCCAGGTAAGCGCGGCTGGCGGAATTATTTTCGATAATATTTTTCAGCATACCCTTGACGCTAGAAATCGGAATCGCAAAGCCAATCCCATCGGCTTCAGAGCTAGTGGCGGTGTTAATACCGATCACTTCTCCGGCAGCATTTACTAAGGGGCCGCCAGAATTGCCAGCGTTAATGGCGGCATCGGTTTGGATCATGTCGGTGAGATTTTCCGAGGAAGAATAATCACTACTATAGGCAGTGACGGAGCGGCCAGTGCCAGAAACGATGCCTTGAGTGATAGTATTCTGGTATTGACCGAGCGCATTACCAATTGCGATGACTTGCTGGCCGGCGCTAATGGTCTTAGAATCACCAAGCGTGACGGTAGGCAAGCCGCTGACGTCTTTAATCTTGAGATAGGCTACATCATTGAGCGGGTCGGTGCCGATTAGCGAGACTTTATCGTAAGTTTCCCCACTATCTAGTACGACTTTGATTGAATTGGCTCCATCTACTACGTGTTTGTTGGTGAGAACGTAGCCGTCTTGAGTGACGATCATACCAGTGCCGGCAGAAGTTTGGGTAGAAGATTGCCCAAAGAACCCAGTGCTGCGGCTTTCGGTGACAATCGAGACTACGCCCGGCGCCACTTTGGAGGCAACATCAGCTACTGAGCCTTCAGTGAAGTTGGCTAGGTTGCCATCGTTGCTAAAGTTCCAGGTGATCGGCTCGTCTTCTTGGCAATAATTGATAATTGACAAAGCTAAGCCAGCCCCGGCAGCGCAGAAAGACAAAATCATCAAAGTAATTACCGTTACGCGGAAGCCCGCATCAGAGCGCGCCGGTTTCTCGGATTTTGGTGTGGCAACTTTGGCATGTTTTTTAGCTTTTTTGGCAACTTTGGCAGCCGGGTGTGCCTGTTCGGCTGGGACGGCTGAAGTTGGCGTGGTAGCGTGAGTGGTGGTATGCTCAGCGGCGGCAGTTTTGTGTGCGGATGTATCTGGCTCGGTGGGTTTTTCTGCAGGTTTGTCCGTAGTTTTAGGTTTTTCTTCTTTGTTCATAAAAATACCTCCTTGTAGGTTGTAAGATTAATTAATAATAAACTGGTGCTACTAATGAATATTAAATCGTGGCTGGCTAAAACCAATAATGAGTACGGCAATAACGACTAAGCTAAAGACGATGGGCAGTGCTACTTCGCGAATTTGCAATTTCCCGTCGTGCTTGGAGAGATTTTTGTAAATCTGGAAATAAGCAAACATGAGAATCGTGAGCAGAATTGCTAATTGTGATACGCAGATGCCGGTGCTGCTAAAGGTGTAAAGAATCAGCCAGGCATGTGAGAGCCAAGCAATTTCCCCACAGAATAGGCCGCAAACTAGCGAGATGAAGGAACTATCTTTTTGTTCGTCGCCCTGCACTAAGACGTGGTGTGAGGCAGCGTAACCGATGACAAACTCGGCAATCACTAGCACTACTGCATCCGTAATGGCGCCAAAAACCGTTGCCGCGGTGGTGCCTACTAATACAGCAATTAATGCCTGTACCATAGCAGCAGTTTGCGAGGAACGCGGCTTAATAAAAATTAGCCAGATCGCGTAAGCGGCCATGAGCACAAAATGCACTGGTAAGAAAGTGGAGCCAGCTGCATAAGCTAGCAATACAAATCCCACTCCGACAATTAAATCGACCAAACTCGAACGAATATTTAGCCACCAATAGCGGTGATTTACCGCAAAAATTCGCCACTTGGCTACGACAATTAATACTAAACCAATAATACAGTTTCCTGTCACTACGGTAGCACCAATTGATACCACTGCCAGCAATAAATTAAGTACCATGTGCACTAAGGAACTTAATGCGTTGCGACTTTTGCGAATAAATATGTAATCAGCCATAAGATTATTATAGCAGAGAATAATTAAAATTATTTTAAATTCTAGTTGAGTTGTGAGGAAAAACTTATTAAATATGTAATGATATTTTTTCTTAAGCTTTTATTAAAGTTGCTAGAAAAAGCCGCAAAAAGCTCACGAAAAATCATAATTGTGGTACAATGGAGTAATGGAGCAAGTGAAGCCTAGTTTTCTCAAAAAACACCCGCTAGTAAAAGATTTATTGAGCCTGGCGATTTTTGTGGTAGCCGTTATAGTCGGTACTTTTCTACTGAATGCTTATGTTTACCGGTCTTATGATGTGGTGGGTAAAAGTATGGAGAATACTCTGCATAATGAAGATCGTATCATCGTGAATCGTTTCGCGGTGAGCTGGGCGCACTTTTTGGGTCAAGAATATATCCCTAAGCGTGGGCAAGTGATTGTCTTTGCCAACGGCGATGCGCATGGCCCGCTAACTTGTGGCGTGCCAGCGAATCAGCGCGATCAATATATTATTAAGCGGGTGATTGCTTTCCCGGGTGAGCGCGTAACGGTAAAAGACGGTGTGCTGACGGTCTATAATGACGAATATCCCGATGGTTTCCATCCCGATGATGATACGCGTGTAGATGAAAACAATGGTCCTAAGCAAAACTCTAGCGGCGACGTCGATATGATTGTGCCGGCGGGCGAACTATTTGTGGCGGGTGATAATCGCGAAGGCACACATTCGTTTGATTCTCGCTCGGGGCTAGGGACGGTGCCGTTTTGCCGGATTATTGGGCCGGCGGTATTACGCATATACCCATTCGACAAAATACGCACATTCTAAACCTTTGTTTTTAGCGGCTATTACTTTGTCAGAGATTCCAGTACGCGCTCTCCGTATGTCAAATACGGTTCGCTTGCGTGCTTCATCTCTTTCGCGTACTAGCTCACTAAAAAACAAAGGCTATGGTTGCAATAGGCTTTGTTTCCTTGACAATTATCTCATTTTTTGCAATAATAAAGAGCAATGAGCGAGAATATTTGGGAAAAGTTGCCAAAAGGTTTTACAGTTTTAGCGCCGATGGAAGGCGTGACCGATGTGATGTTTCGGCAAGTAGTGGCCAAAGCTGGCCGGCCGGATCTTTTCTATACTGAGTTTACCAATGTTTCTAGCTATGCCTCGGAAAAGGGGCGCTTTAATGCCTTGGAGCGCCTGGAGGTAGCACCGAGTGATGCGCCGATTATTGCTCAGATTTGGGGTAAAAATCCCGCGCATTTTGCGGAACTAGCGGCGGCACTGGAGGGTCTGGGTTTTGCTGGGCTAGATATTAATATGGGCTGTCCTGACCGCCATGTCAATAACGCGGGTGGTGGCGCCGCGATGATCCGTACGCCTGAGCTAGCGGTGGAGTGTATCCATCGAGCCAAAGATTCGACTAATTTACCGGTGTCAGTCAAAACTCGTTTGGGCTATACTTATCTTGAAGAAATGCAAACTTGGTTGCCATTGCTACTGCAGCAAAATTTAGCCGCCCTGACGGTGCATTTGCGTACGCGCAAGGAGATGTCTAAAGTTACGGCGCATTACGAGCTGATTCCGGAGATTGTGCGCTATCGCGACCAAATCGCACCTGCTACTAAGCTGGTGATTAATGGTGATATTAAGAATTTGGCGCAGGTACAGGTTTTAGCTCACCAGCATCCGGGCGTGGATGGCTATATGATCGGTCGCGGTGTGTTTGAGAATCCGTATTGTTTTACTACCCACACTGGTACGCCGGCGGAATTATTGGCGTTGCTCAATTTGCATTTAGACCTTTTTGAAGCGCAAGACGCCAAGCACTGCGCGATGCAGGCGGAGCGCATGCGTGAAGACTCCGAATTTGCCCTAAAAATGGATGGGCAAGTACGCAGCCTGCCTTTTGAACCGCTGAAACATTTTTTCAAGATTTATATTAATTCGTTCCCTGGTGCGGCCGAGCTACGCGCCCGCCTCATGGAAACTCATAGTGTGGCGGAAGTCCGCGCGATTTTGGCGGAATTTAGTTGTATAAACATTACTAATTATTATATTTAGAACGAAGCGAATTTTACTATTAAAATCTCACCTGGTATGTATATACAGGGTGAGATTTAGGCTGGCTATTACTTTAGATGCTAGCTGGCTTGAATAACGCAGCGAACAGGGATACCAAGACCACGATTGCCGCTTTCGTATGAAGTGTCAGCCATATAATAAAAATATGCATAATAGGCGTTCATAGTGCTATCAGGAGAAGCGGTCCAATATAAGCCTCTGTCGCCGACGCTAGATAAGCCATACTGGCTAACGTAACCAGCTTGAGTAAAGAAACCATATCCAACCTTATAACCAGGTGCGTTTGATAGTCCATAATCGTTACTTCTTCCAGAAGTTAGTTGAATAGTACTCAGGTTCATATAATTAGGTCTAGTGCCAGATGTTGTTGTTGGAAAAGCAAGTGGTAGTTTCCATCCCTTAGGGCAAATACTAGCTTCTGCTGAACATTTGCCTGCAGTTGCTGCACACCAAGAATAATAAGCTCCATAACCTTTTTGTCGGCTATTTTCAGTTTCGCTTGGATTATAAATCATAGATTTATAATAGTCTTCATTGCGAAAATAGTTTGAGCTTAATGTGTTTATTGTCGTCCCGCTAATATCTGTATCCGAAGCTACATCAGAATTTAAGATAGTTAATTTAGTAGAACCGGTTGCAGTATTAAGATCTTCTACGGTTAACTTTATATTTTGCATCATCCAACAATTTCCATCGCCGAGTTTTGCAAGAATATAACTATTCTCATTATTGCCATTCGTGTAACCGCCACCGCGAGTATCTTCAAGAACTAGTGTTGGCACACTGTCGCTAGCGCTTGTTGGTTTATCAACTTGATTGCAAATTTCTGCTGTCATATCTTGCATATTTGCTATACCTGAATCTATGCCAGTGCTCCACTTTTGCGTAATAAAATTAGGTATGGCAGCAAGTGAAAGCATTGCGCTTGTATGATAAGTGCCCATCGCTTTCTCTGACAGCTGGGAACTAAATTTTGCACCAAATATCAGTTTCCCAGTAAAATTCGCATTGTGATCGGCAGGACTACCATTTGTTACTAAGCCAGTTGATTTATTAATTGCAGATGTGCCTAATTGCGGCATGCCGTAATAGTTTAGATCCGCATAGTCGTTAGTTGCCGTTGATGTGTTAGTCCATGTCCAGCCCCAACTATCTTCAGCCATATTAATCATAGTTGTGCCGTTGGCGTCACTTAGGGAGAAGTTCTGATTTTGTTCGAGGCGCATGGCGCCATTATCTTCAGCATATGAAATAGTAAGGCTATAGCTACTTATGTCTGTAGCATTAACGGTTACATTATGACTACGATAAGCAACACCCGTTACTGGTACCGTGGTAGCCGCCATATCCTCATCAGAAACATTTAAACTAACACTCGAATTCGTCGCTAATGGCATGATTAAACCATCCAGATTAACTTCATTAGCATTTTCTACGGATGCTGTTTTCTCATTGGGAGGCAATTCTTCTCCTTCGATAATATCGCCACTACTTTCCGCTTCCTCTGTGTTTTGCACATCAAGAACGCCCGACTTTTCTGAAGTCGGTTGATTGCTAGGCTTAGTTGCGCCAGTATTATTTGTAGCTTCTTGAGCAAAAGTTTCGCTTTGTATGGTAGGGTTTAAAATAATTACTCCGAGCCCTAGAAGCAGCATGATGCACAGTAGAGGAATACTATAAGAAACATATCGTAAGTTATGATTACTTAACTTGATAAGTTGAGAATGCCTAGAACTCTTTTTAGAACTTAAATCACTTTTAGGAATACTATGATATTTAAGTTCTGTACTTTGCTTATATCTAAGTCGCTTCCACAACTTATCAAAAACTAATATTTTCTTATGTTGGTGCATCATGCCCTCCTCTTTAGGTATGTTGATAGACCCAAGCGGTGCATTTTATAAGCAAAAGTTGCGGATACAAAAATTCTACATTAGTAATAGTGAATACTATGCAAACCGCAACAAAAATGACGCCACGATGGGCGTCCAAGCCTTGCAAAACAATTTCGATCAAAAGATTCCATTATTTTGCCATCATGGCGTCATTGTCATAATGGAATTCTTTCAATAAAAACTATTTTGCATAGTTTTACAAAGCTTGGACACTTTTATTATAGCGAACTTTTTCTGCTAATGCAAGTGATTTCTTGGCAAATTCGACTTTGTTGCATAAATACACTTTTTCTCGAGGCGCGTTCTCGGCGCCTGCCGTCGCAGGGCCGAGCCGCTAGTCCTCCTCGTAAGTCCGTTCAGTCGTAGGAGACGAGAGAAGAAAAGTATTAAAGTACTTTTCTTCCGAGACGACGCCCGGCTGAGAGTGGCTTTAGCCATAATCCTCTTCGAAAAAGGTATTTTATGCAATAAAGCTGGCGAGATTTCCAGAAAAAATTACCCGCAAAGAGGAGATTTCCCTTGACTTACTAATAATTTGTCGGTCTTGTTCCATAATCTCAGATAGCAGACAACAAAAAAGAATAGTGTTATGCTT